>JBEEHU010000045.1:0-3531 GCA_041167565.1 Verrucomicrobiota bacterium | reverse complement strand
CGTTCCGACGGTGCGAACAACCATCATCAACACCGGCACTGAGATTCTTCTCGGCGACGTCCTCAACTCGCACCTCGGCTTCATCGCCCGCGAAATATTTCCCTTGGGCTTGCGTATCAGCCGACAGATTACGGTCCCGGACGGCACCGCAATCCGCGACGCGCTCGCGGAATCATTCGCGCATTTCGAAATCGTTTTTGTCACCGGCGGTCTCGGGCCGACGACGGACGACATCACGCGTGAGGTTACAGCCGAGCTTCTCGGGTTGGAGTTGCGGCACGATCCCGCCGTCATGAATGCAATTACGACCCGCGCTGCGAATCGCGGTTTCCGGCTGACGGACCGAGTGGCCCGGCAGGCCGATGTGCCCGAAGGCGCGGTCGTTTTGCCGAACGCCGACGGAAGCGCGCCTGGTTTGTACATCGCCGCCAATTCAGGTCGGCCGCATCTCTTTCTCCTTCCGGGGCCGCCGCGCGAGCTGCATCCCATGTTCAGGAATTCCGTGCTGCCAATGCTCCGAAAAATTATTTCAGGAGAAGGGATTGTTCAGCGCCGCACTTACAGCATCGCGGGCATGGGCGAATCGCTGGTGGAGGCGGCAATCGGCGAACGTCTCCTCGAAATCCCGGGAATCGAGCTTGGGTACTGCGCGCGGCCGGGAGAAGTGGATGTGCGAATCCTGGGCGACGAGGCGGCGCTCACTCGAGCGGACGCAATTATCACGGCGGGACTGGGCGCGTCCGTTTTCTCCCGCGACGGTGGAAATCTTGAAGAGGCAGTCGTGAAACTGCTGACGCAAAAGAAGCAAACGCTGGCCGTGGCGGAATCTTGCACGGGCGGGTATCTCGCGCACCGGATCACAAACGTGCCCGGCTCGTCCGCGGTTTTTCTCACCGGCTACGTCACCTATTCGAACGACGAAAAGACGCGACTGCTTGGAGTCGATCCGGACCTTTTTCTGAAACACGGGGCGGTGAGCGACGAGGTTGTGCGCGCGATGGCGGAAGGCGCGCGAAAAAGAGCGAACGCGGACTTTGCTCTCGCCACGACTGGGATCGCGGCACCGGGTGACGGCAAGACGGAAAAACCGCTCGGCCTGGTCTTCATCGCGCTGGCCGGCGACGGTCGCGAGACGAAAGTGGAAAAGCGTCTTTTCCCGGACGACCGCCCGACGTTCAAAGAGCTGGCGACGCAGGCCGCGTTGGAAATGCTCCGGCAGCGTTTACTGTAATTTGTTTGCATCCGGAGGGCAGGCCGGATACTCTGATTGCGTGAAAAGGCTTTTCGCCGCCTTCGTTCTCGTGTGCGGAGTCAGCCGGTTGGCGGCGGCTGATTTTACGGTAACAAACACCAATAACTACGGCCCAGGCTCGCTTTATCAGGCGATTACAGACGCAAATAATACGCCGGGAGCGGACCGTATCCTGTTTAACATTCCCGGTTCCGGTGTTCAGAAGATCGATGTCAGCAAGAATCTGCTGCCGACGATTTCGGAATCGCTGGTCATCGACGGCTATAGCCAGCCGGGCGCGAAGCCGAACACGCTGACGGTCGGCGACAACGCCGTGATTCTTATCCAAGTCGACGGTGGGGGCGGTTTTGTTTCGCCTTGCCAGGGATTCGTGTTTTCCGGTTCGACCTCAAAATATGTTGTCCGCGGCCTCTCCATCACAGGATTTTGCACCGCGCTCAACGCCGGCGTCGTCGATAGCGCGGTGGTTGCCGGTAATTTCATCGGCGTTCTGCCCGATGGTGAAACGGCGCGCCCCAACGGCAATGGTGTCATGACCGTAACGCAGCTTGGTGGAATTGATCCGGCATCTCGGAATGTGATCTCCGGCAACAACACTGGCTTTTGGGGTGCGAGTCCTGACACGCCGATCGCAACAGTGGTGGAGGGGAATTACGTCGGGACGAATGCGAGTGGAACCAAGGCTGTTCCAAATAGCTTCGGGATCGCGTTCACAAATTTTGGAGCGACGTGTGCCAGCAAAGACAACGATCTTTCAAAATCGATTATCGGCGGCACGGCCCCGGGCGCTGGCAATCTGATTTCAGGAAACGCAGTCGCAATTGATCTCGGGCACGGCTCCTGCCGGATGCGGGCAAACGGTCTTCGGATCCAGGGCAACGTGATTGGCCTGCAGGCGGACGGCACGAGCTCTTTGCCGAACAAAAGGGGAATTTTCATAGAAGGTGGCTCCGACAACGTGATCGGCGGATTGGAACCTGGAGCGGGCAACGTCATTGCGTTCAGTGATGTTGGAGTTCCCATCTTGAACGTTACGTCACCGACCGTGCGCAACCGGATTTTGTCGAATGCGATTTACGCGAATCGCGTCGGCATCGATTTGAATTTCGACGGCCCGACACCGAATGACCCCGGCGATCCGGATGCCGGAACTAACAACCTCCAGAATAAACCGGTCATCGAGAGTGCCGTGATCGCAAACGGTTCGGTCACGATCAAAGGAACATTGAATTCGAGCGCTAACTCTCAGTTTATGCTCCAGTATTTTGCGGAATCTCTGCGCCTGGGCCAGATCTACCTCGGCAGCAGCTCGGTTACGACGGATGCCGGCGGTAACGCGCAGTTTTCTGCCACCTTTCCTGTCAGCGACCCGACCGCCTCCTTCAATATGACGGCGACGAGTCAGGATGGAAACACTTCCGAGTTTGCGCAAAACCCGAGGCGTCTAAAAAACATCTCGACGCGCGAACTTGTCGAAGGCGGCGATCACGTGGCCATTGCTGGATTCATCATGCCGGGTCCGCCAAAGCAGCTGGGCCAGGTGGGTCGAGTCGTGGTTTTCCGAGCGATCGGTCCATCGCTTCAGGGTATAAATGCTCCGCTGTCGGACCCAACCTTGGAAGTCTACAATCCCTCCGGCTTTCGGATCGCAAAAAACGACAATTGGCGGGACGATTCTCACGCGCAGTTCATCCAAGGCCAGGGACTGGCTCCGGCTCATGAGCTGGAATCAGCGACGGCGACAGACGTCGGGGGAGGGAATTATACAGTTGTGGTTCGGGGCAACGGCGCCGCTCCGGGAATCGCGTTGGTGGAAGTATACGACGTGGATGCGTATGCCGGTGCTGAACTGCCGAACATGAGCACGCGCGGTTTCGTCGGAACAGGCGATAATGTGATGATTGCCGGCACGATCCTTGAACAAGGCGACGGTTTCAGCCGGATTGTGGCCCGGGCCCTTGGCCCTTCCCTGGCGACGGCAGGCATAACCGATCCCCTGGCCAATCCGATGCTCGAGCTGCACGACAGCCAGGGCGCGACGATCGCGTCGAACGATGACTGGCGCGATGGGCAACCGGAGGCCCTGCTCGAGCTCGGGCTAGCCCCTACGAAAGAGAGCGAAGCGGCCGTATTATTGCGGCTCCCTTCAGGCGCGTACACAGCGATTATTCGCGGAAAAGATAACACGACCGGCGTCGGCCTCGTCGAAATCTACAACTTGCATTAGGCTGACGCTCCAGCGTCACCGTGTCCTACGGATCGACGCGCACGGGCGTGCC
>JBEEHU010000044.1:0-5885 GCA_041167565.1 Verrucomicrobiota bacterium | reverse complement strand
ACGCGGATCGCGCGCTGGACGATGCCGATCTGGCTTTATGTCTCGGTCACGGGCGTGCTGGTTTACCTGATGGTCTACAAATGGTTTCCGCCGCCGAATCTTGCGCTCGGCCAGTAGTTGATGTTTGATGGGAATTGCCCCAGCGAAATTATGGTCACGATCGCGACATTCAACGAGCCCGCGAAGGCCAAGCACCTGAAGAAGCGCCTGCAAGAGGCCGGCCTGAAGGCCGATGTCCATAGCGAAGGACACCTTCGCCAGGTCGCGTTCATGTCGGAGCCGCAGGCGAACGCCAAGGTCATGGTGGAGGAGGAAGATTTCGTAGCCGCCAACAAATTGATGGTGGAATGGGAAGCGAGCGATCCCGCGATCGGCTCGGCTATTCGCTGCCCGCAGTGCAAGTCGCCGCGGATCGAGTATCCGCAACTGACGCGGAAGTTCATCACTCCATGGCTCGCCAGTGCCCTTTTCGCTCTCCGGATTTTCCCCAAGGAATTTTACTGCCAGGATTGCCACTTCACGTGGGGGAAGGACGGCGATCCGCTGCCACGCCCCGCCTCTTGGGAGACTTTTCCCAGGCAGAGCTGAATTGCAGGGCGTTCTGTGAAACGCCGCACGCGGCGACCGGCGCGGCAAACGATTCAGTAATTGATCATCGCGTTGTTCATTCATGAAATGGCTTTTCCTTCTCCTGCTTGCGGTGGTGATCTTCGGCGGGGCCGCGTTCTTTAGTTACGATCTTTTCGTCAAGCCGGAGCGGAAGATCATCGCCGAGAAAAGCGGCGAGATCCCGGTCGAGCCCATCCCCGATGTGGGCCTGCCGGAATTCCAGGCGGCGGCCAAGCTGCGCCAGGAAGGAAAGCTCATCGAAGCGCGTGATGCGTTGATGTTGTTCCTGCAGAAATTTCCGAATGGGCTCCACACCGAAGAAGCGAAGGATCTCATCGGGCAGGTGAACACCGAGATGCTGTTCTCCGATTATCGTTCGCCGGAAAAACAGGAATACGTTGTCCGGAGCGGCGACGTCCTCGCGAAGATCGCGGCCAAAATGAAGACCACGCCGGAGCTGATCGTGCGGACCAACAACCTGACCAACACGATGCTGCGGGTCGGCCAGCATCTTTTGATTTCGCGGCCCGATTTTTCGATCTTCATCCAGCGCAAAGCCCAGACCATCATTCTCCTCAATCACGGCCAGTTTTTTAAGCGTTACCAGGTGAAGACGACGCGGCTTTCAGCCAAACAGCCGCCGCGCATCACCACCCGCGTCGCGGAAATCCTCGCTTGGAAAAACGGCAAACGCGTCGGCTTCGGCACCAAGGAATACCCCGGCAGCACGCGCTGGATTCGCCTCGCGCAACCCGGCTACTTTCTCTATGCCGAAGCCGACGCGAATCATAAGGACGCCGCCGGCCAGCCGCCTCCTCCGGGCCTGGGGATGAATGCGTCCGATGCCGAGGAACTGAGCAGCCTTGTAAACAGCAAGACCGCTGTCACCATTACGGACTGACGAGATCCTTCGCCCATGGAATCCCATCCTCTGGATTTTGAAAAACCGATCCTGGAGTTGCAGCGGCGCCTCCAGGATTTGAAGAACCATTCCGACCAGCACGACCTCGATTTCGATACGGAAGTCGAAGCGATGGAAAGCAAGATCCGCGAGACCCGCCGCCAGATTTACGACAACCTCACCGCGTGGCAGCGCGTCCAACTCGCCCGCCACATCAAGCGGCCTTTTGCGCTCGATTACATCGCGCGCTGCTTCACCGATTGGATCGAGCTCCACGGCGATCGCGTCTTCGGCGACGACAAGGCCATGCCGAGCGGGCTCGCGAAACTCGGCCACCATCGCTGCGTCGTGGTCACTCATCAAAAAGGCCGCGACACGAAAGAAAACGTGATGCGCAATTTCGGCTGCGCCCATCCCGAGGGATATCGCAAAGCGCTGCGCCTGATGCGGCTCGCGGAGAAGTTTGGGTTGCCCGTGATTTCGTTGATCGATACGCCGGGCGCGTTTCCCGGCATCGGCTCGGAAGAGCGCCACATTTCGGAAGCAATCGCGGTGAATTTGCGCGAGATGATGAACCTGCGGGTGCCGACGGTGGCGGTGGTCATCGGCGTAGGCGGCTCCGGCGGCGCGCTCGGCATCGGCGTCGCGGATCGCGTCCTCATTCTCGAGAACGCCTATTATTCCGTCATCAGCCCGGAGGCCTGTTCGGCAATCTTGTGGAAGGACCGGCGGCACGCGGCCGAAGCGGCCGAGGCTTTGAAACTGACCGCGCAAGATCTGATGGGGCTCGGCGTCGTGGATGAAATCGTGCCGGAGCCGGAAGGCGGCGCGCATCGCGATCACGATCTCGCGGCCGCAAATCTCGGAATAGCCCTGCGCCAGAATCTCGAGCGAATCTCAGCCGTCCCGATCGAAGAGCTGCTGCAGAACCGGTACGATAAATTCCGAAAGCTCGGAAAATTTACCGAAGAAGTGACTGCCACAGTTTCAAACGGCTCTGGCTCGACAGAATCTGGCCCTCCCGGCAGTTAGGCCTCGCTGCCTGTGAGCGCGAAGAATTTCGCAGTCGTCTTTGCTGCAGCGCTGCTTTGCACTTCCTGCTGCAAGGATTCAGTGCGCGAAGAGGAGCGTTCGCCATCTGGCGAGTGGATCGCGCGGGTCACCTATGCGGATTGCGGCGTCCTTGCAGACGGCACAGCAGTCACGCTCCGGCGCGCTCGGAGTTGGTTCGGCAGAGACAAGGTGGTCGTTGGCCTTGAGGGCAGTCACTCCGTCGGCATCACGTGGCGCGATCCTCGCACTCTGCGCGTTTTTCTACCAGGATCAGCGCGACAGCGCGACTTCGCAGATCAGAAGGTTTTCAACCGCCATGAAGAAGTCGAGGGAGTGCACATTGAGTACACCCAATTATGAATCAAAGGCCTATCTAGGCGACAGCGAACCGCTAGCAGGTCGATTGCTCAATTTCGTTAGGCGGCAAACAAACCGGCACGCGCGAGCAATCTTGCCACGGCGTGACGACGCTTCGCTGGCATGACGACTTTTGCGACAGGCGGCGGCGCTGGCGGATAAAGAAAGCGCAGCACCGGATCGACGCGCGCGGCCCACGCGCCTTCGCTGTGATCGGCGCCTTCGATTTCGAGGTAGTGCAAATCGTCGTGCAAACGCCAGCCTTTCTCGACGAGGCGGTCGCGGAGTTCGCGACCTCGTTCCCAACCGGGCTCGTTCGTGCCGGTATCGAGCCAGATTTTTAGCGGCGGCCGGGCGGTTTCGTCGATCGCCTCCACGATTTTGTAAATGGCGCAATCGTCCCACCAGATCGAGGGCGACATGACGGCGAGCCGCGTGAAGTAATTCGGAAACCAAAGTCCGAGCGCCAGCGTGGCGAGCCCACCGAGTGATGAGCCGCCGAGACCGGTGAACTCCGCTTCGCGTTTCGTCCGATATTTTCGATCGATGAACGGCTTCAATTCCTCGATCAAAAAACGTCCGTAGCTGCGGAGCTGTCCTTTGCTCCGCTTCCGCTTTGGGGGATCGATCGGGGCGGGCGTTGGCGCATATTCGTGGATGCGATTCTCGCCGGTGTTCGCGATGGCGACGATGATGAGCGGCTCGATCAATTTGTTGCGGATCAACTGTTGCGCCGTCTCATCGGCGCCCCATTCCACGCCGGCGAAAGAAGTGGCGGCATCGAAGACGTTCTGGCCGTCGTGCAGATAGAGCACCGGATACCTTCGCCCCGAGAAACGGCGATAACCGGGCGGAAGATAAACGAGAACGTCGCGGCGGTTCTTGAGGATCTTCGAGGGAAACGCGCGGTGCTTTTGGATATTTCCTGTGAGCGTGTTCGGCGGCATGAAAGCGAAACGCATCGCGCGTCATTTCGGACTTGTCGAGATTTCTCTTCCTGTTTGCCTTTAGGCCGGTGGCGCTTTAGGAAAAGGTTCCCGCGACCGCTCGATCCGGGGAAAGCCTTATGAACGAACGCTATATCAAATGGTGGACGCCGCATATGAGCCGCGAATTCGAGATGCTGGCCTTTGGCGATGGCGGCGGAATTCCCCTGATTCTTTTCCCGACCGCGTTCGGGCGTTACTCGCAGGTGAAGGACTTCGGATTGACCGACGCCATCTCCGGTTTCGTCGATAGCGGCAAGATCACGATCTATTGTCCCGACTCCGCGGACCTCGACGGCTTTTACAACAAAGCGATTCACCCGGCCGATCGTATCCGCACCCACATGGCCTTCGAGAATGTGATCGTGCACGACGTCTTCGATCTCGCGCGCCGCGAATGCTCCAGTCACCGTGTCGCCGTCTGCGGCGCGAGCCTCGGCGCCTATCACGCGGCGAACATCGCGTTCCGGCATCCCGACGCCGTCAGCCATCTCATCAGTCTAAGCGGCGCGTTCGACATCAGCGATTTCTTCGATGGCTATCACGACGACAACATTTATTTCAACAGCCCTTACGAATATCTGCCGAACATTTCCGATCGGTGGAAATTCAACCACATGGGCATCATTCTCGGCACCGGCGAATGGGACAACACGCGGCACGAAACTTATCGCTTGTCGGAAATGCTAAACAGCAAAGGCATCCAGCATTGGCTCGACGATGGAAGGTGGCGGGGCCACGATTGGAATTACTGGCGCGACATGCTGCCGCAGTATTTGGCGAAGATTTAACAACACGCTTATGAAAAAAATCGGAATCCTCTTCGGGCAGGAGGGCAGTTTTCCTCCGGCATTCGTCGATCGCGTGAACATGAAAACCGGCGGGAAAGATATCCAGGCCGAATTCGTCCGGATCGACAAAGTTATTCAGGGCGAACCGTGCGGCTACGACGTGATCATCGACCGAATTTCGCAGGACGTGCCGTTCTACCGCGCCTTTTTGAAGAACGCGGCGCTGACCGGGACGGCGGTCGTGAACAATCCGTTTTGGTGGAGCGCGGACGAGAAGTTTTTCAACAACGCGCTCGCGACGAAGATCGACGTCGCGGTTCCCAAGACGGTGCTGCTCCCTTCGCACACGCCGCCGCCGGACACGAACGACAATTCGTTTCGCAATCTCGGTTACCCGCTGGATTGGGAAGGAATTTTCGCCTACGTCGGCTGGCCCGCGTTTTTCAAACCGTTCGCCGGCGGCGGCTGGAAGAACGTCTATCGATTGCATAACTCGGAGGAATTTTTCCGGGCCTACAGCGAAACCGGCCAGCTCGTGATGATGTTGCAGGAGGAAGTGAAGTTCGACATGTACTTCCGCTGCTACTCGATCGATCAGCGGAATGTGCGGATCATGCCGTACGAACCGCGGCATCCATATCATTTGCGTTACCAGACGGAGTGGCAGACGCCGAAAGAGATTCTCGCAAAGGTCGAAGAGGGCGTGCTGCGGCTAAACCAGTATCTCGGCTACGATTTGAACACGGTCGAATTCGCCATTCGCGACGGCGTGCCGCTCGCGATCGATTTCTGCAACCCCGCGCCCGATGCGGAAGTGAACAGTGTCGGCCAGGCAAATTTCGAGTGGGTGGTCGAAGCAGTTTCCGACATGGCGATTCGCAAAGCGCGCGAGCACATGCCTGGTCGCGATAATTTGAGCTGGGGCAAGTTCCTCCAAGCCGCGGTGACGAAGCGAGCGCTTAGCGATTTAGCCTGAGTTTTCATCCGCAGATTTGCACAGATTTCGCAGATTGGGAGAGGCTGTTATCGGCCCCTTATCCGAAATAATCTGTGTTAATCTGCGAAATCTGCGGATCGTTTCTTTGCAATGAAAGACCACGTCTACACACTCGGGATCGAAGAGGAATTCGCGATCGTCGATCCGGAGACGCGCGAGCTGCGTTCGCATATCCAGGAAATCCTCGAGGG
>JBEEHU010000043.1:0-23755 GCA_041167565.1 Verrucomicrobiota bacterium | reverse complement strand
CCATTCAATTGGTTCACGAGCCGAAAATCCTCGGGACCGGCGGCGGGATCAAGAATGTCGAGTCGTGGCTGCGTAACGAGCCCTTCATTGCTTATAGCGGCGACGTCCTGACGGACATCGATCTGCGACCATTGCTCGACGAACATTTTCGCGCCCGAAACGATGTCACGCTCGCCTTGCGCGAGACTGAGCACGGCGCAGATATGGCGCTCGAAGGCGGCCGCGTCGTGGACATCGAGAATCGTTACGGGCATCCGGGTCGTTACGATTTCGCGGGCGTTTCGGTTTGGACGCCGGCGATTTTCAAGCGGATTCCGCCCGGTCAAAATCTTTCGTTCATTCCGATCCTGACGGAATGGATTGGAGATGGCGGCAAGATCGGCGGCGTGGTGTTGAATGAAGACAAGTGGTTCAACATCGGCTCGCGCACCGAGTATCTGGCGGTCCATCGAGCCATCCAGGAAGAACGCTGGAAACCTGATTACGTGAAATCGGAGCAATGGCCGGTCTCGGTCGCGGCGGACGCGCTGGTCGATTCAACCGCACGTCTAATTGGCGCCTGTTCCGTCGGCGAGCGCTCTTCCGTCGGCGCGGGCGCGATCCTTGAAAACACAATTCTCTGGCCGGGCGCACAAATCGCTTCCCGTTCGCACCTTCGTAATTGTATTGTCCGCTCCCATCGAAAAGCCGAAGGCGAACTCAGTGACATCGACATCTAAGACCGCCAAGACCGAGCTGCTCCTCCGGCAGACCAGGATTCATTTTCCCCGGCTGGAAGAAGCCAAGGTCAGGATCACGCCAATCGAGAAGGGCGGATCGGACCGGAAGTTTTATCGCGTCCGCTGTTCGCCCGAGCAGACGATCATCCTCGTTAAGTACAATCTTGGACGGGAAGAAAACCGGCATTACGTCCGGATCGCGGAATTCCTCGCCGAGCACAGGATTCGCGCGCCCAAGATTTATTTTCACGATGCCGCGGAAGGCTTGATCTGGATCGAAGATCTCGGGAAAGCCGATCTCTGGAGCTATCGCGACGAAAACTGGCTCGTGCGTCGCGCCTTTTACGAATCGGCGCTGGATGAGATCGTGAAACTGCATTGCGTGGCCGGGAATGCGGCGAGGGCGATTCAAGAAAATCTGCCGGCTGAATTTGATGCCGCGCTCTATCGCTGGGAGCAAAATTATTTCGTCGAAAATTGTCTCAGCCGATTTTTCGGTGTGGCGGAAAAAGAGCTTTCGCAATTACTTGCTCTGCCGGCGCTGAACCGAATCGCGGAAGAATTGGCCGAGCGGCCGCGGATCCTGGTTCATCGCGATTTCCAATCGCAAAACATCATCGTTCGCAACGGCCAGGCGCATCTGATCGACTTTCAAGGAATGCGGCCCGGTCTCGCGGAGTACGACCTGGCATCCCTTCTCTTCGATCCCTACGTAACCTTCTCCCGGGCGGAATGCGAGGAGTTGCTGGCCCATTATGAATCGAAGCGCGCCGCTGCCGGCGAACCCGTCGCACCGGATTTCCGCCAAACGTTCCGTCTTTGCGGGATCCAGCGTCTCATGCAAGCGCTGGGAGCCTATGGCTTCCTCGGCCTGGTCAAAGGCAACAAGACATTCCTCGATCATATCCCAGCGGCGATGACCTCGTTGCGGACGCTTGTCGGCGAGATTAGCGAGCTCAAGAAATTGGGAGCTGTCCTGGATCGTGTCCAGTAATTCTAAATGCGTCGTGGCGGTTCGGGTTGGAACCACGTAACCTGAATCACACATGAAAAAATCTATCGCATTCTCCCTCCTTGCCGTTGGCCTGGCCGGATTCAGCGCTGTCGCGTCAGCTTATGATCAGGAGGAGAACCCTGTTCCCGGTCAGGAACGCTTCTACCATCCGCCCGCCGTTGATCGGTTGATGGCTGAGGTGAACCACCTCAATCACATGATGACTCACGTGGAACGCCTGTTGCGGACTTTCCGCGCGCCACAGGCTATTTCGCGCAAGTATGAGCACGTGCGTCAGGAAGCCGCCTCCGTAAATTCTCAATTGCGCAGCAAAGCGATCGATCGGGTGCGTTTGCGCAGCGAGATCGAGCGCATGCATAAGGAACTTCATCAGATCGAAGAAGAGCTCCACGTTCCCGCCCAGCAACAGTACTCGTGGCGCTAAGAGCGTAGATCAGCGCACAAACGGATTCGTCCGCCGCTCGGCGCCGATGGTCGTCGGCGGGCCGTGACCCGGCAGGACCGTGATGTCATCGCCCAACGGATACAGCTTCTCCTTGATCCCGCTAAACAAAAGGTCGCCATCGCCGCCGGGGAGGTCCCAGCGTCCGACTCCGCTCGCGAACAAAACATCGCCACCGATCAGCAGATCGTCGGTCCGCAAAAGGAAGCAGAGGCTTCCCGGACAATGCCCTGGCACTTCGAGCACCTCCATCTCCAAGCCGAGAAAATCGCGGGCCGGCGTTGCTGCGATCAGGAAATCGGGTTTGGTGGGCTCGATCTCCAGTTCGAACCCGAAGCTGCGAAAGAAATCGCGATTGGAAATCATCGGCGCCGTCTCGGCATGACATCCGATCTGGCATCCGAACCGGCGCTTGATCTTCGCGACGTCGGGCACGTGATCGAAATGCCCATGCGTCAGAAGCAACAGCTTTGGCGTCACACCGTTCGAGACCAGCCAGTCGCAGGCGCCGTCAGGCGCGTCGAACAGAATCGATCCCTGCGGGGCCTCGATCAGGTAGCAATTCGTTTCAAAAATTCCGCCGCAAAAAGTCTCGTAACGCATCATTCGACTGTAGCGCTACAGGGAATGAAAGCTGCATGCAAGGGGCGCACTGCCGGTCGTTCTTTGAATGTTCCGGCGGATCGATTGTCTCACTACCTACACATGATCTACCGCCTCGTGGTTACCTTGCGTTCAGCGTGAATTCTGCGACTTTTCGAAACCTCTTTTTCCGAATGAAGCCATCTTTCCGCTCACTATTTCTCCTGCCTGTCATCATTTCCGCCTTACTGGCGGCGCCGACCGCCCCTGCGAAATCGGACATGGAGGATGTCGAGCAGTCGGTCGGGCGATTGCTCGAGGAAGGCCATTACACGCACCACGCCCTCAACGATGAGGTTTCGCAAAAATTCCTCCGCACCTATCTCGAGCTGCTCGATTTCAGCCACCTTTTCTTCACCCAGCAGGACGTCGATATGCTGACGGCCAAGTACGGAACGTCCCTCGACGACGATGTTTTGCTAAGGAATCTGAGGCCCGCCTACGAAATTTACGACCTCTACACTAAACGCGTGGACGAGCGCGTCGCCAAAGTTAAAGAACTCGTGGCGCAGCCGGTCGATTTCAAGCAGGACGCCAATATCGAGCTCAGCCGGCAAAAAGTCCCGTGGCCGAAAGATGAGGCGGAAGCCGACGCGGTCTGGCGCGGACGGATCGCGAGCGAATTGCTCCAGGAACATTTGAGCGAACATCCGATCGAGCCCGGCCCGAAACTGATTGCGCGCCGTTACGAGCGCCTCGCTCGCACGGTTCACGAGCAGGACAAGGACGAACAGGTGAAGCTTTTCCTCGACGCGCTCGCGCAGGCTTACGACCCGCATTCGGAATATCTGAGCAAAGCCGACTTGAAGAATTTCAGCATCAACATGGGGCTCTCCCTTGTCGGCATCGGCGCGATGCTCCGGACCGAAGATGGCTACGCGAAAATCGAGAGCCTGGTTCCGGGCGGGCCGGCGCAAACCGATGGGCGCTTGAAAGTGGGCGATCGCATCACGGCAGTGGCGCAAGGTTCGGGAGAATTCAACGACGTTCGCGATATGCGTCTTGATAAGGTGGTCGAGCAAATTCGCGGCAAAAAAGGCACGCACGTCCGGCTCATGGTCATTCCATCGGACGCGGCGGATCCGTCGAAGCGCAAGACGGTCGATCTGGTGCGCGACGAGATTAAGCTGAAAGACCAGGAAGCGCGCGCCGACATCATTTTCAAGAAGGACGAAAATGGCGAGCCGGTGAAGCTGGGCTGGATCACGCTTCCCTCTTTCTATGCCGATATGGATAAGCACCAGAAGAGCACGACGAAGGATGTGCTCGCGTTGCTCAAGCGGCTGAAGAAAGAGAATATCGCCGGGCTCATCGTTGATCTGCGCAGAAACGGCGGCGGCTCGCTCGAAGAAGCGATCGCGTTGACCGGGCTCTTTTTGAAATCGGGACCGATTGTGCAGACCAAGGGCTCGAATGGAAATATCGTCGTCTCGCCCGATCCCGATCCGGGAATCGCCTACTCGGGGCCAATGATCGTGCTGACGAGTCGGCAAAGCGCTTCCGCCAGCGAGATTTTTGCGGCGGCGCTCCAGGATTATGGACGCGCGTTGATCGTGGGCGACAAGAACACTTTCGGCAAAGGGACCGTGCAAACGATCCTGGAGATCGGCCGGTTTACTTCGCTGCTCGGGAATCGTTCGCAGGAAGATGGCGCTCTGAAATTGACCATCCAGAAATTTTATCGCGTCGCGGGCGGATCCACCCAGCTTCACGGCGTCGCCTCGGATATTGTTTTGCCGACTTTGAGCGATCTGCCGGAATTCGGCGAAGGGGCTCTGAAGAACTGTTTGTCCTACGACGAAGTGCCGAAGGCAAGATATACGAAATGGTCCGATGGCCGCGGGTTGTTTGTGGATGAGCTCAAACGCCGCTCCGAAGCCCGCGTCCAGGCCAATCCTGAGTTCCGCTACGTAATGGAAGATATGGGGCGGCTGCGGAAGCGGCTGGATGAGAACCGCATTTCGCTGAATGAAGACGTCCGCAAAAGCGAATTGAGCGAGGACAAACTTCGGAAAGAGACCCGTTCGAAGGAACGCCTCGCGCGCCAGGGCGAAGACCTGCAGATGATTCGTCTCACGCTCGACAATGTCGACAAGCCGAACCTGCAGCCGATCATTTTCCCGGGAAAACTCGCCGCGAACAAAAAGGGCGGCCCTAAAACGGCGCCGGAGGCCGCGACCGATTCCGACTCAGACACGGTGACTTCCGATGACGGCACGAAAGAGCCGGCAATCGACCCGGAGCGCGACGAGACCCTGAATATTCTAAATGACCTGGTCGGTTTGAATCGCGGCCCGACGACTGCGAGCACGACGACCCGCTAGACTGCGATCGGCGCCTTGATCGCGGGGTGCGGGTCGTAGTCAGTAAGCGTGAAATCCTCGAAACGGAAGTCGTAGATACTTTTCACCGCCGGTTTCAATTTCATCCGCGGCCGCTGGCGCAGCTCGCGCGTCAGTTGCTCGCGCGCCTGGTCGAGATGGTTCTGATACAGGTGGAGATCGCCGAAGGTGTGAATGAATTCGCCCGGCCGCAAATCGCAGACTTGCGCGACCATCATCGTCAGGAGTGCATACGACGCGATATTGAAAGGGACGCCGAGAAACAAATCGGCGCTGCGTTGGTAAAGTTGGCAGCTCAATTCGCCATCGCGCACATAAAATTGGAAGAGGACGTGGCACGCAGGTAAGGCCATCTGGTCGAGCTCGGCGACATTCCACGCACTCACAATCAGACGCCGGCTTTCCGGGTTTCGCTTGATCTCCGTTATGACGCCGTCGATTTGATTAATGACCGCGCCTGCGGCGCCACGCCAGCCCACCCACTGCGCCCCGTAAACCGGGCCGAGATCGCCGTTTTCATCCGCCCATTCGTTCCAGATCGTGACGCCATGTTCGTTCAACGAACGGACGTTCGTGTCGCCGCGCAGGAACCAGAGCAGCTCGTGGATGATCGATCGCAGATGAAGTTTCTTCGTCGTGAGGAGCGGAAAACTTTCGCGCAAATCGAAACGGGCTTGCGCTCCAAAAACGGAAAGTGTCCCCGTGCCGGTCCGATCCATCCGCGGCTTCCCGTGCTCGAGGACCAGCCGCAGGAGATCGTGATATTCGCGCATGCCGTTCAGATAAACGGGAAAACCGGGCGGATTCAATTTCTCATTTTCTCGGAGCTCGCTGGCATCAGGAAACCCCGCGCAAACGATTCAAATGCGATGATCGTCATCATGAATCGCGGCGCAGGAGGTCCCGGCGATCCGGAGGCGCGCATCGCCGAGTTATTCAGGATCCACGGCGAGACGCCGCATATTGTTCACCCGAACGGTGGCCACGACATCGTTTCTGTTGCGCGCAAGGCAGCGCAGAGCAGCGAGCGAATCGTGGTAGCCGCCGGCGGCGACGGAACGATCAACGGAGTGGCAGGGGAATTGGCCGGCACGGATAAGATTCTTGGCGTGTTGCCGATCGGCACGCTGAATCATTTCGCCAAGGATTTGCGCATCCCGCTCGATCTGGAAATGGCGGTGCGGACCGTGGTGAATGGGCGCGTCGTAGCCGTCGATGCGGGCGAAGTGAACGGCCGCATCTTCCTCAACAATTCGAGTCTCGGCATCTATCCGCAGATTGTTTCGCGGCGTGAAGCGCAGCAGTCCCGGCTGGCTCGCGGCAAGTGGCCGGCATTCTTTTGGGCCACGGTCCAGGCGTTGCGCCGCTTCCCATTTCTGGATGTGCGAATTATCTCCGGAGGCCAACAGATCGAGCGTCGCACCGCGTTCCTTTTTGTCGGCAACAATGAATATGAGATCGCGGGATTTAAGCTCGGTTCGCGCGCGTGCCTCGATGCCGGCGCCCTCGGGCTTTACCTCACGCATCGCACTGGCCGGCTCGGTCTTTTCCGGCTTGCCCTGCATGCGCTTTTCGGGCGCGTCGATCAGGCGAGAGACTTCGATGCGTTCTGCGTCGCGGAAGCGCGCATCGAGACACGCCGGCGCCGCCTACTCGTCGCGCGTGATGGCGAGGTCGAATGGATGGAAAGCCCGCTGCATTATCGAACGCGGCCGGCTGCATTGCGCGTCCTGGTCCCGCAAGAAAACCGGAGTGTCTGATGCGCACGATCGTCCATCTTTCCGATCTGCATTTCGGCCGAGTCGACCCGGCGATTCTCACGCCGCTGGTGAAGTTTATCGGTGAAGTAAGACCGGATCTGGTGGCGGTGTCGGGCGATCTGACCCAGCGCGCGCGCAGCGCGGAGTTCACCGCGGCCCGAGAATTCCTCGCGGCGATCCCGTTCCCGCAAATTGTGGTGCCGGGCAACCACGACGTCCCGCTCCACAATGTTTTCTCACGTTTCGCGCGCACGCTCGACCGTTACGGCCGCCATATCACGAACGACTTTCAGCCTGTTTACGCTGACGCAGAGATTGTCGTCGCGGGGGTAAACACAGCACGCGCCTTCACTTGGAAAGATGGCCGCATCAGCCGGCGCCAACTCGAAAAATTACGCGCCACTTTGCAATCGGTGCCGGCCGATCGCACGAAAATCGTGGTCACGCATCATCCGTTCGACTTGCCCGCGGGCGCGAGCGGTCGCGTCGTGGGCCGGTCGCGGCTGGCGATGAAGACGCTGGCGGAGTGCCGCGTCGATTTGCTGCTGGCCGGCCATTTTCATATCGCCGATACCAGCCAAACCGCGAAGCGATACAAGATGCCGGGCTACTCGGGCATCATCGTTTCCTCGGGCACGAGCACTTCCACCCGCGGCCGGGGCCAGCCGAATTCGCTGAACGTGATTCAAATCGATCGCCCGAGTTTGACGATCGAACGGCGCACCTGGCGGCCGCGTTCCGGCTTGTTTGATGTCCTGTCAATCGAGCTCTTTCGGCACACGGCGGAAGGATGGACGCGCGAATAAGAAATGAGTGAACCGGCGAGAAAATTCGCGCGCCAAATCCGTTTCCTGAAAGCGCGCCTGTCGCCGGAAGGCTGGCTCGGATTGCATCTCACGATTGGTTTGCTCGTGATCCTGATCACGGGTTGGTGGTTTGGCGACATCGCGGAAGACATGTCGCGCGATGCAGCGACGCGTCTTCTCGATGAAAGGGTTTCCTCGTGGTTTCATGAGCACGCGACCCCGGCGCTCACCCATATCGCGCGCTTCGTCACCTTCTTCGGTTCCGTTTCGTTTGTCGCCGCGGCGTCGATCTGCGCCGCAATCGTCCTGACGGTGCGAAGATCGTGGGATCAATTACTCGCCCTGGTGCTCGCAATCGGCGGCGGCAGTCTGCTGAATATTTTGCTCAAGCATTTTTTCCACCGGCAACGTCCCGTGCTGGAGAATCCGCTCGTCACGCTTTCGAGTTTCGGCTTCCCGAGCGGCCATACGATGGGCTCGACTCTCTTGTACGGGTTGCTCGCGATTTTCATGGCGCATTCCATTCGGAGGTGGCGCTGGCGCGTTTTCACTTTATGCATCGCTGCTCTCTGGGTGGCGCTGATCGGACTCAGCCGCATTTACCTCGGCGCGCATTATCTCACCGACGTGCTCGGGGCTATCGCGGTTGGACTGGCCTGGCTGGCATTTTGTTGGACCGGAGTCGAAACCCTCCGCAAATGGCGAGGCCGGCGGCGTTATGATGCGAGCAACTGATTGCTGTAACGAGGATCGCCGGTCACATCGTCACCGAGCCAATCGGGCGGCTGAAATTTCGCCGCCGCTTCTTCGTCATCGAACTCCACTTCCGCGACGACAAGCCCTTCGTGTCTCCCGCCGTAAACGTCTATTTCAACAACCAGATCACCCAACGGAATTTCATAACGCGTCTTCAGCAGGCGCTTGCCCTCCGTCGCCGGCCAGAGGGCGGAGAATTGCTCCGCCAGCAATTCCACCTCGCGCTCTTCGCGCACATTGCCGAGGCCACGCTTGTAGGTGAGCGAATAATTCTTATCGCTCTTCCGAAGGCGAACTTGCAGGCCATCGTCGGTGCTCACCAGATAACCCTGCGAGATCTGCGCGCTCGGGCGAGTGGCGAGATCATCCGGCAATTTGCGGACAAGAAATTTCCGTTCGATCTCGCAATGCGAATCCGTCGGCATCATTTACCTTCGCGCGTTCGGGTGCGTTTGCGCAAATTCCGCCGGGCGCTTCACGTAACGTTGTCTCATCTGGAGGAACGGCCGCTCGACCGCGAAGAAGAGCGCGGCGCCGGCCACGAGGATCGAGAAAAGCATGAAGAGATAAGCGGGCAGCGATTCGATCGCGATCGAATGCGCGGCGGAAAAACCGAGCGTCCAATGGATCACGAGTTTGTGGCTGAGATAAATGCTGTAGGCAATGGTCGCGAGAAAGGCAGCGCCGGGAACTGCCACGCGTGAGAGCGGCGTCTCCGGACTGACTGCGCAAATCAGCAACGCGGAAAACCCAAGAGCGATCAAAGGAAATCCAAGCGCGCAACTCGCGACGCTCAGGCCATCTTCGGCGAGCACCAGCGCGACCACGATCAAGGCAACGCCCGGCGCCCAGATCCATTTCGCCGTTTTCATCAGGGTCGCCCACCACGCCGGCCGGAAAGATTCGATGGCCGCGAGGGTCACGCCCAGCGTCAAGGGATCGAGGCGGGCGTAAGTCGGATAGTAAATAAATTTTTGCCAGAAGCCGAACGACGGCGATGGGCTACTCAGGTTTACGTGCGCGAGCACGCCGCGGATCACGACGCCGCATAACAATACGGCGCACGGAACAAGCCACTGGCCGCGCTGGAATCGCGCGAGGGCAAGAAGCAGGAGCGGCAGCACGAGATAGAACTGGCTTTCGATGCAGAGCGACCAGGCGTGCGAAAAAGTCGTGCCGCCTCGCAACCCAAGATTCTGGGTAAATGTCAGGAACTTCCAGAGCGGCGGCATCGTCGGATACTCGCGCCAACTCGGGAGCAAGACGCAAATCGCCACCACCACGAGATAAGCCGGCAGAATCCGTAGGGCGCGCCGCCAGTAAAAGCGCCCGGCGTTCAGCTTTTTTACGCGGGCCAGCGCGGATAAAAGTTGGCCGGCGATCAAGTAACCGCTGAGAACAAAGAAGAGATCGACGCCGATCCAGCCGAAACGTTGGAGATCATGCGGCAGCTCGAAGCCGAACAGCCCGGCGTGATAGAGAACGACGAGAACAATCGCGATGGCGCGCAGAAGATCGAGCCCCGGTTGTCGATTGCGGATCGCCGAGCGCGGATCGATCTCAGGCATGCGGCAGCGCCGTTTCGCATTCGTCGCGGACATGCGCTGGTTCGACCTTGCGGAAAATCATCCAGACACCAGCGAGCACCAGGGCGCCGCCGGCCAGCGACCAAAGCGAGAATGTTTCGCCCCCCAATAACCAGCCGAAGCCAACTGCGCCCGGCGGCGTTATGAGCGAGATCGTTTGCAGATTCGTCACCGTCATTCGCGGCAGCAGCCAATAGAGGAGGAGAAACGCGACCGCCGACCCGGGGATCGCCAGATAGAACAGGCAGAAGACCGCCGTTTTCGTCCAATGAAAATGCAGCGGATTTCCGTCCACGAAAAATCCGGTCGCGAGCAACGGCACCGTCCCGAAGATCATCTGCCAGGCAGCGATCATGGCCGGAGCGAGTTGGATCGAGCGGGCTTTCAACAACACATTTGAAAAAGCTGCGCCCGCGGCGCCAAAGACGATGGCGACTCCGCCCCAGAAAGCGAGGAGCCCTCCGAAATCCAACAGGCGCGAGCAAATCACCGCGACGCCGCCGACCGCCAAAGCAGCGCCGGCGATTCGCTGGCCGCGCAGCGGCTCGTTAGGCAGAATGAAATGGGCAAAGACCATTCCGAAGATTGGGATCGTGGCCTGCAAGACCGCCGATAAACCGGACGAGACGTGAAGTTCCGCCCAGAAAAGCAGAGCGTAGTTCACGGCGAACATCAGCACGCCGGTGTAGGCGAGCAGTTTGAAATCGCCGCGGCGCACCGGCAGCAAACGCACCCGGCCGATCGAGATCGCCAGCAGGACGATGATCGCGATGACGAACCGCAGCGCCACGAACGAAATCGGCGGCAGATCGCGCAACCCGATTTTGATGGCGAGCCAGGTCGAGCTCCAGATTACGCAGAGAGCGACGAAAGCGGCGACGACGGCGAATTTGCGCTGCTCCGGCATGCGCATAGGAGCGCATCAGGTCCTGCGCGTTGCAACTGCTTTTGATCCGGAACGAAATGAATCTGGAAACCAGGAATCCAGGATAAGAAATCTGGTGCCTTCCTGGTTTCCTGGCTTCCAGATTGTTCTCTTCTTCAGAGCGTCGCCATATCGATCACGAAGCGATACTTCACGTCGCTTTTCAGCATCCGCTCGTAGGCTTCGTTGATTTTGTCGATCGAAATCAATTCGATGTCGCACGTGATCCCGCGCGCGGCGCAGAAATCGAGCATCTCCTGCGTTTCCTTGATCCCGCCGATCAACGATCCCGCGAGCTGACGCCGCCGTTGAATTAGGCTGAATGCCTGGAGCGGGATTGCGTCCGGCGGCGCGCCTACCAGCGTCATAGTGCCGTCGCGTTTCAGGAGCGCGAGATAGGCGTTGAGATCGTGTTTCGCGGAGACGGTGTCGATGATGAAATCAAAGCTGGCCGCTTGCTTCTTCATTTCGTCTTCGTTTTTGGAAACGACCACTTCGTTCGCGCCGAGGCGTTTGGCGTCCTCAGTTTTGCCGGGCGAGGTAGTGAAGAGCACGACTTGCGCGCCGAACGCATGGGCGAATTTCACGGCCATGTGACCGAGGCCACCCAGCCCGACAACGCCGACCTTCTGTCCTTTCTCGACCTTCCAATGGCGCATCGGCGAGTAAGTCGTGATCCCGGCGCACAAGAGCGGAGCGGTCGCGGCGAGATCGAGCTTGTCGGAAATGCGAAGAACGAAATGTTGATCGACGACGACGCTTTTGGAATAGCCGCCGTAGGTAACGCCGCCGGTGTGCTTGTCTTTGCTGTTGTAAGTGAAGACGACGCCGTTATCGCAGAACTGCTCGAGGTCCGCCCGGCAGTTTCCGCAAGTCCGGCAGGAATCAACCATGCAGCCGACGGCGGCGAGATCGCCTTCCTTGAAAGGGTTCACGCCGGCTCCGACTTTCACGACCCGCCCGACGATCTCGTGACCTGGCACGCATGGATAAACAGTGCCGCCCCACTCATCGCGCACGGTGTGGATATCGGAATGGCAAACGCCGCAGAAGAGAATATCAATCTGGACGTCGTTCGGTGTCGGCTCGCGCCGGTCGAAAGTGAAAGGTGCGAGTGGAGAGGAGGCGGCGGGGGCGGCGTACGCTTTGGTGGAGTGCATAACCCTTAATCGTATCCCCACCAAGTAGCGGCGGTTTATAACCCGCGACCGGATATGACGGCGGTTGCAAACCGCCGCTCCTTGATTGCTCAGCACGCTTTCGATCTGACGGCGAGCACCTACATTAAGGAATGGCTCTCGCTTCGGTTCTTGATTTGTCGCCGATTATTGAAGGGGGCGATGCCGCGCTGGCGTTTCGCAACACAGTCGATCTCGCGCAGCATGCGGAGAAGTGGGGTTATCATCGTTATTGGCTTGCCGAACATCACAACCTCCGTGGCATCGCGAGCGCCGCGACCTCGGTCGTCATTGGGCACGTTGCCGGCAAAACGAGTAGCATTCGCGTCGGCGCCGGCGGCATCATGCTTCCGAACCACGCGCCGCTCGTCATCGCCGAACAGTTCGGCACGCTCGAATCGCTTTATCCGGGGCGGATCGATCTTGGGCTCGGGCGCGCGCCGGGGAGCGATCAACTGACGGCGCGCGCTTTGCGCCGGAATCTTGGGAGCAGCGGCGATACGTTTCCACAGGACGTTCTCGAATTGCAATCGTACTTCCGGCCCGCGGCGCCGGGCCAGGCGGTGACAGCGGTTCCGGGCGCGGGGCTGAACGTGCCGCTCTATCTTCTCGGCTCGAGCGATTTCAGCGCCCGGCTCGCCGCGGAGCTCGGACTTCCGTTCGCCTTCGCGTCGCATTTCGCGCCGGATTATCTCGAGGTCGCGCTCGCGATTTACCGGCGGGAATTCAAACCGTCGGCTGCGCTCGTTAGGCCGCACGTCATTATCGGGGTCGGCCTTTTTGCCGCGGACAGTGATGAAGAAGCGCGCCGGCTATTTACTTCGGCGCAATTGCAGTTCCTGAATCTGGTGCGCGGGCATCCGGGAAAACTTCCGCCGCCGGTTGAGAGCATGGAAGGCAAGTGGAGCCGCGTGGAACGAGTCGCGGTGGAACAGCGGACACGATGTTCCGCCGTGGGCTCGCCCGAAACGGTGCGCGGGCGGCTGGAGGAATTGCTGCCAACAACCGCCGCCGATGAAGTGATCGCGACCGCGCAGATCTACGATCACGCCGCGCGCTTGCGCTCGTTTGAGATCGCGGCGCAGGTGTTTCGAGAGATCAACGGCTGACGCTCAATCGCCCTGCGTCGTCACCACGACTTTGTCGCCTTCGAGTTTGAGGCTCTTGACGTGTCTCCAAAACTCCGAGCCGCCCGCATCGTTCTGCCAATCGCCGGTGTTCTCGTTGAGCGACTGGTTGATGGTTGTATTGACACTCGAAATAATAAAGCCCGGCACTTCGTATTCACCGCCCCGGGCGGATTCGATCGTGATTCGGAACAAACCGGATTCGTAGCCGCCCCGGAAACGGAGGATGCCGTTGAACCAGCGCCCCCTCATGGATGACATCTGCAACATCTTGAGCGGCGCGCTCACGTTGATTGTCATGGCGGAATTCTGGATATCGACGCGCACATGGCCCTTCAGGTCTTCGAAGTCGGGGTCCCTGGCCAACAACGCATTCAGGTCCGCGGCCGTGAATGAGACAGTCTCTTCCCGGTTCGCGTTCTTGACCCGGCCGAGTGTCTCTTCGGCGGCGCGATACTGCGTCTCGCTGGGTTGTTCCAGACGAAGGTCGGCCGGCGCGTCGGAAATGAGATTGTTCGTCGCGAGCTTGTGGTAAATGTACCAACAGCTTCCGACGACGCCCGCGACGCAGAGGAACCCGAGGATCAGGAGGGTGAGACAACCCTTGGCGCAACAACCCGAGCCTTGTCGTGGCGAAACATACTGCGGCTGCGAGAGAGGTGGTGGCTGGCCGTTCATGAACTCCGAGGATTACGCGTCGCACGCCGCGATTCAAGCTTTCGCTTTCACCCAACCGGCGATTGCTCACTCACTTCAATTCTGCAATGGTGTCGAGTTCGACGGCAATCCTGCCGTCCATTTTTTGGATCGAGGCTTATGGAAAAACGTATTGCAGCCTATCTCGCCGCCGTCTCATTGTTCGCGACTGCGGTCTATGCCCAGGACCCGAAACCGATCCCGGTGAAAGAGACGGTCGATGGCCTGGTGGCCAAGAACATCGAAGCGAAAGGCGGCGCCGCCGCTTTGACGGCGGTGCAATCGCTCCGCCTGAAAGGCAAAGTGCTCATGAATAACGGGCAGCGGCAGTTCGATTATGTGCAGATAAAAAAAAGGCCGGGCGCGGTGCGCGAGGAACTGACCCTCCAGGGGATGACGGCAATCGATGCTTATGACGGCACCGAAGGCTGGAAGATATCGCCGTTCGGCGGCCGCAAAGATCCGGAGAAGATGTCGGTGGATGAGGCGAAGGGGCTGATCGAGGACGCAGAGATCGACGGACCGCTGGTGGATTGGAAGACAAAGGAAAGCACGGTCGAGTATCTGGGGACCGAAGATGTCGACGGGACGATGGCGCACAAGCTCCGAGTGGTCCGCAAGAATGGCGACGTGAATTACGTTTACCTCGACCCCGATTTTTTCCTCGAGATTCGGATTGTGACCCAGCGCATGGAAAACGGCGCGCAGGTGGAGAATGAAACCGACTTTGGCGACTACGAGAAAATCAACGGCGTCTTTTTCCCATTCTCGCTGGAAGCCGGACGCAAGGGGGCGACCGACAAACAAAAAATCGTTTTCGAAAAAGCCGAGGCCAACGTCCCGATCGACGACACCACTTTTAAATTTCCGACCACACCTGCCAAATAATCATGCGCTTCCTGAAATACTTTCTTGTCACTGCCTTTTGTTTCGCCGGCGCATCATTTGCGGCCGAGCAGGCGCCCTTTAATTCCTCCACGATCTCCGGGCTCGGCGCGCGCAATATCGGCTCGGCCACCATGAGTGGCCGCATCTCCGCGGTCGCCGCCACGCGCGAGCCGTCCGGCAAACTCACGCTTTTTGTGGGAGCCGCGAGCGGCGGGGTGTGGAAATCCGAAGATGGCGGCACGCGTTACAAGCCGGTCTTCGACGAGCAACCAGTCCAATCGATCGGCGCGCTCGCGCTCGATCCGAAAAATTCCAAGAACCTCTGGGTCGGGACCGGTGAAAGCTGGACGCGCAACAGCGTTTCGGTCGGTAACGGCATCTACAAATCCGGCGATGGCGGTGAAACCTGGACGTACACAGGCCTGCCGAATTCCGAGCGGGTCTCGAAGATCATCGTGAGTCCGATCAGCGGCGATACGGTTTACGCGGCGGTGCCCGGCGCGCTCTGGAGCGATTCGCCCGATCGCGGTCTCTACAAGACAACCGACGGCGGCAAGAACTGGAACCTGATTCTGAAAGGCTCGAATCTCTCCACCGGCGCCTCGACGATTGCGATGGATCCGGGCGATCCGAACGTTCTCTTCGCCGGCATGTGGGATTTCCGCCGCAAAGGCTGGACGTTCCGCTCCGGCGGCGAGGGGCCAGACAAACCTTCCGGCAGCGGCTTGTTCCGTTCGGCCGATGGCGGGGCGACCTGGACCGAAATCACCGCCGAAGCGAACAAAGGATTCCCGAAGAAACCGTACGGCCGCATCGCGGTCGCGATCGCTCCTTCGAATGCAAAACGCGTTTACGCTTTTGTTGAATCCACCGACAGCGCGCTGTTCGTTTCCGACGATGGCGGCGCGACGTGGGACAAACGCGACAAGAGCAACTGGATGGTCTGGCGTCCGTTCTACTTCGCCAACTTGATCGTCGATCCGAAAAATCCAGACCGCCTGTTCAAGACCGATGGGCCGCTGATTTTGAGCGAGGACGCGGGGAAAAGCTTCGCCACGGTCGGCGGTTTCCAAGGCGCACACGGCGACATGCATGATGTCTGGATCGATCCGGCCAATACCCAGAACGTAGTCGCCGGAGATGATGGCGGCATTTGGTATTCCTACAATAGCGGCAGCAAATGGTGGAAGGGCGACAACCTGCCAGTCTCGCAGTTCTATCACGTCAGCGTGGACGACAACGATCCGTTCCGCGTTTATGGCGGTTTGCAGGACAACAGCTCGTGGGTGGGCCAGTCGCAATATCCCGGCGGCATCTCCAATGCGCAGTGGGAAAACATGTACGGCGGCGACGGGTTCTGGATGTTTCCCGATCCGTCCGATCCGGATTACCTCTACGCGGAAGCGCAGGGTGGATTTGTGGGACGCGTGAATCGCTACACGCACGAGCGGCGCGACATTCAGCCAAAGCCGAACTACAAGGAAAAGCTCCGCTGGAATTGGAACACGCCGATCGCGCTTTCTCCGAACGAGAAAGGCACGATCTACATCGGCGCGCAGTTTCTTTTCCGGTCGCGCGATCATGGTCAGACCTGGGACCGCATCTCACCGGATTTGAGCACGAACGATCCGGAGAAACAAAAGCAGGAGCAATCGGGCGGCGTCACGGTGGACAATTCCGCGGCCGAAATGCACACGACGATTTATTCGATCAGCGAATCGCCGAAGGACAAGAACGTGATCTGGGTGGGAACGGATGATGGCAATATTCAGGTGACACGGGATGGCGCGAAGACCTGGACGAATGTTGTCGGCAACGTGACCGGGGTGCCGAAGAATTCCTGGGTCAGTTGGATCCAGGCGGGAAACTTCGATGCCGGGACTGCCCTGGTCGCTTTCGATCGCCACACATTTGGCGATCTCGCGCCTTACGTTTTCCGCACGAACGATTTTGGCAAGACGTGGACGCCGTTGTTAGCGGCGCAGGATTCGAAAGGGGTGAGCGGATACGCGCACGTGGTGAAGGAAGATCTGGTGCAAAAGAACCTGCTCTTCGTCGGCACGGAGTTCGGGCTCTTTGTTTCCATCGACGGCGGAAAGGCCTGGGCGCAATTCAAGGGCAGCCATTTTCCGGCGGTGGCGGTGCGCGATCTCGCGGTCCATCCGCGCGATCACGATCTCGTTCTCGCGACGCACGGCCGCGGCATCTGGATCATCGATGACATCACGCCGTGGCGCGCGCTTTCGCCCGAGCTGCTGACGCAGGAAGCCGCTTTCGTTTCCGCGCGGCCGGTGCAGCAACGGATCGATGCGAATGGCGGATGGCCCAGCGGCGCGGCGAGCTTCACCGGTCCGAATCCTCCGGATGCGGCGGCGATCACTTACTACCAGCGATCGCGCCATCTCTTCGGCAAACTAAAACTCGAAGTGCTCGATGCTTCGGGCCGCGTCGTGGACGATCTGCCCGCGAGCAAGCGGCCGGGATTGAATCGCGTCTTCTGGAGCATGCACGAGAAACCGCCGCGCGTGCCTCCCGCCGTGCAAATCGCCGGTGCGGGAACGCGCGGGCCGCGATTGCTGCCTGGGGTTTACACCGTGCGGATGACGAAGGGCGGAAAAGTTTCCGAGACGAAGCTTACTGTCGGGCTCGATCGCCGCGCGAAATTCAATGAAGCCGATCGCAAGGCGCAGTTTGATGCGGCGATGAAAGTGCACGCGCTGTTCGGTGATGAAAGCGCGCTCATGGATCGGATTCTATTTCTCCGCGGCGCGGTCAAGAAAACCGCCGGCGCGTTGCCGGAAGGCGATGAACTGCGCAAACCCGTGGGCGACTTCGACACGAAAATCGACGCGGTGCGCAAACAGATCGTCGCGACGACAGAAGGCGGCGCGATCACCGGTGAGGAACGCCTGCGCGAACACACCGACCAGCTTTACGGGGCGATCCTCGCCTACGAGGGCAAACCGGGCGCCTACCAGATCGCGAACATCGACGCGCTCCGGAAGGAATTGGACGACGTCACGAAAGAGTTCGAGCAACTCGTCACGAAAGATTTGCCGGCGTTAAACGATGCGCTCAAGGCCAAAGGCAAGGAAGCGATTCCGCCGCCGCCGGCGAAGGTGGCGATCAACGACCAGTCGTTAGGCTCGGGCACCGAAGCGATTCCGGCGGCGTTCCGGTAAGTGCGTTTGCGGAGAAACGATCAACCGCCGGGAGGCGCCGGGACAACCACGATTTTTTTTGAGGGCAACGACAGCATCCATTGGCCATCTGGCGTCACGCCGATAAATCGCGCCCGGGTCTGCCCGCGCGGCAACGGCGGCAGCGACCGATCGGCGTCTTCAGCATCCACGGTTACCGGCACGCGCCGCTCCAAATTTTTCTTCGATTCGCGTTTCGCTTTTGCGAGCCGCTCTGTTTTCGCGGGTAATCTGGTTTCGACTTTCGTTTCCGAATCCGCGGTCGCACCGGGCGCGACATTTTCTGGTCCTTCTGCCGGCGGCGCCGGTTCGGCGCGTCTTACTTCAGGAGAAACCGGTCTCGCGGTGGGGATTGCAGTGACGTCCGTGGCGCGATCCGATTGCGGAGTACTCGCCGGGGTGTCGGGCGTTTCAGCCGGCTTCACAGGTGCAGTCACTTCCCGCGAGGTGTCCTTTTCAATCCGCGCCGTCGATGGTGGGGGAGTCGCGTCGTTGGCCGCAATTCTGGGCTGCTCCTCGATCTGCGGGTTCGCCGCCGGACCTGGCGGCGCGGTCTGGACCGGCGCCGCGGTTGCGTTATTCGCGGCCCACACCGATGCCGAATCGTTCGGAGCCGGCACAGGCTTATTCTGATCGGCGCTGTTTACTGGCGGATTCTGAACTTGATTCGAACTTACTACGGGAGGATTCGGCGGCGCCGGATTTGTCGCGGCGACGGCGGGAAGGGATGGAGCTGCGGCATCGGGCACGCCAATCGGCACGCCGATTGGTTCTTCGGCCTGTCGAATGCGCTCATGCCGGCGATATCCGGGGATGATGAATGCGGCCAACGTCGCGATCGCGAGCAGCACCGCCGCGAGAGCCAGCGCTTTCGCGGGGAAACGCCGCGGCCGTGGCACTGCGACCGTATTCGATCGTGAAAACAACGGAACACCGAACCGGCGCGCCAGCGTTTCGCGCCGACCGATTTGCGCGAGGCAATCCTTGATCTGCCGGTAAAACGCGAGCGGATCCTGCGGCCGTCCGTCCGGGTTTGCCGCCAACATTTGGGCGAGCAAACGACGAACCCGTTTCGGCATCCCGCTCAATTTATCCACGGCCAGACCGTTCGTCGTCGGTTGCATCGCGAGCGGGCCTTTCGGCGCCATGAGGGGCGGGGCGCCCGTGATTAGAAACCACATCGTCGCGCCTAACGAATAGATTTCCGACCGGAAATCCACTTTGCCATGCTGGAGTTGTTCCGGGCTCGCGTAATGCGAAGACTTGTCGAACGAAGCGACGGAAACATCCGTTTCGCTGGAGAACCCCGGCGCGACTCCCACGAAGTGCAGCACTTTCACGAGCGGCCAATCGCCTTCCGGCGTCTGGCCCGGAACGAGGAGCAGGTTCGCGGGATTAATCGCATGGTGCGAAATTTTCTGCATCGCGGCCGCGCCCATCGCGCTCACCACTTGCGAAGCGATCCGCAGGACGGCGCCGGTCGGCATCGGTCCATGGGCGTTCACCCATTCCTCGGCGCTCGTTCCCTCGCAAGCTTCGGTGACGTAAATGAGCTGGTCGTCCTCGATTCCGAAATCGCAGAGAGCCGGGATGTTAATGTGATTAAGCTTTTTCGCCGCGGCGGCTTCCGCTTCGAGTCGGGTGCGCACCGTTTCGTTCAACCTAGCGGCCGGAATCACTTCCACGAGAACATCCTGGCCGGAGCCGATTTCCTCGCCGCGATACACCACTGGGCGGTCGTGGGATTCCGGCGGGGTATCGGTGGCGACGGGGAGGGCATCCGAGAGTGCAATCTCGCCGGCGGAGACGCGATATTTACCCAGAAAGATTTTATTTTTTTCCATACGCAGAACGAGAGCCTGCCTCCCCTTTATTGATTCGAACGCCGCCGCGACGGCGGGTGTTCGGCCCCGTCAAATTTAGACTTTTGCTACGGAAAAAAATTCAAAGGTTTCGATCCCTTATTCTTCGATCTCGCCGCCAGTTTTTCAGAGATGGCGAAGAGTGTAGCTCGGATCAGCCCCGAACGATGGCGTGGAAAGCTGCGCATTCATCTGGACCTTTCCTTTCTCCGCGGCTGGAGCTCATTCAGCATCGCGGCGAAACGCGGATCTCCGCGCACTCCATCCCACGCCGGGTCGTATTTCAGCTGGCCGTAATGAGGTCCGCCCGGCGTTTTCGCCAAAAAGGCCAGCCGTTCGATCGCGGAGTCGACATCACCGACCCACGCGTAGATCATTGCCAGGGAGCCGATGACAGTGGCGCCATCGACAGCGTCGTCCGCAATCGGTCGCAACTCCACAGCCCGGCGTCCGTCGCGCAGCGCTTCCTCTTTTCGCGACAGCCCCGCTTCGATGAGGCCGAGTGTGCCCAGGAGGAGCGCGTCGTCGCGTTTATCGTCCAACTGCGCTTCCACCTTTGCTCGCGCCACCGCGAAAGCTTCACCGGCCTTCGCGGAGTCTCCTCGCGCGCGAGAGATCAACGCTTCGAAAAAACTTGCCGGAAAGATACGCCCGGTTGCACCGATTAGTTCCTCTTTTTTTGAGGATGCCAGGATCTTGGCGGCGGATTCCGGATCGTTCTCGTAGAGGGCAAGCTGAATCCACGTCCAGGTTGTTTGTCCATCCGGATCGTAGCCTCCCGGTAACGAATTCAAAATTAAGCGCGCCGTTTTTGTATCCCCCTTTTGCAGCTCGACCTGGGCGCGAATCAGTTGGGAATAATCCCTGGTGCTGGGATTCACCGCGACGGCACGGTCGAAGACCGCCAACTCGTCGTCATACCGCCGGAGAAGGTCGTAAACATGGGACAGGTTGGTCAGGATTTTCGGGTTCCGCGGATCCAGCTCGGCGGCCTTTTCGAGATTCGTGACTGCATCTGCCCAGCGACCCTGACGCCGCGCAATCGAGCCGCTCAGTGAATACACTTCGGCGCTATTGGGGAGGGTGCGTTTCGCGATGGCGAGTTCTTCGAGCGCCCGGGCGTAATCGCGGTTCCCATGATAGTAAACCAAGGCCTGCGCCAGATGCGCCTCGCCAAGATCCGGCGCCAGGGCGAGGGCCTTTTGCGCAGTAGCCTGGGCTTGGGCCAGCCGCGCCGGCGTGTGGTCCAACCCGTACCAGTACAGGCTGTCATGCGCGCTGGTCGCCCCGCAATAGGCCAGCGCAAAATTTGGATCGCGTGAGATCGCTTCATCGAACAATCTCGCCGCTTTGAGCAGAGTCTCTTTCCAGGTCGGCGTGTCGTAAAACGTCTTGAGCAGTTCCTTGGCGCGCAGGTAAAGATCGAACGCTTCGATGTCGCGGGTCGATTGCTGGATCGCCGCCTTTTCGGATGGCGAAAGTTTCGCCTGAAGCTGGCCGGCAATCGCCTGCGCGATTTCGCTTTGAATGGCGAACACATCCGCGATCTCGCGATCGTACTGTTCCGCCCACAGATGAGCGTCAGAGCGCGCATCAATCAATTGCGCCATGACCTTTACCCGGTTCTTCGTTCGCTGGACGCTGCCTTCCAGGAGATAGGCAACCCCAAGTTGCCGTCCAATTTCGCGGACATTGCGCGGATCCCCGGCCTTGTACACCATCACGGAGGAGCGGCTGATGACTTTCAGGTCCGCGACCTTCGCCAGATTAGCCAGGATCTCGTCCTGGATGCCGTCGGTAAAGTAAACGTTTTCCTCCTGTGCGCTCAGGTTACTGAACGGCAGCACGGCGATTGATTTTTCGGGGATGGATTGGGCTGCCGCAAGGGGCGGGGCGGGATCCTGTTTCGCGCTGGTCGACGTGCGCCGCGCAAAGTCGATGAGGAACATCCCAATCGCGATGGCGGCGACGACGGACGCAAACGCCAGGAGCTTTCGGCCGGTGTGGTGGCGGATCGACTTGTGCGCCGGCACATCTTCAGTGCGTTTAATGCCCTCGGGCGTGATTTCGAACGCCCACGCCAAAATGACGACTACGGGAAATCCGAGGACGAGAAAAAGGATCACCACGCGGACTGCCCAGCTCGGGATCTCGAAGAAGGGAAAGACCTGCGTGACAATCTGGATCAGCACCCAGCTGACGACGGCATAGGTAACCGCAAGCTTGTAAACATTGCGGCGCTGCAATTCGCTGAAAAAATTGCGCCAGTTCATTCCCCAACCCGTTTTTAGCGTGATTGAGCCAAACGCGCGAGCATTACTGAGTCCGGATTCGTGATCTCTACCGTTGAGCGCAATTTTAAATGCCTTGCAGTTTTAGCCCGGGCCACCCAGGCTCGAATCTCAATCCATAAGCCTATGAAACGATTCCTGATCTCCGCCATGCTGGGGTTACTCGGCAGCACCTTGCTCACATCTTGCACGACAGTCCCGCGCGAAACACCGCCTAGCAGCACCAACACGTCGACCTCGCGAACCTACTCGAAATAACGTCGCCTCATCGCGTTTCCCGTTGAACGCGGTTTTAATGGCTTGCAGTCGTCGTCCGGACCGGACAGGCTCGGCTTCCTCAATCCACAAGCCTATGAAACCATCCCTTATCTCTACTATCGCCTTGCTGGTGGTGGCGGACACCACAGTCCCGCGGGAAAATCCGACGCCGGATACCACGGTCCCGCGCGAAGAACCTCCGGACGCTCCCGGGGAAGGACCGCCGGACACCAAGGGCCCGCGGGAACATCCCAGGGAAACCACCGTCCCGCGAGAAGAACCGTAGTAATCTGCGGGCTTTCATTGCGATTCTGGCCGGTTGACCGCCAGAAGGGCGGCTGCGAACCTGAACGCATGCCGCAGCGACAGCAGTATTTTTTCGTCTGCACTAACCGCCGCGCCGACGATCACGAGAAGGGCTCATGCGCCGTTCGCGGTTCGGAAGAGCTTCGCGCGGCCTTAAAAGACCAAGTGGCCGCACGCGGCCTGGCCAAGGTTGAGGCGCGGATCTGCGCCAGCAGTTGCCTCGATCAATGCTCGAGCGGCATCTGCATCCTGGTAGAGCCCGGCCATTTCTTTTATGGTCATGTGACCGTGACCGATCTCCCGGAAATCGTCGATGCGATCGCGTATGGTGGCAGGGTCGATCGCCTGGTGCTTGGTCCCGACGAGCTGGCCAAAGGCTGAGGAGTTCCCTCCGCCATTCTCTACGGCACTTTGCTCTCGAGCAGAGCTTTCAATAAGTGCCGGTGGCAATGCGGTTCGTCTTCCGCGCAATGGCAGAGCAGCGTTACCGTCCGCTTTTCCGCCAGATGCTGCAGCAGCCGCAAAGTAAATTTTTGGCCGTGATTCTTGATTCGCCTGTTCGATCGATCGATCCCGCCTGGTTCGCGTAGTTCCAGGCGATAGCGCCGGCCATACTCCAGCCATCCGATCTTTCCGGCCAGGAACGCGTCGCGGAGCAGCTCGCTCGGCCCCAGATTCGCCATCCAGATATCGTAGCGGTCTTTGGGCAGACCGCGTCCGCGTCCACGCGTCGCCAGGATCCGCAGACCATCCTGTCGCGGTTCGATTTCAGTGTGAACAGATTTCGTCTTAAACATCGGGTTTCTCCGTAAAATTCAAGGCCCTCCCGGGTATTTTCGCCGGGGTTGCGGTCCAATTTCAATCTTTGAAATAATGCTTGCAGTCCCTGGGCCGACCGAACATTCTCCCCTCGTTAACTACCAACCTATGAAACGATCACTTGTTTATTCCATCAC
>JBEEHU010000042.1:0-46555 GCA_041167565.1 Verrucomicrobiota bacterium | reverse complement strand
TTTCGCGATTACGTCGTCCACTTCACCAATGCGTCCTGCCTTCTCCGTGAAGATTTTCGCGACACCGAAGAAGGAGCGACCGGCTTTTTCTCCGGCTGGAACGAGGAGCAACGCACTTACGATAAAGCGAGCTGGCTGTATAAAGGAGAAGGCCTGAGCTTTCCGGAGCGCGACCTAACCCTGCAGGATCCACGTTGCGCTTTCCAAACTCTGCGACGCCACTTCGCCCGCTACACGCCCGAAATGGTGGAAAAGATTTGCGGTATTTCGCCGACGCTCTTCCACAAGGTTGCGGATGCGCTCGTCGCAGCTTCGGGTCCGGACAAGACCGCGGCGATTTGTTATGCGCTCGGGTGGACGCAGCATTCGAAGGGCGTTCAGATCATTCGCACCGCATCGATCCTGCAACTGTTGCTCGGTAATATCGGCCGGCCAGGCGGCGGAATTATGGCGTTGCGCGGCCACGCTTCGATCCAGGGCTCGACGGACATTCCGACGCTTTACGATATTCTGCCGGGCTACATCCCGATGCCGCGGGGCGATGGCAGCGAGGAGACCTTGCGCGATTATCTGGCGCATCAAACAAAGCCGACCGGGCTCTGGCACAATTTTCCGGCTTACTTCATTAGCTTGCTCAAGGCCTACTACGGCAAGAACGCCACAGCTGAAAACGACTACGGCTACAATTGGATCCCGAAGATCACCGGGAACCATTCGTTCTTCGAATATCTCTACGACATGGCCGACGGAAAAATGGAGGGCATGTTCATGATGGGCCAGAATCCGGCGGTCGCTGCGGCCAACTCCCGGTTCCAGCGAACGTCGCTCTCGAAATTAAAGTGGCTGGTCGTGCGCGAAATGGTGGAGATCGAGGCCGCTACTTTCTGGCGCGACTCGCCCGAAATTGAGCGCGGCGAATTGAAGACGGAAGAAATCGAGACGGAAGTTTTTCTTTTCCCGGCAGCGGGACACGCCGAGAAGGAGGGCGCCTTCACGCAAACGCAGCGCATGTTGCAGTGGCGCCAAAAAGCGGTCAACCCTCCAGGAGACGCACGCTCTGAGGGATGGTTCATGCATCAGCTGGCGTTGCGTCTGATCGCGAAGGCTAAGCAATCGAACGATTCGCTCGATGAACCGTTGCGCGCGCTCGACTGGTGGTACCCGGAAGATGAGCTCGGTGAACCTCAGATGGAATCCGTCCTGGCGGAGATCAATGGCTGGTCTACCGCTTCTGAACCGAACGCAGACGGAGTTGTGTTCGGCATCGATCGCGACGGCAATCCGCATCACGGCCCGCAGATCGACGGATTTGGGAAACTGAGGGCTGATGGTTCAACTGCCAGCGGCTGCTGGATTTATTCCGGCGTCCTTGGTCCGGACAAAATCAATAAGGCGAACTCGCGAAATTCGAAAAATTATCTCGGCCACGGTTGGGGCTTCGTCTGGCCGGCCGATCGCCGCATTATTTATAATAGAGCCAGCGCCAAACCGACCGGCGAGCCCTGGAGCGAGCGCAAGAAATTGGTTTGGTGGGACCCGGCGCAAAGAAAATGGGGCGGGATCGACGTTCCTGATTTTGTCCCGGACAAGTCGCCCGAGTTTCGTCCAACTGGAAACGAAAGCGGACTCGACGCGATCCCCGGCGACGCCCCCTTCATGTTGCACGAAGACGGACTCGGCTGGCTCTACGTGCCGAGTGGTTTGCAGGACGGTCCAATGCCGACGCACTACGAACCGCTCGAGTCGCCGGTGCACAACGCGCTCTACTCGCGCGACACCAACCCGGTGGTCAATTGGTTCACCCGCCAGGAGAATCGGTTCGCGCCGCCCGGCGATTCGCGGTTTCCATTTGTCCTCACGACCTATCGGCTGACCGAGCATCACACCGCGGGCGGCATGTCGCGTTTTCTCAGTCATCTCGCGGAGTTGCAGCCCGAGCTGTTCGCGGAGATGTCACCCGAGCTCGCCGTTGAGTTGAAGATCAAGAACGGCGACTACATCTCGATCGTCAGTTTGCGTGGCGCAATCGAATCGCGCGCACTCGTTAGCCGCCGCATGCGACCGGTGCATCTCAACGGAAAGACCGTGCATCAAATTGCGATGCCGTTTCATTTCGGCACGGCCGGACCGGTGAAGGGCGGATCGACTAACGACCTGGTTCCGATTTCCGGCGAGCCGAACGTAACCATCATGGAAGCCAAGGCGCTCGCTTGCAATATTGTCCCGGGCCGACTGCCGCGCGGAGCCGCATACGAAGAGTGGCTCAAGAAATACGTGCCGCAGGGCGGCCCACCGAATTTGCATCCGGAACAACCGCCGCCAGGCGCATCTCCCGGACCGGAGGCCGGTGGTCAGGGCCAACACGGAAAGACCGATTCACGATGATCGGTGAAGGAATCAAGAGCACCAATCAGCGGAAGCATTCCTACGTGCAGGATCGCGTCGAGGTCGGCTTCTTCACCGACCCGAGCGTTTGCATCGGCTGCAAGGCTTGCGAAGTCGCGTGCAAAGAATGGAACCAGGTGCCCGATGACGGATTCACCTGGTCGGGAAATTCCTACGACAACACCGGCCACCTCGGCGCATCGACATGGCGGCACGTCATGTTCCTCGAGCAAGATCTGCAAAAAGGAAACCAGATCACAGGGCCGATGGGTCTCCCCAATTCGCAATCTGACATGTCCGCCGGAGCCTTGGCGGAGGCGGAAGATCCTTTCCGCTGGGTTTTTTTGTCCGACGTGTGCAAGCATTGCGAGGAAGCCGGCTGTCTCGAAGCGTGTCCGACGGGATCAATCGTGCGCACCGAAGTCGGCTCGGTCCTGGTGCAGAACGATGTCTGCAACGGCTGCGGCTATTGCGTCGTATCATGTCCATTCGGCGTTATCGATCGCCGCCCTGAACCGCTGCACGACGCCGGCGGTGCATTCAAATGCACCTTCTGTTATGACCGGCAGAAGAGCGGCCTCGTCCCGGCCTGCGCAAAGGTTTGCCCGACAGAATCAATCGTGTTTGGCCGGCTGGATGATCTCCGCGCGCGCGGCGCGGAGCGCGTTCAGCAATTAAAACAGAGCGGTTACAACGACGCGCAGCTTTACGATCCGACCGAAACTTCCGTCCGAGGTATTCACGCGTTCTTCTTGATTCTCGGAGAGCCCGAAGCCTACGGACTTCCGCCGAAGCCGCAGATTCCCACCATTTACCTGAAGTCCGCCTGGACTTCTGCGTTCGCGACCGCGATCGCATCGATCATCGCGACATTAGTGGCATTCGCGTTTTTCTCGTGACGACCAATTCACCATCCGAAAAGCGACTCGAAGAATTGCGCGAGCAAGCCTGGAAGGAGGGCGTGGTTCCGGGCAAAGGCGTCGATGTTGCCGGCGGTCCGGTTCCGCGCAAACCCGGCTACTACGGCCAGCCCGTCGTCAAACCGCCGGTGTGGACCTGGCAAGTCCCTCTTTATTTTTTCGTAGGCGGCCTCGGTGGAATGTCGGCCGTGATCGCAAGCGCAGCGGTCCTCTTTCATTATGTCGATCTTGCGCGCGCCGCGATGTGGCTCGCGGCCATAAGTGGAGCGGTTCTTTCACCGATTCTGCTGATCATGGATCTCGGCCGCCCGCGCCTCTTCCTCAACATGCTCCGCGTTTTCAAACATCGATCGGCCATGTCGATGGGCGCCTGGATCCTGAGTCTCTTCGGCGCCTGCGTTGTGCCGGGGCTGGTCGCGCTCGAACTGCACAGCCATCACATTTTCACCGGCATACCGGGTCAACAAATTCGCTTTGCGGCTGCCGTCTTCATTTTTGGTTCAGCGATCTTCGGAACTTTGCTTGCGACTTATACGGGCGTGCTGATCGGTGCCACCGCGATTCCCGCGTGGTTCTTGCATCGCACCCTGCTCCCGATTCATTTCGGAACCGCAGGATTGGGATCCGCCGCCGGGTTATTGGAATTACTCGGCCATCGAATCGCGGCGCTCAACTTCCTCGGGTACTACGCGGCCGGGGTTGAATTGGCGCTGCTCATCTGGCTCAGTTTCGACAAACACGGCGCGGCTGATCGAGCGATCCATGAGCACGGCTCGGGCTGGCTCATTCGGATCGGCGAGGTTTTGACCGGCCCGCTCGCAATCGTTCTCCGGCTCTTCGGCCAGATTCCGTTCGCAGCGATTTCGTTTCTCATCGGCGCGCTCGTCAGCCGCTTTGGCTGGATTGCCGTCGGCAAAGTTTCCGGATCCGACCCGGAGGCAGTCTTCGCTTCGCAGCAACCTTGATTTTCAGCTCGGTTTCGCCAGGACTCTCTTGTCGCCGATTCGGCGAGTAACCCCGTCGCGATCGAGGCGCTCGAGAAATGGAATGATGACGCGGCGGCTGGTGCCGAGGAGCTCGCGTAATTCCGAGGCGCCGGCGGAATTATTTTTGCGCAGAAAGGCGACGGTCACCTCGCCCATTTTCACAAACTGCTCAGTCGCGAGAATAACTTCGGCACTCAGCTCCACGAGTTCGCCGCCAGCGCGGAGAAAACGGAGCGCCTGCTGCGATGTGGCATCCGGGGCGAGCTGAGCGCGGGAAGGCGGATCGAATTTCTTTGCCGCGAGGACGCTGCGAATTCTGTCGGCGGCGCCCTGAAGTTGAGGCGGCAAGCTAGGACGGTGCGTTGCGCGCGCGATCGTTTCACCAGTGCGGACAAAACGGTTGCGGCACAATTCGGAGACGAGCACGCCGAAAATTTCCGGAAACGGCAACTCGCGCGCCAGCGCCTGGCGAAGTTCGGAGAGCGCGAGACCCGCGTGGTTCGGATGCGCCGTATGTTCGGCGTCAATTATCGCTTCGGCCTGTCGCAAGACTTCCTCCCACCACTTTGCGTCCACCACGAGCTCACCGCGCTCGATCGCGTTCGTGCTCTTAATCGACTCAGCGATTTCCTCTGCACCAAACGATGATTTTGCGAGGAGCGCATTACGCTTCACGGCGTGATCGCGCGCAATCTCCGTCGCACAAAAGACTCCTGCGTCATGCGGCGCCTGCGCACGCCGGGCGAGCAATTCGCGCTGAGCCGCGCTCCGAAAATTTCGCACGCTCGCATCCGGGTCCAACACAACCCCGCCGGCGAGCGTGCTTTGCTCAGAGGCGTCACGAATCACGAAACGATCGCCGGCGAAAATGAACGCCGGCACTTCAAAACGCATTTGCCCAATGGCAGTTTCGCCCGCGCGCAGCCCGTCGCCGCCTTGGAAGAAAACGCGCGCCCCAAAGTTGGCGCTGCCATGGTGCACGCGGACGGCGGCGCCCTGTTTAATCGATCGCGTCTTCGGGGGCAGCCGCGAGGAGCGCGTCAGCATTACGTCCACGATCGTGCTCGCCTCTCCGAATTCGGAAAGGGTCACGACGTCGCCGCGCCAAACACCTGAAGTATTCTTCTCTCGCGCCACCGCCACATCCGGCAGGCTGAGGGCCGTGCGCGCACCGGGACCTATCTCTTCGACTTCGCGATTGTGATTTTGAATCGCCCGGATCCGCGCTGGGATCTTCTCGGGTTGCACGACCACGGCTTGCCCGCGCCGCAGAGTTCCACCCGTGAGGGTGCCGGTCACGATAGTTCCGATGCCGCGCATTGTGAACGTCCGATCGACGGCGAGTCGCGGTTTACCGATGTCGCGCTGCGGAACGAGTGCGCTGAATTCACGCGCAAGCTGCGCTTTCAATTCCTGAATGCCGCCCTCGGTTGTAATGGAGGTGGGAACGATGGCAGCATCCGCGAATGGCGTCTCATGGAGTTGCGCCCGCAAGTCTTCCGCGGCCGAAGTTCCCGATTCAACGAGGTCGATTTTCGTGAGGGCGACGACTATCCGTCGCACGCCGAGATAAATCAGAATTTGCAGATGCTCTTCCGTTTGCGGCATCCAGCCGTCGTCGGCCGCAACAACGAGCAGCGCAAGATCGATCGAGCCGACGCCGGCGACCATGTTTTTGACGAAGTCCTCGTGCCCCGGCACGTCCACGATGCCGACGCTGAGCAGCGCGTCGGGCGTGGGCAGCTCAAGTTGCGCAAAGCCCAGCTCGATCGTGATGCCACGCAGTTTTTCTTCGGGCAGGCGATCCGGATCGGTGCCCGTGAGCGCGCGGACGAGTGCGCTCTTGCCGTGATCGACGTGTCCCGCGGTTGCGAGGATGAACCGCCTCAACTTCATTGCGTCATGGAGCGCAGCGCGCTCACAACCTGCGCATCCTGTCGCGGAAAAATGGTGCGCAAATCGAGTTTGAATTTTGCACCAGCAATGTAGCCGACGATCGGCGGCGAGCCGCGTCGGAGCCGGGCCGCAAATTCTTCGAGCGAGATCTTGTCCGGCCGCAGATCGAGCGCGACCGAGGGAATGACCGCACGCGGCAGACTGCCGCCGCCAACGTGCGCCTTGCCTTCGCCGATCGAACTGCGCAGCGGCAGCGCGCGAATTTGTGCGAGCAAAGCTTCGGCCCGAACGCGCAGCTCGCCGGTAGTAATTTGGAGCATCGCCAGCACCGGCATTTCGTTCCCCTTATCAGCGAGGTAACAATCCACCGCCGTCTGCAGTGCTGTCAGGATAAGTTTGTCGCAGCGCAGCGCGCGGAAAAACGGTTCACGCTTGAGCGCCGCAATGTGGCGTCGTTTCCCCGCGATGATTCCGGACTGCGGGCCGCCAAATAGCTTGTCGCCGCTGAAGCAAACGAGATCGACGCCGCTTTTCAATGTCTCGTTGGGCGTCGGTTCGTGTTCAATGTCGCCGAGCTTTTCCGTCGCGACTATTGCGCCGCTGCCGAGATCTTCGACAAACGGAATCCGTTTCGTGCGGGCGAGTTTCGCCAGCGTTTCCGGGCTCGGAGTTTCAACAAATCCGCCCATGAAGAAATTGCTGCGATGCACTTTCAGGATCAGCGCAGTGTTAGTCCCGAGCGCCCGCGCGTAGTCTCTGAGCGAAGTTTTGTTCGTGGTGCCGACTTCGCGCAGCTTCGCGCCGCTGGCTTCCAGAATTTCCGGGATGCGGAAGCCGCCCCCAATCTGGATCAGCTCACCGCGGGAGATGACGACTTCTTTTTTTTTCGCGGTGAAATGCCGGAGGATGAGGATGAGCGCGGCGGCGCAATTATTCACGACAGTTGTCGCCTCCGCGCCGCAAAGAAGCGCAAGGTTGCGCTCGAGGTAAATCGCGCGATGGCCGCGTTGGCCGGTGCTCAAATCGTATTCCAGGTTGTTGTAATTCGCAGCAATCGAGGTGAGCGATTCGATCACCGCGGGGCCGAGCGGGGCGCGACCGAAATTTGTGTGGATGACGATACCGGTGCCGTTGATCACCGGTTGAATTTTCGCGAGCCGTAACACTTCGATGGCCGCGCGGACGCGGCTCATAACGCCGCTGAGGTTTGGAATTTTCTTTTCTGCCCGCAGCAGCCCGATTTCGTGTCGAACGACCTCAACCACAACGCGCCGGGGCAAATCACATTCGCCGATCATGCCGACGACTTTGTCCACTGAAGGAATTTTCCGGAGCGACCCTCTTAATGCTTCGTCAGGCATATGCGCGGTCTGTTTGACCGAATGATCTTGCCGATGATCGCCGCACAGGCGGTGCGATGCTTTTTCAAGACGCGTTCCACCTCCCGCAGCCGCTTCGGCGGAACGCAGAGCAGCAAGCCGCCGCTCGTCTGCGCGTCGGCAAGGAGAAGGCGAAGTGGCTCGGGCGTGTTGTTCCATTTCACAGTCGCGTTCGCGGTTTCGAGATTTTGACGCGTGCCGCCTGGGATACAGTCTTGCGCGATCAGCGCGAGAACTTCAGGACTGATAACCGGTACTTTTGCGGCAACAATTTCCGCACCAACGCCACTCGCGCGACACATCGAGGTCAGATGCCCGAGCAAACCAAAACCGGTCACATCGACAGCCGCGCGAACCAAGCGAAGCTTCGCCAGCGCCGCGCCGACGGTATTTAATCGGCACATCAAGCCGATCGCTTTCTTCGCCAGCGCCGGACTCGTCAGGTCGCGTTTGATTCCGGTCGTGATAATACCGGTTCCGAGTGGCTTCGTCAGGACAAGCAGATCCCCGGCTTGGGCGCCCGCGTTGGTCAACATACGCCTCGGCGACACGATTCCGGTTACGGCGAGACCGTAGATCGGCTCGGGATTGCGAACAGTGTGCCCGCCGATAATCGCGCAGCCGGCTTCCTTCGCCTTCGCAGCCCCGCCGCGCAGGATTTCAGCAATGACCGCGTTCGGCACCAGATCAGTCGGGATGCCCATGATGTTCAACGCAGTTAGCGGACGGCCGCCCATGGCGTAAATGTCGGAGATCGCATTCGTGGCCGCGATTTGGCCGTAGCAAAACGGATCGTCCACGATGGGCGTGAAGAAATCCACCGTCTGCACGAGCGCGCGACCGTTCGTTAGGCGATACACTCCCGCGTCGTCCGCGCTGGCGGAACCGACGAGCACGTTCGGGTCGCGTAATTTTGGTAGCTGCCGCAAAACTTGCGTCAGGGCCTTTTGGCTCAGCTTCGACGCTCACCCCGCGCAGGATGAGAGCGACGTAAGCTTGCGGATTTGCTCGCGCGACATGCGATCACCTCCTTTCCACTCGTTAGGCAAGAAGCAAAAGATGGGCGGAGAGGACAGGAATCGAACCTATCCCAATCCCGCACATGCGGGACCGACAACGGTTTTGAAGACCGCGAGGGCCACCAGGCACCCTTCACTCTCCGGGAAAGTTCCGCGTCAGATTTTCGACTTAACCTGCCGGGCAATCGCGTCGAAATCGGGCCACTCGCCCGTTTGGAGTTTGGAATAGATGAGTTCACCGTTGACGCGAATTTCGAAGGCACCGCCGCCGGACTCAACCAACCGTGGAGTCACGCCGGCCGCGGCACGAATGCGAGCCGCCAAACTGGCAGCTTTCGGCTCGTAGTTTCAGACCGTGCAGTATTCGATCGTTACTTCCGATTTCACGGGCGCCTCCTTCATCTTCCTTACGCTATGCGTCCGCGATAACGATGTCGAGGCTGAGGTGTTTCATCAAGACGCTCGCTCGATGTCTGCCAGGCTTCCGGTGACGGCGAAGCTCTCTTGTGCCAAGATCCCGGTGTAATATCTCGATGCGGATATCAACGAAGCCAGGGTGGCGAAATTGGCAGACGCGCCAGACTTAGGATCTGGTGGAGCAATCCTTAGGGGTTCGAGTCCCCTCCCTGGTACCCGAATCCCCGATCAAGGCTGGCCGCAGTACTTGAAGAGCAGCATTACCGCGGTCGCGTCCGGATAGTAAAAGCGAATGGCGCCATCGCGCCCAATGTAATCGGAGAGCACGCTGCAACTCGCGCGCCGGCTGTGGACCTGGTGCAGGCCGAGATGGGTTCGAACGTAAAGTTCGCCCCACGCTTCGATAAAGCGAGCTCGCCCGGTGTGCTCCGCGAGGAGAGCTTCGAGCGCGGGACGTTCGTATTCGACATAGGTGACCGGTGTCGCGGCTTCGATTGCGTGATAATCCAAGCCCGGGCTTGGGAGTAATCCTGCCGCCGGCAGTTCCGTCCATGGCGAAGTCACCGTGCCGATGCGCATCCGGGGATCGAAGCCAGCCGCGGCATTCTGGCGCGAATGAGTGCTGAGTGCTATGCGCACCGGGCCGGGTCCACCTGTCTGGATCGTTATCCAAAAATGATCGATGTTGGCCGGAACACGGTCGATCTCCGCGGCGAAGGCTATTGGTTCGCCCGCAACGTGGACGAGGTCGCCAGGCTTCGAACGGAGTTGAGCATGGTCTCTGCGCTGACGATGTCGGTGTGGCAAGCGGCTAAGTATGTTCCGCCGCTGTTCTGTGCGATAGAGCTAATCGACACAGAATGCGCGTCATCCCGAGCCGCAGGGCGACGCCGCTCACTTGTCCGCGACAGCGAAGAGGTGGACATGCACCGCCACGTCGTTCCGGGTGTGCAACGGGTGTTCGCCGTATGGGAAAACTTCCACGCGGCGGAAAAAACGTGAGAGGAGATTGCGCAGGCTCGCGCGGGTAAAAAAGTTTTTGTGATCGCCCTCCAAGAGATGCCAGGGGACGACTCCCCAATCATGGAGATACGGGATCACCTCCAGGTTGGGGACGGAGAAAAGGGCGCGGGTGCGAATCATCCGTGCGATCTCACCCAAAAAGGCATCGGGATCTTTCAGGTGTTCGAGCACCTCGATACAAATTGCGTTGTCCCATTCGCCGTCGGCACACGGTAACTCGCGAATTTCCGGATCGACGCGGCGAAACGGTAACTGCCGCCGCTCGAGAATTTCGCAGCAGTAGGAATTTGCCTCGAGGCCAAGCCAATCATGTCCTTCGGCCATTAATTCCGGTCCGTAGGCGCCCGCGCCGCAACCGACATCAACGACCGACGATTTCGCCGGCAAATATTGCCGCAGCAAATTCATCACCTCGACTCCCGGCTCCTCGATCGGCGGACCCGATCCGTAAATATTTTCGCGGTGAAGCAGAGTCGCGTTTTCCGGAAAGAGGACATCGCCGAAAGGGCGTTTGCGGAGCAAGGCCGGAACGAGCCGCACCGATTGCCTCGCGATTTCGTCTTCGCTCGCGCCATTCCATGACGCAGTCACTCGCAAAACAGCTTCGCGTGGCTCCGCGATTTGCCCGGAAGTTTTGCCAAGCATTCTGAAACCGCTCGACCCGTCGCCGCGGTCAAAAAGCTGGCGCGTTTCCGCGACGGAGCCGTTATCGAGATAGGCGCGAACAAGACAGGACGCCTGCTCGCGCTCCGCCGCCTGAAGCCAACCGGAAATGAAGATCGCTTCGTCGTAGATATTTTGACCGGGCGCCGGCAACTCCAAACCGGATTTTGTATTTTGATCGGACATAAAATTGGCACGCTGTTCGCGCGGGCTTCGATATGTTAGTGCGCAATCTGGGAATGGCGCGATTCGAAAATCCTCCGGGAAAATTTGTGGAATTCTGAAGTGCGCCCGCTAATATCACTCAGTCGCGCGCGATGGGTGATGCGAATCGCGGCGCGGCCAACCGATTGCCATGGCAGAACGAATACGACCGATCGAACAAATGCTGGAGCTAAGTGAAGAAGAGGCCATGTCGCCGGAACATCTCGATTCCCAAGTTCAAAAAGCGCAGGAACAACTTCTCCAGCTGAAACGGCAGTCGGAGCAGATCGAGAAACAAAAGCGCGAACTGGAAGAGCTGAGCCGCCGCCAGGAAGAACTCGAACGCGGCCGCGCGGAGATGACGGACAAACTTTCCCGCTCGCTCGTGATCCTCGAGCGGGAAGGTTACGATTCGCAAAAGAAGCTCGAGCAAATTCGCGCGACCCACGAAAGTTTTACGCAACATTTGCAGTTGCTGGAATCAATCGAGCCGAAGAACTGGAACTCGGCGGAGCTGCCGAAGGAGCTGAGCCGCGCGCTGAGCACAGTGGATGATGCCCGAACCGAATTCAGCCAGCAACGGAGCCGGCTGGAGGCCGGCAACGGCGATAACGCGTCCGATCTCGATTTGCCCGATGTCACTTCCAGCGGATCGGGATTGGCCAGCGGAAGACCCTTCGCGCAATGGGTGCAGATCGGTTTCGCGGTCACGCTGCCTCTGATTATTTTCGGAATCCTGGCGCTCATCGTTTTCTTCTGGATGGCCGCGAAGGTCCAATGATTCCGCATGCGCCGCCGACCTTCTAAAGCCGGAACACCGCTCAACCAGAAACAGGAAGAACTCGCCCAGCGCGAATCGCAGTTGCGCGGCGAAATGGAAAAGCTCGAGCGCATGATCGCGGAGGCGCCGCGCGTGGCCGAGGAGACCACCCGCCGCCAGCGCGAAGAGCTGCTCACCCGCGCCAGCGAAGGGCGCAGCCGCCTCGATGTTTCGGTGGCGCTCCAGGACAAACGCTGGGGCGACGTTAGCCGCGTGGGCGGTCGCCGAGTTTCGCTGCGGAAGGAGCGGCGCGAAGGCCGGATCGTGTTTTTAGTCCTGGTCATCGCGCTCGGTCTGCTCGTTCTCTGGCTGGTGAGCCATCTCCATCTCTAGGCGAGTCGTGAATGACAGAGGCTGCTGATATCGACGTAGCGCACGTCGCGAAACTCGCGCGGCTCAATTTGTCGGAGGAGGAGACGAAACTTTTTCAAACTCAACTTCGCCGGGTTCTGGATTACGCCGCGAAATTGCAGGAGCTCGATACGAGCGGGATCGAAACGGCCGCGCATGCCGTGCCGGTTTTCAATGTCCTCCGCGACGATGAACCGCGTGACTGGTTCAGCGCCGAAGAAGCGTTGAGCAACGCGCCGCGCCAGGCCAATGGCCTTTTCGTTGTCACGAAGGTCGTGGAATGACGTTGTCCGATCTGCTGGCGTGCAACGTTACCGAACTCCAGGCTCTGCTTCGTCGGCGTGAAGTATCGCCGAGAGAAGTGGTCGAGGCATTGCACACCCGGATTCAGGAGATCGATCCTCAAATTGACGCGTATCTCTCGCTCGATTTTGAGGAGGCGTTGCGGCAAGCGGAAGTCGCGGATGTAACTTTGCCGCTCGGCGGCGTTCCGATCGCGATCAAGGACATGATCAGCGTGGCTGGGCAGCCCTGCACCTGCGGCTCGAAAATTTTGCGAAATTATCGCGCGCTCTACGATGCGACCCTGGTGCGGAAACTCCGAGCCGCGGGGGCGATTCCATTTGGCAAAACGAACATGGATGAGTTTGCGATGGGCTCATCGACGGAGAACTCGAGCGTGAAACCGGCGCGCAATCCGTGGGACTTGTCGCGCGTTCCCGGAGGTTCGAGCGGCGGCTCGGCGGCAGCGGTGGCGGCCGATGAAGCTTTCGCGGCGCTCGGCACCGATACTGGCGGATCGATCCGCCAGCCGGCTGCGCTCTCCGGCGTGGTGGGATTGAAGCCGAGCTACGGGCGCGTCTCGCGCTTCGGCGTCGTAGCGTTCGCATCGTCGCTCGATCAAGCCGGGCCGTTGACCAAGACGGTGCGCGACAGCGCGCTACTCCTGAACGCGATCGCGGGAGCCGATCCTCAGGATTCGACTTGTCTGAACGAACCGATCCCGGATTACACGCAACATCTCGGGCGCGACCTGCGCGGCATCCGGCTCGGCCTGCCGAGGGAATATATGGTGGACGGGATTGATCCGCAGATTAGAGCCGCGATCGATGCCGCAGTGGCGCAGTTGAGGTCGTTAGGCGCGGAAGTGGTGGATGTTTCTTTGCCGCATACCGAGTATGCGGTCGCCGCTTATTACATGATCGCGAGCGCAGAGGCTTCGGCGAACCTGGCGCGCTACGACGGCGTGCGTTACGGCCATCGAGCGGAGAACATCCAGAATCTCTTCGATCATTATGGCCGGACCCGCGAAGAAGGCTTCGGCGCAGAGGTAAAGCGCCGCATTATTTTGGGCACGTACGTTCTCAGCTCGGGCTATTACGAAGCGTATTACGATCGCGCCCAGAAAGTGCGCGAGCTGATCCGCCGCGATTTCGGGCGGGCGTTCGAGAAGGTGGACGCGCTGATCTCGCCGACTTCGCCTGACCTGGCGTTTCCGATCGGCGAACGAAGTTTCGATCCGTTGCGGATGTATCTCGCAGACGTGTTCACGATCGCGGCAAATCTCGCGGGGATTTGCGGGATCAGCCTGCCGTGCGGCTTTGCGAAAATGAACGACGGAAAACAACTGCCGATTGGATTGCAATTGCTTGGCAAGCCGCTGGGCGAAGCAACGATTTTGCAAATCGCGCATGCTTACGAGCAGAGCACGGAGTGGCACAAACAGCGACCGCCGGTGGCGGCAACTCCGACACACGCATGAATTCGCTCGCGGCTCGCCTGAATCGCGAGACGATTTTTCGGCTCACGCTCTGGGCGTTCGGCGTCGTGCTCTTTGTTTTTGCGCTCGTCCCAGTCCTGCATGCGGTGCGCGGACACAGCATCAAGGATTACGTCGTTTGGTATGAGGCCGGACAACAGGTACTGCAGCGCGGGCAAATCTATCCGGACGAGTGGCACAAATTCCCGTTCATGTATCCGCCGCCGTGCGCGTTGTTTCTCGCACCGGCAAGTGCGCTGGGAAAAACAGGACTGGTGGCGGTTTTGGTCCTGGTTAATGCGGCAGCGTGGATCGCGAGCATCGTTTTTTCCGTTTACCTCGCGACCGCCAACCGGCGGGGGCATGTCCTTCTGTATCTGGTCCCCAATCTCGCCGTCGCCGGTTTTGTCTGGGGAAATTTTTTGTTGGGTCAACCGAGCCTGGTCCTGCTGGCTTTGCTCCTGGGAGGGTTGATTGCGCTGCAACGCAAGCATTCCATTCGCGCCGGCATTCTGATTGCGCTCGCCGCCGCGATTAAAGCGTTCCCGGTTCTCGTTCTCATCTATCTCGTTTACCGGCGGTATTGGACCGCGGCCGCGACGCTCGTATTGGCGCTGGCGTTTTTGCTCATCATGGCGCCGATTCCATTTCGCGGTTTCGCGCTCGGCCAACAAGATCTCGCGAGATGGTCGCGCGGAATGTTGTTCAAATACGATGAAGCCGGCGTGGGGCAGCGATTGGGACGGAGCAACTCGTGGAAAAACCAATCGATCTGGGGCGTATCGAATCGGCTTCTCCGTCATGTTGAATACGACCACCGCTACGAACCGCACACGCCGGTCTATGCGAATTTTGTCGACCTGAAATTCGCCACGGTGAACGCGATCATCCTCGGCGCGGCCCTCTTGAGCGGCCTGGCGTTCATCGCGGTGATGCCGCCTTCCGCGAGGCGCACGCACGAAACCGACGCGATCGAGTTTGCGCTCCTTGTACTCTTGATCCTGATTTTTACGCCGCTGTCGTTCGGCTATCTCTTCGCCTGGCTTCTTTACCCGATCACAGTGGTGATGCAGCGGCTCCTCGTCGGACCCGCGGCGCGCACCGGCTTGCTTACGTGCACGGTGGCCGCGGGCATCGTTCTCGCGCTCCTGCTTCCATTCCGGCTGATGGCGCAGACTTACGGAAGCCTCCTGTTCGCGACGCTCATGCTTTTCATTGGGCTCGCGCTCGAACTCTGGCGGCTCAAGCAGATCGGTCCGTCGGCGAAGTAATTCTTTCGCGCACCACGCTCTGCGGTTTCTCGCTTATGCCGAGATAAATTCTTCCCACGTACTCGCCGAGAATGCCGAGCAATAGCAATTGCGTGCCCGAAAGCAGGAGCATCGCGGCCATCAACGAACTCCAGCCGGTCGGCGTTTTGCGCATCATGTGTTCGAGCACGACTTCGATCACCGCCAGAAAACCGAGCGCGCTCGTGAGCATTCCCGCGAAAGTCATCAGGCGCAGCGGCAGAATCGAGACGTTGACGAGCATGCTGATCCAGAGCCGGACGAGCTTGCGAAAATTGTAGCCGCTGCTGCCGCTGGCGCGTTCCACGTGAAGGACTCGGACAGCGCCGGCGTTTTGCGTCACCTGAAAAATCAGGCCATCGATATACGGATAGGGGTTGCGCGATTTCGCGACCTCGTCGGCCACGAACCGGCTCATGCAGCGGAAACTCGACAGGTAAAGTTTCTTCGGTTTTTCGACGACATAATCCGCGATCAGATTGGTCAACCGGCTCCCGGCGTTACGCCACCAACTGTGTTCCTTCCGATCGTAAATGGCGTAAATCACATCGCGCTTCTCCGCTTCCGCGGTAGCGAGAAGTTTCAGCGCTTCCGAGGGCGGGTTCTGCAAGTCGTCATCCATCGTGACCACGTAGCGGCCGGAGACCGCGCGCAATCCGGCGAGGACGGCATTGTGTTCGCCGAAGTTGCGCGACAAACTCAGAAACGTCACCGGCATCCGGCTTTCCCGGGTCAACTTCAGCGCGACGGCTTCGGTCTCATCGGTGCTGCCGTCGTTCACCAAAATCAATTCGACCCCGCCGCTGATCTCCAGCGCGGAGAGCTCTTGATGGAGCGCGGGCAACGTCAGGGCCGCGTTGAAAAGCGGAATGACGATGCTGAGGTGTGGAGCGGGTTCATCCATTTTTTCGCGCAACGGCAAAGAGAGAAGTGCCAAAGGGCCACGATAGGTGACGGCTGGCTGCCAGTTCAAGCGCCGCGACGCGCCTCAGCATCGAATTCACGAACGGCGGGAGCGACTTGAAATCGGAGCGCGGCTGCTCGACCGGCGGACGCAGGCGGCTCCACCAGCGCAAGAGCGCTATCGGCGGAGTGAGCGATGCGTTCCAATAGGTCAATCTTTCGATCTTGAAATTTGCACCCTGCAGCAGCGCCCGAACCTGGGGCGCGGTGTAACGCCGATCCACATCCACCGCGCGATCGTGCGCGCCTTTCAAGAATTCGAACGCGGCCATATTCAAAATCAATCTGCCGCCGGGGCGCAGGACGCGATGGGTTTCGTGCGCGGCGAGCGCGTCATCTACTCCGGCATGACTCCAGACATCGATCGACAAAACATAATCGAAGGAATTTTCCGGGAACGGAAGCTCATGGACGCTGGCGCGGATCACGCGGGCATTGGCGTCGCGGCCGGCAGTCAGTTCGACGGCGTGTTCGCTTTCATCCACGCCGGTCAATTCGGCCTGGGGAAATTTTTGCCGCAACATCGAGAGCATTCCTCCGGTGCCGCAGCCGGCATCGAGCAGCGAAAATTTTAGGCCGCGCGGCTCAATCGAATCGGCAACGTGCGCGCGGAGCGCCTGGTACCACCAATAGTGGTCTTCGACGGAACGCATGACGTCGTGCTCGTGTGGCGTCATCGGACCGGAGAAGTGTTGTCGTTCAGCAAATATAATTTCGGCTCATCGGCATCGACTGCCCAAAAGGAAAGCTTCGCGCCGACGGGGATCGCGGCCGCGGGAAACGTCACGGACCAGCCGGACCAAAGTTGATCCATGCTTCGGAAACGCTTCACCAAGGCCGGGCGCATTTCGAAAGAGTCCGAGATCGCGAAGATGATCCATTCCTGATCGGACGGGGCCTGGTAGGCAACAACCACACAATCAGCCGGCCGGCCCTTCGCGTTGAGAACCGCCCAGCCGGTCGCGCGCGTCAACTGCGCATCCACCGGCGCGAGAGGGTCGCATGAACCGGAAGCCTCCTTGCCCTCAGCGATTTCGTGAGGAAGGGCGTTGAGATGACTTGTCCGCACGAGAGGCGGCCGCAGCAATTTCAACCGATCGAGCGCGTCGGCATTTACCACGACCGGTCTGGCGTCGCCGGGATAAGCGGTTTTCTTGATGACTTCCGACGTATCAATCGCCGGGCTGAAAAGAACGGCGGCATGGGCGAGCCGGTCTTTCGCGGATAGCGCCCGGAGGAAGAACAGCGTGTTGTCGGCGCAGACTTTGTAAGGCGCGAGGTAGCCGACGACGAGAAGTGACCAGGTCGCGAAGATTAGGGCGCGCGACCGTGTGGAACGACCTGCTATCGCGGTTTCGGTCACGATAGTCGCGACGAGCGCGATCACCGCGATCGTAAGAAAAAGCGAAAACGTCACGTAGCGCGACGCCAGCGCGTAGCTAGCGCCGTATCCGACCCGGCCGAGACAAGCGAGAACCGCGCTGCCGATCGCATAGGAGCCGAGCGCGAACCATGGGATGGTTTTGCTCAAAAAAACGCGGTCGCGCAGGCGCCGGAGAGAATAAATCAACGCTGCGAAAAAGAGAGCAAGCTGGACGGCGCCAAAAATTGCAGCGGACGCCTCAGGCCGATCTTTGAACGCATAAGCCAATCCGCCCCCGAGGAATTCAAGAATGAAACGCGCGTATTCGATCGCGGAAGCCGCGGGCGCGAAAGCCGGAAGATAGCCAGGCTTGTGATATCCCCAGAAATATCCGGTCGCGCAGATCGCGCAGGCGACCAGCCAGGCGGCCAGCCAGGATCGCCAGCGTCTCACCTGGTGAATCATGAAGAGCGCTGGAAAAGTGAGCGCCCAGGCCAGCAGCCCGTGCGGCAAACTAAAGCTGCTCGCCGTGGCGACCCCGGCACAAATCACGAACTTCCAGAGCGTCGAAAGATTCGTCCCAAGCGCGACCAGACCCGCGACAATAAAAAGCCCCGGAAAGAAAGAGGGGAATCCAGAAGCGAAAATCCAGAGCTCATACTGCGCTGGCGAAAAAATCGTGATCGCGATCAGCCAGAAGCCGATCGCCATTGCCGGCAGATTCAGGCCGGATCGCCGCAGCAAAAGAAAAATCCCGGCAGTGGTCAGCCAGCAGCAAATTACCGAAATCATCATCTGATCGCGCACATCCCAGTGGCCTCGTGCTGCTGACAGAACGAAAATGAGCTTCGGCAAAATCGTGCGCCCTTCCTGTTGCTGCGCGAAAATATCCGCGAACGTGAGCTGCCCGGTTTGGGCCTTGACGATCAACTCGGCCATCTCCCAATCGTCCAGCGTGGGCACTTCAACCCCGTAGTGGCACACCATCCAGGTGAGACGAACCATCGGAACCAGCGCGATGGCGCAGACCAGGAGCAGAACGGTCTTCCGCCGCTGAGCCGCCTGGGCGCGCAACGAGAGGATAAGCTCCTCGGCCCGGAAGCGCACTTTGCGAAGAAAAGCGCGTGGAAGAACGACGCTCAAAATGGCCAACGTCAGAAGCGAGACCAGCGACATCCGCAAACCATGGCTCATCGGTTCGACCCTATGGTTTCACTCCCGGCGGTCAATGATTTCCCATGAAATCAGCCGCATCGCGCCCGACAGCGAGAGAAAAGGGAGCCGACGACGGGATTCGAACCCGTGACCTACGGTTTACGAAACCGTTGCTCTACCAACTGAGCTACGTCGGCCTGACTGCGGAACGCGGGGAACATGCCATCCACTCGCAAAGCCGCAAGCCGGAGCCGCGGCCCGTTGTGCGGTGCGGCGGCGCGCGCTACAGAAGGAGATTCCGCATGAGCCGGCTCGAAGAAATCCTCCAGATGAAGCGGACCGAGATCGAACGCCTGCGTCCGCACCGCGACGAGCTGCACAAGACGGCTTTGCTTCGAAACGATTTCCGTCCTTTCGGCTCGGCGCTCCAGCGCGGCCCCGGTCAGGTCGCGCTCATCGCGGAAATCAAGAAGGCCTCGCCTTCTGCCGGCGTGATTGTCGAGGCGTTCGATCCACTCGAGATCGCGAAGAATTACTCGCGCGCGGGCGTGGACGCGATCTCGGTGTTGACGGACGAACATTTTTTTCAAGGCCGGCTCAGTTATCTCGGCCTGATTCGACCGGCAGTCGCTCAGCCGCTCTTGCGCAAGGATTTTATTCTCAATGAAATCCAGATCGCGGAATCGGCGGCGGCGGGCGCGGACGCGATTCTTCTGATCGTAGCGGCGCTCGATCAGCGGCAGCTCGTGGCCCTTCTCGAGACCGCGGAGACGTATCAACTCGATGCGCTCGTGGAGGTGCACACGCTCGAGGAACTCGACCGAGCCCTGGAAACGAGCGCGCAAATTATTGGAATCAACAATCGTAACCTGGCGACCTTTGAAGTGGACCTCGGCGTCACCGAAAGTTTGAGCGAGGAAGTTCCGGATGGAATCGTGCTGGTCAGCGAAAGCGGAATCAGAACGGCGGAAGATCTGGCGCGGATCAAGGCGTGCGGCGTCAATGCGGTTTTGATCGGGGAAGCATTGATGCGCGCGCAAGCCGGGACGATCGATCTTCCAGCTGCGCGCAATGGCAAGTAGCGCCCGCTATTTGAAGATCTGTTTGATCGCTGCCCAGAGACCTGGACGAACCGCTTCACTGGATTTCGCGGCGCGCGCCACTAATACCGGCACGTTCGCGCGGTTCACAATGCTCCGCGTCAGATCGCCCATGATGTAATGGCCCAGCGGTCCGCGGGTCGGCGAGGAACCGGTGACGATGAGATCGTGCTTTCGTGCGCCCGCCTCCGCGAAGATCTGACTAAGAACCATGCCGTGACGCACGCGCACCTCGGTCGGAACTCCAAGCCGCTCGATGCTTTCCTTCTGCGCGCACAGATTTCGGCCGAGCTCGGAACCCGATTCCAAAAGCGCGTCAACGTCTTCTTCGCGACGAACGAGATCGGCGTAGATTGCCGGCGGTTCCGCCATCACGTGCAGCAGCGTGACCGACGCGCCCACGGCCGCCGCCACTTTGCCCGTTAATTCCACCGCGGCATCGATGTATTTTTTGCCGCCGGTGCAGACGAGAAAACTTTTCAGGGTCTCGCAGGCCCCTGTCGCAAGCATAACGGGCGACGGGATCGCCTTGATGACCTCGTAGGTTTTTTCGGCGCGCCAATAAAGACCCGTGGTCCCCTTGCGCCGCGCGCCGATGATGGTGAGATCGTATTTTATCTCCGTCGTTTGGTGAAGGATTTCCCGGATCGGTTCGCCGGTCCGCAAGACAAGCTCGGGCGAAACGCCGTAGCCGCGCAATTTTTCGGCCTCGCTTTCCAAAGCTTCGCGTAACGGTTTTTCGTCGCCGGACATTTCCGCGATCCCGAGCAAAGTGGTCTCGGCCTCGCAGGGCGCTGCCACCAGGCCGCCAAGCATGATCGGCTTATCGGCCGGGTCGGTGCCGTCGCTGCAGATGAGGATGCGCATGGAGTTAAAGTTTGTGCCCGGTCATCAAGGTGTAAATGACGATCGCGGCGCCGATCAAGGGCAGCGGCACGAAGGCGAGCCGGATTTTCGGCCCGGCAAAATATTGGGTCGAGATCGCGCCGATCTGCGCGCCGATCGCGGCGCCGGTATGCATGACGAGCGCGATGAGAATGTCCACGTTGCCTTTGATGGCGTGACTGAAAGTGCCGTAGCTCGCCGAGATGATGATTTCGAAAAGATCGGTGCCAACGGCGAGATGGGTCGGAATTCCGAGGACATAGACAAGCATCGGCATCCGGATGTATCCGGCGCCGCCGCCGAGAAAGCCGCTGAAGAGGCCGCCGATAAAGGAGACCAGGATGATCACCCAAAGCGAGATCGCTTTCACGCCGGAGGTCGGCAGCGAAATCATCGGCCAGAGATGGAAACGCTGAATGGCGGCGGTGCGATGGCTAAACGAGGACTCGTCCTGTTTCGCCGCGGTCCCGGGCACCTTGCTGCGGGGCCGGCGTTTCTTTTGAAACTGAAGCGTTCGCCAGGCTTCCCAAATCATGAAACTCGAGATGCTCACATAGATCGCGATCGAGACAACGCTCACGACCAGGTTCACGTTGCCGGCGCGCTTCAACATCTGGATCAATTGCGCGCCCACCTCCGCGCCGCCCATGGTTCCGATCGCCATGATGAAGCCGAGACGCAGATCGACATTCCCAAGCGCGCGATGCCGCTTCGCTGCCACGACGGATTTCCCCACGATGTGGGCGAGGTCCGTTCCGACCGCGAAGTTCCAATCCAGACCGACGGCGCGCAAGGCCGGGCCCGCGATGAAGCTGCCGCCCACGCCGAAGAAGCCGCCCAGAACGCCAATCAGAAATCCAATCGCAGCCAGATAAACCGGGCTGATGTGCGAATTCGAGATCGGGAAAAACATGCGTTATTCCGAACGGCCGCCGCGCAGCAGCCGGAAAAGCCAGGTCGTGATGCTTTCGAGCACCACGGCCTGTCCGATGATGAGGACGATCGCGACGAGCGCGTAGGTTTTGACGTGATGCAGATGCAACTCCTGCAACCAGCCGGCCAGGAAATGCAGGACCAGAAAGAAATATCCGGTCACGAAAACCGCGTAGACGGCCAGCTCGACCACGAAGGCGCGGAGAGTGGCGGAAGTCTTGGCTTTCATGGTTTAAAACCGGCGGACATCACCCACTCTTCGCCGTTGGCCTCAACGATGGTCGCGCCTGACCAGCGCCGCCAAGCAAATATCCATTGCGCCAGGGGTGTTTCCTCCTACCTTCCATTTCGCTTTTAGCGGGGAAAATCATGGCTGACGCTGCAAATAAATATCCGGAAAACGTCGACGGGAAATTTTACGTTGATGATCAGTGCATCGATTGCGACCTCTGCCGCGAAACCGCGCCCGCCAATTACAAACGCAACGACGACGGCGGTCACTCTTTCGTTTACAAGCAGCCGGAATCTCCCGAGGAAGACGCGCTCTGCAAGGAAGCGATGGAAGGTTGTCCGGTCGAAGCGATCGGAAGCGACGGGGCGTAGTCGCGGGCCTGGGGCCCGTTTTTCTGAATGTCGGCCAGCATTCCAGTCGCGCTCACCATCGCCGGTTCCGACAGCAGCTCGGGCGCAGGCATTCAGGCGGACCTGAAAACTTTTGGCGCGTTCGGCGTCTATGGAGTGACTGCGCTCACTGGTGTTGTTGCGGAAACGCCCGGCATTGTGTCGCGAATCGAGCCGGTCAGCGCCGGGATGGTCCGGGAGCAAATCGAAATTCTTCTCCGCAGCTTTCCTATCGCGGCGATTAAGACGGGGTTGCTTTTTTCCGGCGATATTGTCTCGACGGTCGCGCAAACGCTTCGCACTCATGCTGCGAAAGCGAGCGCCGTGACGCCCGTCGTGATCGATCCGGTGATGGTCGCGACGAGCGGCGATCTTCTTCTGCGGGCGGATGCGATTGAGACCTACGAACGCGATCTGTTCCCGCTCGCGGCGTTGCTGACTCCGAATCTCGGCGAGGCCGCGCGGTTGGTGGGCGAGCCGATCGCGGATTTGCCCGCGATGCGCAAAACCGGCGCGGCGCTGACAAAAAAATATGGCGTTCCCATATTGCTGAAGGGCGGCCATCTCGCCGGCGAGAACGCGATCGATCTTCTTTTCGCCGGAGACAAAGTCATCGAATTCTCCGCGCCGTTTTCGCGCGGGATCGCGACGCATGGGACGGGCTGCACTTACTCTGCCGGCATTGCCGCGGGTCTCGCAAGAGGTTTAGCGCTCGAAGAGGCCGTGCGATCCGCGAAGAAATTCGTGACGGCGACGATCTCGCAACATCTCGCCTGGAAAAGGGCGGGAGAGACGCCCCTCTACGCGCTCAACCATTCGCCGACCTAGCCGACTTTCGCGCTTTCGGTTTTTTCCCAGCGCTTTTCCCGCATCGCTTCGAGCGCTGCGGCGGTCTCGGCCTGTTTCTTACTCCGACCGGTGCCCTCGCCAAGTTCGATCCCTTCCCACACGGCGCGCACGATAAAAGTTTTCTGGTGCTCCGGACCCGTCTGCGAAATCAGCTCATAAGCAGGGCTCCGCGGCGAAATAGCCTGGAGCAACTCCTGCAAATGACCTTTCGGATTGATATCGGTCGGTTCCTCGACGACCTGCGCCAGCTCGTCGGCCGCCTGTTCCAAGATAAAACGACGCACCGTGGCCAAATCGCTATCCAGATAAACCGCGCCTACGAGCGCTTCGAATGCGTCGGCCAGGGTCGAGTTGCGCACCCGGCCGCCGCTCGCTTCTTCGCCGCGTCCCATCATAAGATAACTTCCGAGATCCATCGCCGCGGCATGGACGGCCAATGCCTCGCGCGAGACGAGCCGCGACCGGAGCTTGGTTAACTTGCCTTCCGCCTCGGCGTGGAAATGTCCGTAGAGATGCTCGGTGATGACGAGCTGAAGAACAGCGTCTCCCAGAAACTCCAGGCGCTGGTTATCGAAATGGGATCGGTGCGTTTCGTGCCGCAGGCTCGGATGGGTGAGCGCCTCGGCGAGGAGAAGCGGGTTCCGGAATTTGTAACCGATGCGTTCTTCGAGCGGATTCACGGGCGAGCGATTCTCCCAATATAGATCGTATAAGTCGGATAGATCCTATTTCTTCTGGAAAATCCCGATCGAAGTCACCAGATCGAGCGCCCGTTGCAAAACCGGATCGTGCACCGCGACCTTTTCCGTCGTGCGGGTCCGGCGTTGCGCGGCTTCCAGCGCTTCGAGCTCCGGGTTCTTTCCGGAAATGAGGGCCGCTTCGTTCAGGTGCGGCCGCGAGCTCTCGACCACGAATGGCGTCATTCCTTTTTCGCGGCTTACTTGAAAGATCTCTCGCTTATCCACCACCGGCATTTCGACTGGCACATCGGGTTTCAATCCACCAGGAAAAAGCGGCCGGCCTTCCGGCAGGATCGCTTCTCCCACCGCGACCCGCAGCACCTTGCCGCTCGGAAGTTTTAAATCCGAATATTCGACCGCGCGACCGGCAGTTTGCTGGCCGATAATCAACGCCTTGTCATAAAGCCGGGCGACGCCGGCAATCGCTTCGGATGCACCCGCCGTGTCGCCATCAGCGAGAACAATGGTCAGACCCTGATAAGCCGGCTCGTGGTCCGAAGTAAAAGTGCGTTCCTGTCTGGCGGTCGTCTTACGCAGGGTGAAGAGTGGTTTGTCCTTGGGACAAAATCGTTTGGCGAACTCGGCGGCCAAGGAAAAATCGTTGGTCGCCGGGCTGGCGCGCAAGTCGATCACGACCGCGTCCACTTTTTTGGCGGCGAACGTTTGCAGGTTGGCATCGAGCGCGGCGAGATTCGGACGAGTCAACGCCCCGAGCCGCAGATAGCCGATGTGGCTCTCGAGGATTTCACCGAAGAATGGCGCGGCCGGTTCCGCAGGTTCCGCCGTGGCATCAGACAGCAGAATTACCCCGCGCCCGAGACGCGTGAGAATTCCTTCAAACGTCGCGCGGCTCAGTTCAGTTTCGTTCAGGGCCTCGGGCTTGATGTAATTATTTTTTAAGAGCTGAATCGCCTCCTTCAGTTCGGCCGAATCCATCGAATCGATCAGCGCTTTGGTCGTCGGCGTTGCCGATGGCAAAGGAGAGGGCGAGCCGGCGGGTTTGGCCGGAGACTGCGCGGACAAATCCGTATTCCACCCGCAAAGGAGGATCAAGAGCAGAGAGACGCGCCGGGACATCAGTGGCCCACGATCTTATCTTCAACCGCGCCAAGAGCAATATCCCGGCGGTAATGACAGCCTTCGAAATGAATTCGCGCGGCAGCTTTGTAAGCCTCGGCGCGCGCGGCCGCGATCGTTTCGCCGAGGGCGGTCACGGCGAGAACGCGTCCGCCGGCAGTGACCACGGCGTCGTTTTCGCGCCGCGTGCTCGCGTGAAAAACATGGACGGCCTGGGGGCAGGCCGTCTCCAGGCCGCTGATTGGTTTTCCGACATCGTACTTGTCGGGATAACCGCCAGAGGCCAGAACCACTGTGACTGCGGCGCGCTCGTCCCATTCAATTACCGTGGGGTCCAGCGTGCCGTCGATTGTTGCTTCGAAGAGTTCGAGCAGGTCCGATTTCAGCCGCGGCAAAATCACCTGCGTCTCGGGGTCGCCAAAGCGGCAGTTGAACTCCAGGACGCGCGGCCCCTGGTCCGTGATCATGAGACCGGGGAAAAGTAATCCGCGGAACCTTATTCCGCTGTCGTTTAACGCCTGGAGCAAGGGGCCCATTACCTCGTGATCGAACTGCGCTTGCCGTTCGGCGCCAAAATTGTCGGCCGGACTGAACGCGCCCATGCCGCCGGTGTTCGGCCCGGTGTCGCCATCGTGCGCGCGTTTGTGATCGCGCGCCGTTGCGAGCATCCGAAAGTTTTTCCCATCCACGAGCGCGTGCAGCGAACACTCGGAGCCGGTCAGGCATTCCTCAATCAACACGCGTCGGCCCGCTTCGCCGAAGCGGCGTTCATTCATCATCGCATCGACCGCGGCAAGGCCTTCGTTCACGTCGCGGGCCACGATAACTCCTTTGCCGAGCGCGAGACCGTCGGCCTTGATCACGATGGGAAAACGCGACTCCTTTAAGAACGCGATGGCCGCTTCCTGCTCCTGGAAGATCGCCGCGCGCGCGGTTGGGATCCCATTCTTGCGCATCAATTCCTTCGCGAAAATCTTCGAGGATTCCAGCCGCGCCGCCGATTTCGATGGCCCAAAGATCCGCAGTCCCTCTCCCTCGAAGAGATCGACGATGCCCGAGGCAAGCGCGTCGTCCGGTCCCACAACCGTCAAGCCGATAACGTTCTCCTTGGCGAAGCGAACCAGAGCGGGCAGATCGCCGGCCGGGATGGCGACGTTTTCTCCCAGCTCCGCCGTGCCGGCATTGCCCGGCGCGCAAAAAATCCGGTCGCAGCCGGGCGATTGTTTCAACTTCCAGGCGAGCGCATGTTCCCGGCCGCCGCTGCCGACGACGAGAATTTTCACAGCGCGTAAACGTGTCCGTCCGGCATAACGGAACGAAGCGTCCTAGTTAAACCAGAGAACGCAAGTCACGCGGCTCCAGCAAAAGCTTGCGCTGCGCGCGATTGATCCGAGAGGTGTCTGCATGAAATCTTCCGGCGCGTCGGTTCTAAAGCCGCAGTGCCCGTCGCGGGTGGTGCTGGATCGGATCGCCGATAAATGGACGGCGCTCATCATCCAGGTCCTGGCGAATGGGACGCAACGTTACGCCGAGTTGCGGCGAACGATCGGCGGAATTTCGCAAAAGATGCTGACGCAGACTTTGCGCAGTCTGGAGCGCGACGGACTTGTCCTGCGCAAAGTCCATCCCGTCGTCCCGCCCAAAGTGGAATACTCGCTTACCCGGCTCGGGCGAACGTTGATCGATCCGTTGCAGGGTCTTTGCCGATGGTCGGAACAACATCTGGCGGAACTGCAGGCGAATCGAACGCGGTCGAGCAATGGCGTCCCGCCCTGAGCCGAACCTGCGCGGCGGAAATGACGAACCGCGTTTTTCTTCTTTCTCCTGCCTACGCGGGCGGCCAGCGAGCGCGGATGATCATGAGCGAACGCGCGCAATTCGATCTCGCGCGTCGTCTTCGAAGTGAGCAGCGTCCAACTCTTGGCGAGGTGTTTACCTTCCTGAGCGGACTCTATTTTCGCGGCAAACTCGCGTATGCCAATGCGTTTTCCCCGCCCGGCGCCGTGCTTGTCATCACACCCACTCGCGGATTGATCCCGGCCGCGGCGCCGATCGGTCTCGATGATTTGCGCGAGTTTGCCGAGGTGGACATCGACGAAGCCGATCCGCGTTACCGGAAACCGCTGGAGCGGGACGTAAAGCGGCTGGCAAGGAAGTTGGCGCCTGACGGCGAAGTGATCCTGCTCGGCAGCGTCGCCACGGGAAAATATGTCGATATCCTTCTGGAACATTTCGGGCAACGCCTTTGCTTCCCGACCGATTTCGTCGGCCGCGGCGACATGAGCCGCGGTGGGCTGTTGCTGCGCTGCGCGGTGGATCGCACGGAGCTCGCCTACATCTCCGTCGCGGGCGCGGTGCGAAAAGGAAAGCGTCCGCCGAAGCTCGAGCCGCGAAGATACGGGAAATGATTTCTCTCGCGCGCAAATACTGTGTCATCCCGAGTCGTGCAGACGACGAGGGACCTCACAGTCGAAGTGCCAATGGCTCGCGCCCAAGCAGGGTCGCTCGCATGGATGACGTGCGGATGACACAAGCTGACCGAAATTGCAGATGCGAGATCCTTCGCCGCGCTGCGCCAGCCTCGGGATGACATGCCGCTCCAACTGAAACCTCCGCTGCCACCGATGGAGGCGCGTTCCGTCGATGAAATTCCCATCGGCGATGACTGGCAGTACGAGCCGAAGTGGGACGGTTTCCGCTGCATCGCGTTTCGTGATGGCGACAAAGTTTTTCTGCAATCGAAAGCAGGACAGCCGCTCGCCCGGTATTTTCCGGACGTGGTCGCCCAGCTGCAGGAACTCGAGGCCAAGCGTTTCGTTCTTGATGGCGAACTCGCGATTCCAATCGGCGACGCTCTGTCGTTCGACGAGCTGCAACTACGCCTGCATCCAGCCGCGAGCCGTGTGCAAAAACTCGCGACGGCGCATCCCGCGCTCTTGATCGTGTTCGATCTGCTCGCCGATTCCGCGGGCAAATCGTTGCTGGCTCAACCGCTGCGCGAGCGTCGCAAAGCGCTCGAAGCTTTTGCTCGCGAAAATCTGAAGGCGAAAAGCCGGATTCGGTTATCGTCGGCGACCACGAACCTCGCCATCGCAAAGAAATGGTTCGATAAGGTCGGCGGCAATCTTGACGGGGTCATCGCAAAACAGATCGATGCCCCTTACGCCTCGGGCGAACGGACCGCGATGGTGAAAGTGAAGCAAATCCGCAGCGCCGATTGCGTTGTCGGCGGTTTCCGTTATGCAACCGCCTCCCGTTTACTCGGTTCGCTGCTGCTCGGGTTATACGATGACGACGGCTTGCTCCATCACGTCGGTTTCACCTCTGCGTTCAAGGCGAGCGAACGCGCCGCGCTCACGAAAAAATTCGAAGCGCTAAAGAAGAAGCCGGGATTTACCGGCAACGCACCGGGCGGACCCAGCCGTTGGAGGACGGAGCGAAGCGGCGAATGGGAACCGGTGGATCCGAAGATTGTGGTCGAAGTGACGTACGATCACTTTACGGGCGAGCGTTTTCGCCACGGCACGAAGATCCTTCGCTATCGTCCCGACAAATCGCCGAAGCAGTGCACGATGGATCAGGTGAATCACCGCGAAGGGAAATCGCTCGCGCTGCTCTAGAATGAATAGTTCCGGCTCACGAGAGTGAAGTCGCTGCGGACGAACGGCGCCGGCATCATGTGCGGCGGTCGCCCCGCCAGGGTCGCGCCGTCGAGCAGCGGTAGCCCGTAGCTTTCGTCGACAAGGCGTACCGCTAGGGGAACTGCGGATCGTGTCTCAACCACCAAATCGATTCCCTCTTTCGGCAGAGCAAGGTATACCAAACTCCAATTCTTTTGCGGCTCGCTCGTTGATGCGCCTGACGCGAGAGGTTTGCCATCGACGGTCGCGCTGAAGATCTCCGCGCTAATTTGGACGCTGATTCGCTCGGCCCCGCGCGACGAAGCGAGATGAAGGCGCATATGCCGGATGCCGTTTGCGGTCACGTCTTCCAGCACTTGCGCTTCCGGCGGTGGGAATGAAGCGATGGGAGCGGGCGCTTGCAGATAAACTCTTCGGCTCAGCGGAAAAGGATCGGCCAGCGGACCGCGCTCCGGATTTTTGCCGAAGAACTGCTGGGTCCATTCGTCGGGCCGCGCATCTGAACTAACCCAGAGCGCGCGCTGCTTCGTCGCGTCAAAAGCATAAACAACGTGGTTCGATTGGCGGTGATTCTTATCGAAGCCAGAGCCAATCCCGGCCAGGAAGAAAAACAGAACTGCGATCGCCGCAACAAATCCCGGAAAGGCCCATCGGCTCCCCGCCGTGGAATTGCTCAGAAGCGGAATGAGCAGCGCCGACAACAATACGAGGAGGAGAACCAGCCCCGGCGCCAGCGCGAACGGCATGGCGATAAAAGTGAGATGCACAAATGGAACGACTAGCAGGATGCCGGGTATCGCGCAGAGGGCGGCGATCGCGAGATTCACCGCAGGGCGAACGCGGTCGTCGTGTCTGACGAATCCATAGCCGAGCCCAAGCAGCGCAAAGAACAACGGCCACGTCATAAGGTAACTGCCGCCAATCATCCATTTCGTGGCCGCAATCATTAATGCGGCCCACCAGACCAGAGCGCCGACGAAGAGATTTGGTGCGCTAATTCTTCTGCCGAGCGAGCCGAGAATCGCCGCAGTGGTGGCGAGGGTCATCGCAGCGAATCCGATGATATAGAGACCGTGGTGGTAGCTCTCGCCTTGCGTGATCAAGCTGTATCCCGGATGAATTCGCAGGATCAGCCACCACGCGCTGCCCACTGCCGCCGCCGCCGCGGCAAGACTCACGAAGAAAAGAAGCGCTCCTTTCGCGATCCCTCCTCCACTCAATTCCTTCCGCCGGAACCCGAGCCGGATAACAACGGCAAAGAGCAACAGCGTCGCCGCCGTCAGCGGCCACGCGAGCCACGCCGGGTAGCGCACCAGCAGAAACCCAATCGCGTCGAAGTAGATCGCGTCACCTTCCGGTTTCACCGCTGCAGCGGCCGCGCCAACATACCGGCTGAGGGCGAGCGCGTAGGAGCCGTGATGTTGCACCGTCCGGGCGTCGACATTTTCCAGATTGTCGAGCGCGGTGTGATAATGCGTCAGCCCGTGGATGTAGGCGAAGTTCATCCCCTGCCGGCCCGCGGCCTTGAAGACGGTCAGGTCGGTGCTGTTCGGCAGGCGCTTGTAAATTTCGTCTGAGAGAGAATTGGCCAGCGGATACGCGGTCGCTCTCGCCAGCGCACGAATCAACGCCCCATTTTGCGCGCTCGTCTCGAACATGATCACCGGACCGCCATTGCCGCGCCCTTCGAAATTCAGCGCGACCTCGAATTCCTTTGCCCACGGATGTTCCGCAAGGAAGGCGCGAGCGCCCAGGAGGCCAGTCTCTTCCGCGTCGGTGAACAGAAACATGACGTCGCTTGCGAGCGGGTCGCTCGCGGTAAGGGCGCGCGCAGTTTCCAGCAAAGTCGCGACTCCGACTCCATCGTCATTCGCGCCGGGACCGGTTGGCACCGAATCGTAATGCGCCACGAGCAATACCGCGCGCCCACCGCCGCTGCCTCTCTTGCGGGCAAGAATGTTTTCGATTGTTCCGGCAACAATCAGAGGCGCTGCGGTCGAGTTCGACGCCATGGTCTTTTGGATCTCGGGCTCCATTCCAAAGGAGTGGAGCTGTTGAAAAATATAATCGCGCGCCGCGGCGTGATTCGCCGAGCCGATTGGGCGGGGCGCTTGCGCGATCGCTTCCACGTGCCGAATTGCGCGTTCAGCGGAGAAGTCGGTCGCCGCGGCCGTGGCAGGGATGGGAGCGGGCGGATGTTGACTCCAAATCGAAAGGAATGTCGCGAGCCCGATCCCGAGCCATAAAATGAGCGTCGCAATGAAACCAGGGCCCGTCGGTCTCATTGCTCCGGGTTCAATTCGAAAATAATCTGCACCTCGTAGTAACTCGCCTTAGTGAGACCATTCGGCAGCGCATCCACCCGCGTCACCCGCTTCTCAACCGCCGCGACCGATTCATCGACAGCAACGTTGCCGGACGGTTTCACGATCGTGAAACGCGAGACGCGGCCATCTTTCTCGATTCGAATTTTCACGACCGCCGACATCTTCGTGCCCGTAGCCACGACCGTCTTGGGCTGATCCCATTCTCTGTGGAAACGGTCGTGCAACATCGCTCCGTACCACGCGAATTCCGCGCTGCGGGCGCCAGTGTTGCCGTCCGCGCCCCGTTTGTCCGCTGTTGAATCGGCCGCGGAATCCGATGGTCCCTTCGTCACGGAAACCTTTGCCTCGTCTTTCGGTTTATCGTTTTTCTTTTCAGCGGCAGTCGCCGATTTTTTCGGCGAAGGCTTCGGTGTCGTTTTCGCCGAGGCCGTCGGTTTCGCTGTCGGCTTCGGCGAACTCTTCGGGGTAGGGCGTGGCGTCACGCTTGGTCTTAGAGTCGGCGTGGCCACGGGTGTCGGCAACGGAAGTTGGATCTCACTTCTGGGCGCAGTTGGGACCGGGGACTCGTCGGCTTCTGCTGGCGTCGGAGAACGTTGCGGCGGCGCATCCTGCTCGGTTGCGGACGAGGAAGAATTCGATGCAGGTAACTCGGTCGCGCCGGTATTCATCCAAACGATGCTCGACGAATTTGCGCTGCGCGACTCGCGGCTGCCCCGCGCCAGCGCAATCAGGAGCCCAAGGTGCGCGACGGTAACGATCACCGCGTTGCGCCAGAAGCGAACGTCCCGGGGCATCGCTTATTTGGTTTCCGCTTTCGTGGCGATACCGACCTTCGTGATTTGCGCGCGCTGCAACGCGTCCATCAAAGCGATCAGCTTCTGCACCGCCAACTCGCGATCCGGGCGAATCACGACCGCGACCTCCGGGTTCGCGCGTTTCATTTGCACCAACTGCGCGACAAGTTCATCGACGCTCACTGGCTTATTATTGAACCTGATCGTTTCCTGTCGATCGATCGAGACGGTCTGGACTTGCGCGGCATTAACCGGCGCATTGGCCGCACCGCTCGACGGGATTACGAGGTTCACACTGTTCTCGAGGAGCGGCGTCGTGATCATGAAAATGATCAGGAGGACAAACGCGAGATCGAGCAGCGGGGTGATATTGATCTCGGAAAGGGTCGAGAGCGAGTGCCGTTGAGAATAGCGGCGCACGCTTCAGCCTTCCGAGTTGAACGTTGGACGTTGGACGTTGGACGTTGGACGTTTCCCGCTTCTTTTCATCGCCGAAACTCCGGATCGCGCGCATTATGATCCACGTATTTGTGCTCGAACTCCGAGGCCAGTTCGGCCGCAAAGTTGTCCATCTCCACGATCATGCCGCGAATGCTCGTGACGAGATAATTGTAGCCGAACATCGCCGGGATCGCGACGCAGAGGGCGGTCACGGTCGTGATTAACGCACCGGAAACGCCGGGCGCCATCGTCGCGAGATTCGGCGAGCCGGCCACGGCCACATCGGTGAACGTGTCCATCACGCCCCAAACCGTTCCGAGCAATCCGAGAAACGGCGAGCCGCTTACCGCGGTCGCGAGCAGGATCATTTGCGACTCCAGTCCCAGGGCCGTCTCGCCCACGGCGCGTTCCATCGCGGCGTTCACCGCGTGCATTTGCGCCGGCGTAATTCTCTCTGCAATCCCAAGCCGCGCGCGAAACGTTTCGTCCACTTCAGCCGAGCCGAGGAGCTGGAAGGTCATCTCTTCGCAACCGGCGCGATAGACGTTGAAAAGCGGCGCGCCGGGAAATTTCGCGTGATTCTCAAATAACCGGAGCGGTTGCCGGTCCTTCCGAAAGGCGGAACGAAATCGCGTCGCCTGTTTTCGCGCGAATTGAATCACCCGCAACTTCGTGATCATGATCGACCAACTGAAAACCGAGACGATGCACAGCAGGGCGAGAACGACTTTGCCGGCAATAGTCGAGTGTTCGAACGCAAAAAGAAGACCGCCGGCCGCGAGAATCTTCGGAAGTAACATGGGCGCGAACTTGCAGATTAATACCGGACTTTCCGCCGAAGGGAAAGCGGAGACGGATCAGGCCGCTGGCAGCTTGCGCGGATAAGTGGGGCGCTTCTTCGCCACGATCATAAACGCGATCCCAATCACGATCGTAAAAAGGGAAAAGAATTGTCCGCGGGTCAATGGTCCCACGAGTGACGCGTCCGGTTCGCGGAAATTTTCGACGATGATGCGTAGGATCGAGTAAACGACGAGAAACACACCGGTGATGAAACCATTCGGCGTGCGGAAACGAGTCCGGACAAACCAGAGAATGCTGAACAGAACGACGCCTTCCAGAAGCGCTTCGTAAATCTGTGAGGGATGCCGCGGCGCAATGATCCCGCGCAGAATGTCAGCGATCTTGGGATTCGAGCGCACAGCTTCGATGATCGATTCCACCGAGCGCAGCGATGGGTCGATTTGCTGGCAGGCGGCCAGCGCGCGATCGGCTTCGTCCGCGTTCTGAAGATCGAGCAGCTCCTTGGGGAATTGCACCGCCCAGGGAACGGTGGCGATCCGCCCATACAGCTCACCGTTGATGAAATTCGCGCAGCGGCCGAGGAACAATCCGATCGGCGCCGCGACACAGAGATTGTCGCCGGGATTCGTCCAGGGGAGTTTATGCCGGCGCGAATAAATGAGCGTGAAAATCACAACGCCGAGGATGCCACCGTGACTCGACATTCCGCCTTCCCAAACCCGCAGGATCGAAAGCGGATCACGCAGCATCCCCGGTTTGTAGAGGAGGACGTAACCGAGCCGGCCGCCAATCATCACGCCGAAGAGCGCGACCCACGTGACGAAATCACCGAGCGCGGCCTGGCTGAGATCGAGGTAGCCGCGTTTGGAAAGAACTCGCAGAAGCAGATAAGCGAAAACGAATGCGAGCACGTAAGCCATCCCGTACCAGCGCGGGCCGACGTTGCCCCACAGGCGGAAGATGAACGGATCGAGGTTGTGGAGGTAATAGGAGAGCATTGGGCGAGGCGATCTTCAGCGATGTTGTCGCGCGCGGCAATCGCCGTCTACGCGGCGCACGTTGATACCTTCCGGCGCTTTACCTTCAACACCTCGCGCAAAAACGGCGCCGTCCGGCTGATCCGGCTCTTCGCTACTTCTTCGGGCGTTCCGGTCGCGACAATCTCACCGCCCTCCGCTCCCGCCTCCGGTCCGATGTCCACGATGTAATCCGCTTCCGCGATGATGCTCAAATTGTGCTCGATCACGATCACGGTATTGCCTTCATCGACGAGCCGATGCAGCACCTTCAAGAGCAACTCCACGTCCGCCATATGCAGTCCGATCGTCGGCTCTTCGAGCAGATACAGCGTCGATTTCGGTTTGCGCATCTTGCGAATGCGTTCGTTCTGCGCCCGCCCAATCCCGCGGGTCAATTCGGTCACGAGCTTTAGCCTTTGCGCTTCGCCGCCGCTCAACGTCGGACTCGGCTGCCCCAGCTTCAGATATCCCAAACCGGTATCGACCAGGAGCGAAAGCGGCCGCGCGATCTTTTGGTTCGTGGCAAAAAACGACGACGCCTGCTCAATCGTCATCTCCATCACGTCGCCGATGCTCTTGTCGTTGTAGAGCACTTCGAGCGTTTGCGGATTGTAGCGCCGCCCGCCGCAATCCTCGCACGGCACATAACTGCTCGGCAGAAAACTCATCTCGAGCTTGATCGCGCCCTGGCCGCTGCACGCTTCACAGCGGCCGCCTTCCGTGTTGAACGAGAAGCGGCTCGGCGTATAACCACGGACACGCGAAACCGGCAACTGACCATACAGCTTCCTTATTTCATCGAAGACCTTGATGTAAGTCGCCGGCGTCGACCGCGACGTTTTTCCAATCGGCGATTGATCGACTTCGTAAACGGTCTCAAATGACTCCGCGCCGCTGATGGAGGAGAACAATTCGCGTTGCCTCGCCGGATTCTTTTTCAAGCGCTCCTTCACCGCCGGCAGCAGGACAGATCGCATTAGCGTCGATTTGCCGGAACCGGAAATTCCAGTGATGACCGAGAGCCGGCCCACCGGGAAACGTGCATTGACGTTCTTAAGATTGTGCGCGTGCGCGCCGCGAATTTCGATCCATTGCTCGACCTCGCCTAACGACCGGCGCGTCTTGCGCATGGGATGACACAAAGGATTCTTCAGGCATCGGCCCGTCTCCGAGCTTTTGTGCTTCTCGATGTCCGCCAGACTTCCCTGCACGACCACTTCGCCGCCGTGCATTCCCGCGCCCGGCCCGAGATCGATGATGTGATCCGCGCGGCGCATCGTCTCTTCATCGTGCTCGACGATGACGAGCGAATTCCCCTTCTCGCGCAACGCGGTCAGCGTCTCGAGCAACCGAAGATTGTCGCGCGGATGCAAACCGATCGTCGGCTCATCGAGGACGTAAAGAACCCCGCGCAGATTGGATCCGAGCTGCGCGGCCAGACGAATCCGCTGCGACTCGCCGCCGCTCAAGGTTTTCGCGGAACGCCCGAGGGCTAGATAACCGAGCCCGACGTTTTTCATGAAGCGGAGACGCTGCGAAATTTCCGGCACGAGATCGTCCGCCACGATCTTCTGGTTTCCGCGAAAGCGAAGTTTCCCGATCAACTGCGCTGCTTCGCCGGCTGAAAGCGCGGTGAAATTATCGATCGTCTGACCTTGCACGCGGACGTGGCGCGCGATCGGATTCAAGCGCGATCCTTCGCAGGCCGGGCACGGCACCGCTTCCTCTTCATCGATCCATTCGAATTCGCGATCGGCGGCCAATTCGTTTTCGAGGACGGAATCTCCGGTGTCCTCCGTGCCGGTCTGCTTCGCCACATTCCAGATCTCGCCGAAGCCGCCGCATTCTTCGCAGGCGCCATGCGGCGAGTTGAACGAGAACAACCGCGGATCGAGCTCTTCGAACGCGCGGCCACAACCCGGGCAGCTCATCTCGGTGCTCATGACGGTGACGCGATGTTTCGCGTCGAGGAGATGGGCGGTGCCGCGTCCAATATCGAGCGCGCGCTGGACCAGATTGCGCGCTTTCAGAATTCGCTTCGCGTCGATTGCGCCCACCACGACGTCGATGGTGTGTTCCTTGAAACGCTCCAGTTTTCGGAACTGCGAAATAGGCAAAAGATGTCCATCGACAAAGAGCGTGTCGAAGCCCTGGCGCTCTGCCCAGCGCGCGACATCGGTGTGAAAACCTTTGCGCGCTTTGACCAGCGGCGCGAGCACCTTGAGCGGGCCCCGCTTCACTGCCGTCTCGAGCTGCCGGACGATCGCGGCCAGACTCTGCTTTTCGACCGGCAGATCACAATCGGGACAGAACTGCGTTCCGGTTTTCGCAAAAAGGAGCCGGAGAAAATGATAAACCTCGGTCACGGTCGCGACGGTTGATTTGCCGCCGCCGCGCGTGACGCGTTGCTCAATCGCGACGCTCGGCGGGACGCCTTCGACAAGATCGACGTCCGGTTTCTCCAGTTGGTCGACGAATTGCCGCGCGTAGGGCGACATGCTGTCGAGAAAACGGCGCTGCCCTTCCGCGAAAAGAATATCGAACGCGACGGTCGATTTCCCGGACCCGCTCAGGCCGGTGATGATCACCATCTTGTCACGCGGAATATCGAGCGAGATATTTTTCAGGTTGTGCTCCCGTGCGCCGTGAATGCGGATGGCGTGGTTTCCGTTTCTGGGGAGCGCAGGCTGCCAGCCTGCTCCGTCCGGCAGCCTGCCGGGCGGTTCTTCGGCGGCGCGCAATGTGAGATCGGAGTCGTCCAGTTGGTAGCGCTGGATTGTTCGCGGCAAGCTGCCGCGAACTGCAGAAGCTGGGTCGCCGCGGCGACCGCTCCCCAGAGTCTTTCGCAAAAATCTCCCCGTGTGCGAGGCCTCAACTTTCGCGACGGCTTCCGGAGTTCCGGCAGCCACGAGTTGCCCGCCTTCGTCGCCGGCTTCCGGGCCGAGATCGATCACCCAATCGGCGCACTTGATCACCTCGAGATTGTGTTCGATCACGACGATTGTGTGGCCGCTTTCGACCAGGCGCTGGAAGAGCCGTATTAGAATCGCCACGTCATCGAAGTGCAATCCGGTCGTGGGCTCATCGAAGATAAAGAGATTGCCGACGGACGATCCGTTCCCGCCCACGCTTTCCTCGGAGAGATGCCGGACCAGCTTTAACCGCTGTGATTCGCCGCCGGACAGCGTGTTGAGCGGCTGCCCCAAACGCAAATAACCGAGCCCGACTTCATCGAGGACATCGAGTTTGTCGCCAAGCTTTTCCGATTCGCCGATCTGCGCGAAAAACTGGATCGCTTCGCTGACCGTCATCTCGAGAACGTTGTGGATCGACTTTCCCGCGAGCTGCACCCGCAGGACGTGCGGTTGAAAACGGCGGCCTTCGCATTCGGCGCAGCGCACATACAGATCGCTCAGGAATTGCATCTCGATCTTCTCGAAACCGGTGCCGCAGCAACGTTCGCATCGGCCGCTGCCGGAGTTGAAAGAGAACGCGCTCGCCGTCAGGCCCTGCGCCATCGCTTCCGGTTGCGCGGCGAAAAGCTCGCGCACGCGATCGTAGAGCCCGAGGTAAAGGATCGGCGTGGAACGCGGCGTCCGGGCGAGCATCGATTGATCGACCATCACTACGTCGTCCACGCGATGCGCGCCGGTAACCGATTTGCACGCACCGGCTTCCTGTTCGCTCGGCTGTCCCTTTGCCTGGAGTAGATTCCGGTAAAGAACTTCGTGGATGAGGGTCGACTTCCCCGAGCCCGAAACGCCGGTGACGCAGTTGAAAATCCCGAGCGGGATTTCGACGTCGATGCTCTTGAGGTTGTGTTCGCGCGCGCCGGTGATCTTGATGGAGCGGGTAGACTTCCGGCGCGACTTCGGCACAGGAATCGATTTGCTTCCGTTGAGGTAATCGCGGGTCAAAGATTGGGTAGCGCGGGCGTCTCGCCCGTTGGCTTCGGCGTCTCGCCGAAACGGACTTTCATTCGCCGGCGCATTTGAGGAAGTTCGCGAAGGCGAGACGCCTTCGCCAGCGCGCGAGACGCGCGCGCTACCCAGCATTTCATCGAGCTTGCCGCTGAAAACCAATTCGCCGCCGTATTCGCCGCGGCCGGGACCGATATCGATCAGATGATCGGAGGCGCGGATGATCGCTTCTTCATGCTCGACGACCAGGAGCGTGTTGCCCTTGTCCCGCAAATCGTGCATCACGCGCACGAGCCGGCCGACATCGCGCGGATGCAGGCCCACGCTCGGTTCGTCCATGACAAAAAGCGTATTCACGAGCGACGCGCCGAGGCAGGTGGTGAGATTGACGCGCTGGACTTCGCCGCCGCTCAGAGTGCGGGTGGAACGATCGAGCGTCAGGTAGCCGAGACCGACTTCGCAAAGATAACGAAGCCGCGCGACGACTTCGTTGCGCAGCATTTCCGCGGTCGAATCGTTCGTCGGCAAAATCAGGTTCGCAAAGAGATTCCGGGCGTCGCTGACGGAAAGCTGCACCACTTCCGGCAGCGTTCGCGCCGTTTCACGCGATCCGTTTTGGGCGGGCGAGACGATCCGGTAATTCAACGTCTCGGGCTGAAACCGGCCGCCGTGGCAATCGGGACATGTCGTGTAAGCGCGATAACGGCTGAGCAAAACGCGCACGTGCATTTTGTAGGTCTTGCTTTCGAGCCACTTGAAAAAACCGCGCACTCCGTACCAGCGATCGTTCTCCGCCAGCTCCTCGACGTCGGTGTCTTCGTCGCGCGCTTCGCCGTTGATGACAAAATCCTGATCGGCTTTCTGCAAATCCTCGAACGGCGTCCGGACATCGATCTCTTCCCGGGCGCAGGCGCGGACCAGATCGCGCTGCGATTCGCCCATCTCTTCGCCGCGGAAAACGCGGACAGCGCCTTGTGCAATCGAGAGCGAGCGGTCCGGGATCGCTTTGTTCAGATCGATCGCGATGGTGCGGCCGAAGCCGCGGCAGGTCGGACACGCACCGAGTGGATTGTTGAAGCTGAAAAGCCCGGGAGTCGGCGGCCGGATATCGAGATCGCAATGCGCGCAATGCCAGCCGGTGGAGAAAGGATGAGGGTTGAGGGATGAAGAATGAGGATCGACAGGAATGACGTTGATCTTGTCTTTGCCAAAACGGAGCGCGGTTTCGATCGCTTCGGTGAGACGAGCGCGATTCGCTTCGGAAATCGCGATTCGGTCCTGGATGACCTGGACGCGCGCGCCGAGGCGCTTGATTTTTTTCTCCGCATCGACCCGGACGATTTCGTTATCGATCCAGACGCGGAGATAACCTTGTTGCTGAATGAAATCGAAAAAGGCGCGCGGCTCCGTTTTTGCCGGAACCGCGACCCAAAAGGTAATCAGCACGTTCTGGCCGGAGAGCTCCTGCAAAATGTGGGCGGCAATCGACTGCGCGGTCTCTGGCCGGATTTCCCGGCCGCAGTTGGGGCAAAAGGCGCGCGCAATCCGCGGCATGAGAAGTTTCAGATAATCGTTGATCTCGGTCATCGTGCCGACGGTCGAACGCGAGCTTTTCACCGGATTTGCCTGCTCGATGGCGATCGCGGGCGGAATGCCGCGAATCTCATCGACGCGCGGTTTGTCCATGCGATCGAGGAATTGCCGCATGTAGGGGCTGAACGTTTCGACGTAACGGCGCTGGCCTTCGGCGTAGATCGTGTCGAAGGCGAGGCTTGATTTTCCGCTGCCGCTTGGGCCGGTTACGACGGTCAGTTTGCCGAGCGGGAGATCGAGATCGATGCCCTTGAGGTTGTTCTGGCGAGCGCCCCGAATCTCCACGCAACCGCGATCAGGCGGCGCGGTCACGCATGTTTTTTCGGTGGCCGTTGAACTCACCGGAGACTATCCGATTGAGCGCCGCGATTCGCAAATTTCCGGCGCGTGAAACAGTGGCTTCTGTAGCCGCTTCGCTATGCGAAGCGCGGGGCGAAAGCCCATTATCACGCCAAGCTCACGCCGCCCACAGGGCGGCGGCTACAGAAATCAGCTCCCGAAACGTTTTACCACTTTCTCGCGCTCGGCCAGGAGCGCCTCGGGCATATCAGGCTGGAGCGTGTCGAAAAACTTTTTCTGACCCTCTAACTCCGTTTTCCACTCATCCGATTTCACGGAGAGCAATTCTCTCAATTGCTCGCTGGACACGCCCTCCAATTCTTCGAGGTCCAGATCTTCCGGTCTCGGAACGTATCCGATCGCGCTTTTTTCCGCGCCGCCGTTGCCCTCGCAGCGCTCGATGATCCACTCGAGCACCCGCATGTTGTCGCCGAAACCGGGCCAGAGAAATTTTCCATCGGCGCCTTTTCGAAACCAGTTCACGTTAAAAATGAGCGGCGGGTTCGTCACCCGCGGGCCCATTTCCAGCCAGTGTTTGAAATAATCGCCCATGCTGTACCCGCAAAACGGCAGCATCGCCATCGGATCGCGCCGCACCTGACCGACCGCGCCGGTCGCAGCCGCCGTCGTTTCCGAAGCCATCGTCGCGCCGACGTAAACGCCGTGGACCCAGTCGAACGCCTGGAAAACCAGCGGCATCGTGTCGCTGCGACGTCCGCCGAAAATAATCGCGCTGATCGGAACGCCTTCGCCTTTCTCCACGTCGGGATCGAGCACCGGATTGTTCCGCATTGGCACGGCGAAACGGCTGTTGGGATGCGCGGCTTTCTCCTTGGAGGCGGGCGTCCAATCGTTCCCCTTCCAATCGATCGCATGCGCGGGCGGCGCGCCGTTCTTGCCTTCCCACCAAACGTCGCCGTCATCGGTGAGCGCGACGTTTGTGTAGATCGTGTCGCGCTCAATCGCTTTCATCGCGTTCGGATTCGATTTGTAACTCGTCCCCGGCACGACGCCGAAATAGCCGTTTTCTGGATTCACCGCATAGAGCCGGCCGTCCTTGCCGATCTGCATCCAGGCGATGTCATCGCCGACGGTCGTCACTTTCCATCCCTTGAAATGCGCGGGCGGAATCAGCATCGCGAAATTCGTTTTGCCGCAGGCGCTCGGAAACGCGGCGGCGACATAATGCTTCCGGCCTTCGGGCGATTCGACGCCGAGAATGAGCATGTGTTCGGCGAGCCAGCCTTGCTTGCGCGCGAGATAGGAACCAATCCGGAGCGCGAGACATTTTTTGCTCAGGAGAACGTTCCCGCCGTAGCCGGAACCGACAGAGATGATCGCGTTGTCCTGCGGAAAATGGCAGATGAAACGGCGGTCGGGATTGACGTCGAGAAGTGAGTGGACCCCGCGATTCCATTCGCCGGCCGGATCGTCGCCGAGTCGTTTCACGGCGACCGATCCCATGCGCGTCATGACCCGCATGCTCAGAACGACATAGATCGAATCGGTGATTTCGAAACCGACTTTGGTGAGCGGCGAATCCGGCGGGCCCATGATGTAGGGCACGACGAACATCGTGCGGCTCTTCATCGCGCCGGCCAGAAGGCCGCGAAGTTTTGTGTAGGTCTCGGCGGGCGCGGCCCAGTTATTCGTGGGGCCGGCTTCTTCCTTGGTCGGCGTGCAGATCAGGGTGAATTGCTCGACGCGCGCGACGTCGTTCTGGTTCGAACGATGCAAATACGAGCCGGGCTTTTTGCTCTCGTTGAGTTTGGTGACGACGCCGAGCCGCTGCGCTTCGCCGAGCAACCAGGCGTTCTCTTGGTCGGAACCGTCGCACCAGAAAATGTTTTCGGGTTCGCAAAGGCTGACGACTTCCTGGACCCAATCGAGGACCGCCTGATTGGCTGGCTTGGAGTCACCGATTCCACTCGGCGGCGAGATCGCTGGCGCAAGATTATCCATAAGTTGCGGCGCTCGACATCACCCAAATGCAGAAGAGCGGATGGTCATTTTCTCCGCTTCAGTCGCTTCTCCAAGCAAATTTTCTCGGCGGCCATTCCGGGATGACATTGCTTGCGCGCGCGGGGGCAGCTGATTAATTGCAGCATGTTCGGTGTCACCACCTCGGATGACTACCAGCCGGTGACATGGGTCGGGCGTCATCCGGTGCATGTCACGACGCTGCTCGTCGCCGTGCATTGCTTCGCAGCGATCGTCGCCTGCTTCATCGGCGGCGCCGGCATTCTCAATCACCTCGCGTTCGATAGCGCGCTTGTCTGGCAGCGCGGCGAATTCTGGCAGCTCGGCACCTACGCTTTCGTCCATGCGCCGTCGGCGTTGCTCTGGTTCGCCGTCGAGATGTATATGCTCTACGTTTTCGGGCGCGAAGTGGAACGCTTCATCGGCAGTCGCGCCTTCATCGTTCTTTACACGATTCTCCTTTTCGCGCCGGCGTTGCTTCTCGCTCTCTGGGGACTTTCGGAACGAACCGGACTTGCCGGCTCCCCCGCGTTGCACTTTGGGATTTTCATCGCGTTCGCTGCGATCTATCCAAACGTCGAGCTGCTTTTGCGCATCATGGCGAAATGGATCGCGCTCGCGCTCGCCGCTATCTCCACGCTGCAACTGTTGGCGTATCGGGATTGGTCCGGCATGGCCGTGTTATGGGTCAGCATCGCCGCCGCCTTTGTCTTCGTTCGAATGCGCGGAGCCGGACCGGAGTTGGAATGGTGGGATACGATGAAGTCGCGCTGGCAACCGAAACCGAAATTTCAGGTTGTTCCGCGATCGGCGCCACGCCGCGTCGTCGAGCCGGAGAATATTCATGAATCAATCGACCCGGTGCTGGACAAGATTTCCAAGCAGGGAATCAACAGCCTGACGGCGTCGGAACGGCGCGCGCTCGATCGCGCCCGGAATCGTCTCCTGAAAAAGCCGCAGTGAACGGAGACGCCGCGGGTCGCGACGCCCATCTGCGAATCAGCGTAGTCGTTCCTTCATGGCGGGATGCGGAGAATCTTGCAGCGCTTTTGCCCGCGCTGGGGCGGCTCGATCACGTCTGGGAAACGATCGTGGTCGATGCCTCAGCCGATCCGGAAGTGGAGCGAATCGCGCTTTTGTCCGGCGCCACTTTCGTTGTTTCCCCGGCCCCGAATCGCGGCGAACAAATGAACCTGGGGGCGGCCGCCAGCACCGGCGACGTGATCGTTTTTCAACATTCGGACACGGATCTGGAAGATGCCCATGTGGCCGCGATCGAGACCGCGCTTTCGAATCCTGACATCATTGGCGGTGCGTTTTTCCGGAAGTTCGACGGGCGGCATCCGCGCCTGATGTGGCTCGAATCGGTGGCGCGTTTCCTCACTCGCCACGGCGGGACGCTTTACGGCGACCAATCGATTTTTGTTCGCCGAGATGCGTTCGAAAAACTCGGGGGCTTCGCGAAGATCCCGTTGATGGAAGACGTGGAGTTTTCGCGCCGGTTGCGCAGTGCGGGAAAAATCGCCGTGCTCGATCCGCCGGTCGAATCTTCCGCGCGCCGTCATCTCCGGAAAGGCGCCTGGCGGACGAGCATTCAGAACGGGCTCTTTATCGTTCTCTACAATCTGGGGGTTTCACCGCATCGGTTGCATCGCTGGTATTACGGCGGCGCGGAACACAGGCTTTCAGCCTGTGCGGCCAGCGGACATTCCGTCCGCTGAAAGGCAGCAGCGGGTTACAAACCCGCTGGGCGCACAGGCTGAAAGCCTGTGTTCCAATTCACTCCACCGCCAGCGATTCGGTGCGCAGCAGCTCGATAAACTCCTCCGCCGTCGCCGCCGCCATGAGTGCGTCCCGCCGGCTCTTGTCTTTCACCACCCGGGCGAGCGCCCCGACACATACGAGATAATCCGTCACCCGCCTCTGCGGAACGCCGACAAGAAAAATCAAATGAACCAGATCTTTCGATTGGCCGAAGCGAATGCCGCCCGTACTCCGGCCAATGCCGAGAACAATGCGATCGACCAGATCGGTTCGCGCATGCGGAAACGCAACCCCTTCGCCGGTGTTCGTCGAAGTGCGCCCCTCCCGCTCCATGACCGCATCCGCCAGTTTGTAATAATCCTGGACCAGCCCGTGATCACGAAGGCGCTCGACGATTTCAAGAATTGCCTCCTCCGCGGTGGCTTCGCGCAGTTCCAGGACGACCAAATTCGGGTCGAGAATTTCGGATAGCAGTGCGGACATCGGGAAAAGATCGGTGTGATTGATTGGATTGACGGGCCAATCCGAGTTATCGAATTATCCAAGGACTCGTGGCAACTCAAAACAATCCCGGCGGGCTGAGCGATGAAGCGACGATTTCGCTGCAGAGGAGTCTGTACGACCCGGGCTACGTCAATGCGATGTCGCATTTTTACCGGGGCGAGCTCGGGCGCATCATGATCTGGCGACAACGGCTCGACATCACGACCAACTGGGCCATCACCAGCAGCACCGCGATCATCACCATCGCTTTTGCGAATCGCGAGGTGCCCCACATCATTTTCTTTTTCAACCTCGCCATCGTCTGGGGGATGCTTTGGATCGAAGCGCGGCGTTACCGGTTCTACGACGCTTTCCGCGCCCGCGTCCGCATGCTGGAGGCGCATTTCCTCGTCCCGATGGTGATGGAGAATCGCGAGATGCTGCAGGGCGAATGGAAGAAACTCGTTTGCGAGGATTTGATTCTGCCGTCGTTCAAGATCACGAAACTGGAGGCGGTGGGGCGGCGTCTGAAGCGCAATTACGTTTTCATTTTCATCCTGATCATGGTGGCCTGGATCACGAAAATCTTTCTCCACGCGAACGCGCCGCTTCAGGGGTTGCCGGCCTTCTACACCGCGTTGCGAGTGGGACATATTCCTTCCTGGCTCGTCGCGCTGATTTTCGTCGCCACCCTGGCCAGCGTCATTGGCATCACGATCTACGTCGGTAAAAAGACGACCGGCGAGGTCTCGGAATTCCGCACGCATCGCTCGCTGTGGAAGATTTAAAGGGACCGGGCGGCAGTTTCGCAAGGCTGTGCGCGATCGTCGCGCAGCTCCGCGCCCCAGGTGGCTGCCCCTGGGACCGCGAGCAAACCAACGAATCGATCCTCGCGAACCTGATTGAGGAAGCGTACGAGGTCGCGCACGCGGTTCGAACCCGCGACGATCAAAATTTGCGCGAGGAACTCGGCGATTTAATTCTGGTCGCGCTAATGCATGCGGAAATCGCGCAGGAACAGGGCCGCTTCGAGATTGACGACGTCCTGCGAGAGGTGACCGCGAAGTTGATCCGGCGGCATCCGCACGTTTTCGGTGAGAGCACCGTGAACGATTCGCACGGCGTCGTGAAACAGTGGGAGGCGATCAAGCGCGAAGAAAAGAGCGACACCGGCAGGCATTATCTCGCCGATCTTCCAGCGGCGCTCCCCGCCTTGATGCGGGCGCAGAAAGCGCAAAAGAAGGCGGCGCGGGTGAATTTCGATTGGGCGGAGATCGCGGACGTGGTCGCAAAGGTCGATGAGGAATTGGGCGAAGCGAAGGAAGCGATCGCCTCACGCGATCCGAGCGCGATCGCGGATGAGATCGGCGATCTGCTTTTTGCGGTAGTGAATCTCGCGCGGAAAAGCGGACTGGATGCGGAACTGGCGCTGCAACAGGCGACCGACAAATTCGTCGGTCGGTTTAGCCGGGTGGAAGACGAGCTGAAAGCGCGTGGGAGAAAACTGGGCGAAGTGGGGCTTGAAGAACTCGACGAAATCTGGAACGAGGCAAAAAAGCCTCTTCAATAGGGCGACTCGGGCTTGCCATTTACAAATCACCCTGACTGGCGATATTGGCCGTCCCAATGGAGCTTGCAATCCATATCCTGAGCGGAGTTTTCATTTTTGTCGCGGTGCTGATGGTGCTCGTCATCCTGATGCAACGCCCAAAAAGCGAAGGCCTCGGCGCAGCGTTCGGCGGCGGTGTGACCGAGAATATTTTCGGCGCCCAGACCACGAACGTGCTGACCAAGATCACCGGCTGGCTCGCCGCTATCTTTTTTCTTCTGACCTTCGTTCTCTCGATCCTCTACGCCCACAAGGGTAATTCACGGAGCAATCTCAGCCAGGACGTGGGCAAAAATTTACCGCCGCCGCCGATAACCTCACCGACGCCGAGTCCCGGTCCATCATCGGCGGTTGGACCTCCTGGAACGGTGACCAACCCGACGCCAGCGACCACAGGTCCGGCGCCATCGGTGAAACCAGCGGATATCGCGGTCGGCGCCGTTCCGCCAACGACCAGCTCAGTCGCGCCAGTGACCAGCCCGGCAACTTCGCCGCAGGCGACCGCCGCACCGTCAGTCTCTCCAAAGCCCAAGTCGTAGCCGGCTGGGCAAATTTCTTGCCGCTTACGGAACCACTTCCGGCTTCGGGCCGGCTTTTTCGTTCAGGGCCTGGGTAAATTCCTGCAGGCTCGTCACGATTTGCGGCGCTTTCGTCAGCACCGTGCTGGCGAGTTTTTCCGAGTAATCGGGCCGGCGTTGCGACATCTCGGAGAGCGCCATCATCACGGCCAGGGCGTTATTGATCGCGTGTTTGATCTCGCTGAATTTTTTCTGCAACTCAACGATTTCTTCGTGGGAAATACTGCGAGCGGGGTCGGTCATGATTAATGGCATCGACTGGAGAAAAGCAGGAGTTGTGCTTGACTGACAGGTTCGACATTTGTCGTCCGATGCCTGCGCAAACTATCAAGATCAGCGGTGCACGCCAGCACAATCTCAAGAATCTCCACGTGGAGATTCCGAGAGAAAAACTGGTCGTTATCACCGGTTTAAGCGGATCGGGGAAGTCGTCGCTGGCCTTCGATACCCTCTATGCGGAAGGGCA
>JBEEHU010000041.1:0-25942 GCA_041167565.1 Verrucomicrobiota bacterium | reverse complement strand
GGGCCGCTCGGGAGTAAAGATGCGATTTCATTCGGAGCGCAGGGCGATAACCGGATCGACATGGCTGGCTCGGCGCGCGGGCAGGTAACAAGCCACGAGCGCAACCAGGGTAAGAAGAAGTCCGATCACGGCGAAGGTCAGCGGATCGGTCGCGCTGACATTGTAGAGCAGGTGCGCCATCAAGCGCGTCACGATCGCCGCCGCGCCCAGCCCGATGACGACGCCGAGGGAAACCAGCAGGGCGCCCTGTTTTAAGATGAGTCGCAAAATGTGCCCGACTTGCGCGCCCAGGGCCATTCGAATGCCGATCTCTTGCGTGCGCTGATTGACAAGATAACTAATCACGCCGTAGAGCCCGATCACGGTGAGCGCGAGGGCGAGCGCCGCGAAAATAATCATCAGGGCCAGAAGAAATTTTCGGTCCGCGACGCTTCGCTCGACGAGGAATTGGACGGAGCGGATTTTCCACATTGGTTGATCGGGATCGACGCGCCAGATCGCCTGGCGAACGGATTCGGAAAGACTCAGCGGCTCGGCTGTCGTGCGCACGACGAGCGTGGCGAAGTAGGTCGGTTGCTGGCTGTAAGCGGCGTAAAGCTGGGGCGCGGGCTCGTCATTGAGCCGGTACTGTTTCGTGTCGCCGACGATTCCAACGATGGGACCTGTCGCCCCGTCTTCGAGGATCTTGAGTTGTTTGCCGATCGGATCCTGATTCGGCCAGAACCGGCGCGCCAACGTCTGGTTGATGATGAAAACGAGCGGCGTCCCGGCGCGATCTTCGTCGCCGAAAAGGCGGCCGCGAATGAGCGGTATCTGAGCGGTGCCGAAATAACCTGCGGTCGCGACATTGAAGGAGACCTGCGGTTCGCGACCCGCGGGCGGTGTTTCCCGATCGAGAAGCGCAACGCCCGCACTGCCTCCGTTGCCGCTGAACGGCAAACTTCGGATGAGCGCCGCGGATTTCACTCCGGGCAGCTGCTGCACTTGCTCGAGCACCTGCCGATGAAAATTCCAGGTCGCGTCGGGCTGAGTGTACTTCGCGCGGGGCAGGCGGTATTCCAGCGTCAGTAGATTCTTCGATTCGAAGCCGACCTCGGTCTGCAACAACTTTCCGAAGCTGCGGATGAGCAGACCGGCCGCGATCAAGAGCAGGATCGAGAAGGCGACCTGCGCGACGACGAACCCGCCGCGCATCCGATTCCAGCGGGCGCCACCGCCGGTGCCGCGGCCGCCTTCCTTCAATCCGGTATTCACTTCGGACCGCGCCACGTGGAGAGCGGGGACGAGGCCAAAGAGCCAACCGGTGATAACGGAAATGCCGAGCGCGAAAAAAAGGATGCGCGTATCGATGTTCGCGTCCTGCGCGCTGACAAAATTTTGCGGCAACTTGAGCAATCCCCACAGGCCCCAGTGCGCCAGAAGCACGCCGGCAATGCCGCCGGCCAGGCCGAGCACGGTCGTTTCCGTGAGCAATTGCCTAACGAGTCGCCACCGGCTCGCGCCGAGTGCCGCCCTCACCGCCATTTCTCTTTGCCGCGCCAGCCCGCGCGCGAGCAGGAGGTTCGCTAGATTCGCGCACGCGATGAGAAGAATCGCGCCCGCCGCCAGAAAGAGCAGCCAGAGCATCGGCCGCACGTTACCGACGACGAACTCCAGATAGAAATCGATCTTCACGCCACGTCCGGCGTTCTCTTTCGGATAGGCAGCCGCCCACTGGCTCGCGATGGTATTCGCCTCTGCCCGCGCCTGCGCCAGGTTCGCCTCCGGCTTCAAATGGCCTAGCGGAATCAGGAAGCGCGAATCGCGCGCCGCTGTGATTCCGGTAAAGTTCGCCATCGAAATCCAGACTTCGACATCGGGATCGAAGGGATTCTTGAAGGCGGAAGAAATGACGCCCACCACACTGTAAGGCTCGCCGTTGAGAATCAGTTTCTTGCTCGCGAGATCGGCATCGCCATTCAAGCGCTCACGCCAAAGCTTCTCGTTGACGACCGCGACCTTCGCCGCGCCAGGCCGATCTTCTCCCGGCGCCAGGACGCGGCCCAGAACTGGAGCGAGATGGAACACTTCGAAAAAATTCGCGGAAACGAATGCACCCCGGACGCGATCGGGCCGCTCGCCGCCGGTGAGGTTGACGCTTTGCGATTGGAATCCGGCCAGATCCTCGAGCGAACGCATTTGCTTTCGAAGATCATCCAGCTCGGCCATGGAGAGGCCGTCTCGATCGCCCGAAGGGGTACTCGAAAAGAGATCGATCAATCGCGAAGCATTGTGATACGGCAGGGTGCGAAGCAGAACCGCATCGACGACGCTAAAGATGGCGGTGTTCGCACCGATGCCGAGCGCCAGAGTGAGAACGGCGACAGCGGCGAAGCCGGGGGACTTCAGCAGTTGGCGAAAAGCGTAGCGAAGGTCGTTTAACATCGTGGTTCCTTATTTGTTGAGGTGAATACTTCCCGCGGTCGCCCGCAGAGTGAGGACCGGGCCGCCGCCATTCATGTCGCCCTTCAACTGGTTGCTATTCGTGCTGCCTTTTTTCGCTGCGATTTTGAAATCGCTCATAACGCTTCCGGCGGTGCACGCGGCATCGATTGTGACCGCGACCGATTCACCTAACCGAAGATCGATGCCGCCGCCGTTCGCGGTGATCTTGCAATCGGAGCTCGGTGATTTGGGGAGGTAAGCCGTTACGGAACCGCCGTTGACGGTGGCGTTGATGGCTGCCGCAGCTTCTTTGATCGAGAGGCTCCCGCCTTCCGCGGTCGCGACGACGCGACCGCCAACCTTACCAATCGTGGCGGAGCCACCCTCACATCGGGCCTCGAGGTCCCCGCCCACATTCTTAATGGTCAAGCTGCCTCCTTTGCTCGACGCCGTCAGCGAACCGCTCACGTTCTCCATCGCCAAACTACCGCCCTCAGTCGCGGCTTTGACCGTTCCATCGACGTCGGCGACCCGCGCGCTCCCGCCTGTGCGCATGTCCAGGTTGAACTTGCGCGGGATCGCGACCTTAAAATTGAGACGGATCTTATCGCGGTTCGCTTGATTCTGATCCGCAAACCTGACGATGACCTTCACGGTATTGCCGGTTTGCGACATCTCGATCGAGAGCTTGTTTTGCAGGTCCTCTATTTCCTGCTCCGTCTCGACCTTGAAGTAGGACATGAACTGGACTCGGACAGACTCGAAGTCTCCGGTCTCGACCTGACCATGGGCCAGGTCCGCGTCGAAACTCAGGAGTCCATCGGGTTTGACGACAAATTTCTTCTCGGGCTGGTCGCGCGTTCCGGGCTTGTATTCGGCCGCTTCGAGAGACGAAGAATTCGCCGCGATCGCCCACGCGAAAGCGAACAGGATTGTGGGTGCCAGTTTTTTCATTCGATGCGTAATGCCTCCATGGGGCTGATTTTTGTGGCGCGCCGCGCCGGGAGCCAGGTGGCGAGCATCGCGGCCAGCGCGAGCAAGGTGGGCGCGAAAGTGAACGCGACCGGATCGACCGAACTCACTTCAAAGAGAAGGCTGCTGGCGACTTTGCCGGTCCCGAACGCGAGCAGGAGTCCAAGCGCGATCCCGGCCGCGATCACCGCAATTCCTTCGCGCAGGATCATCCATTGCACCGCGTTGCGTTGCGCACCGAGCGCCATCCGGATCCCGATCTCGCGCGTGCGCCGCGCCACCGAATACGCTTTCACCCCATACACGCCGAGGACGGAAAGCCCGAGCGCGAGTCCGCCGAAGATCGAAAACAACGCGGCGCCCGCGCGCACGATCCAGAGCTGGGCGTTGCTGTCGAAATGTTGCGCAAAGGTTTTCACCTCGAGCACCGGCAACATCGGATCGACGCCACGCACCGTGCGCCGGAGAAGATCGGCCGTCGCGGATTCGCTGCCCACCGGGATCGACGCGAACTTCACGAAGAAAAACACGTCGCTGAAAAATCCGCGGGAGAATGGCAGGTAGAGCGCGCCGGGCGGCTGGGCCTCGAACAATCTCGACTTCGTCGCCGGCACGATCCCGATAATTTCGATCGCCTCGCCGCGCTTGATCTCCGCGCTATCCGCGGTGCCGGCTTTTTCGGGCGGCGCGGTCCGGTCGGTTGGGAATTGAATCCGCTGTCCGAGCGCGTCACCGTCCGGCCATAATTTTTTCGCAAGGACCTCATCGATGATCGCCACCGCCGGTCCACCGGGTTGCGTTGCTTCAGCGGCCGTGAAAGCGCGGCCGCGCCGTAATGGAAGTCCGACCGCCACGAAATAATCGGCGCCGACGCTGTTCCAGTTCGGTGAGAACAAAAGTCCATCCGCCGCCGTGGCCGGCTTGGCGTCCGTCTCCGGATACACGCCGGCGCGCTGCACGCTCCGGCGGATCGACGTATTGCCAAAAGGGACGAGCGCGGAAATGCTCGCGCTTTCCACGCCGGGCAAAGCAGCGAGTCGTTCGCCGAGGATGCGATAAAGTTCCTCCGCGCGCTTCTTATCGAACCCGCCGAGGCTGGCGTCGGTTTCTACCAGGAAGTCGTTGCCGACGCGCAAGCCGCTATCGATCGACGCGGCGTTGGTTGCGCCGCGAATGAAAAGCGCCGCCGCCGTAACCAGCGCGAGCGAGAACGCGATTTGAATCACGACGAGTGGATTGCGCGGCAGAAATTTCCAGCGCGGATGGCGGATATCTTCGCCGGCCTGTTGTTTCAAATCTTCGATGACGGCCGCGCGCGACAACTTCAATGCCGGTCCGAGCGCAAAACAAAGCGTCCCGACCAGACAAAAGACGAGCGTCGCAACGAGAATCGTCGGGTTGGGCCCGCTGATCCAGACGAGATCGACCGGGGCAATATGCGCGAGCGACGCGATGAGCAGATCCAAAGACCATAGACCGAGCAACAACCCGCACGCCCCACCCAAAAGCGCGAGCAGAAATCCTTCGACGAGAAGTTGTCTCACGATCCGGGCGCGGCTCGCGCCGAGAGCGAGCCGGATCGCAATTTCTTTTCGGCGGCTCGTGCCCCGCGCGAGAAGCATGTTCGCGAGATTCAAACAGGCGACGAGCAGCACTACCGCCGCCATTCCGGCCAGGAGCGCGCCGATCGTCGCGATGGGGCCGGCATCGGACGGATCGGTGCTGGTGGCGAAACGGAACAGCGGCGCGGTCATGAACGTCTGGTCTTTTTGTTCGACCGGAAACGCGGTCTCGAGATTGGCCGCGAGGCCTTTCAAGGTCGGAAGCGCCGCCTCGGCCGTCATCCCGGGCTTGAGCCGCGCAATAACGAGCAGTCTGGCGCTGCTGCGGTCCGCGATCGAGCTCGTTCGTCCTCCGACCAAATCACCTCTAACCTCTTCGTAAACGCCGAGCGGCAGCCAGAGCTCCGGCGCAAAGACACTCATCGTCCCAGTGAATCCTTTCGGCAGAATGCCCACGATGGTGAACGGCCGTCCGCTGATCATGATTGAGCGCCCGAGCAATGCCGGATCGCTCCCGTGTTTCTGCCAGTAGCTGTAGCTCACGACTGCGACGCGCTCCCCGCGCCCGGGCTTTTCTTCGTCCGGCAAAAAACCGCGGCCATAGGCGGGCGCGACACCGAGGACGGAAAAATAATTCGCGCTCACGATATCCGCCATGACGCGGCGGGTGTTTTCCTTTTCACCGACTCCCACCACGGTTGTGTCGTGCGCCAGCACGCCGGAGAACACGCTGTTCTGATCGCGGATATCGCAGTAAGTCGGATAGGAAAAGGCGCGGAAACTTTTCGGATTCTTTTTGTCCTGCGAAAAAACCTGGACGATTTCGGACGGCCGCTCGTAGGCAGGCGGCTGAAAGAGCATGGCGTTAACCAGGCTGAAGATGGCGGTATTCACGCCGATGCCGAGCGCAAGGACGGTGATGGCGGCGGCAGTGAAACCCGGAGATTTCCTGAGCTGCCGGAAAGCGAATCGAAAATCGTGGATCATAAGTCAGAGGTCGGAAGTCGGAAGTCGGAGGTCAGAAAGTTTTGCTCGTCACTTGTCACTGTTCACTCGTCACTTTCTTCATTCCGTGCGGAGTGCGGCCATGGGACTGATTTTCGTGGCGCGGCGAGCCGGGATCCAGGTGGCGAGCAAAGCGGCGGTCATCAACACGGCCGGCGCAATTGTGAACGCAAACGGATCGATCGAGCTGACGTCAAACAGAATGCTGCTGACCATTTTTCCAGTGGCGAAGGCAAGCAACAGGCCGATCGCGAGGCCGGCGGCGACCATCGCGAATCCTTCGCGCAGGATCATCCACTGCACGGTTTTTCCCTCGGCGCCGAGCGCCATCCGAATCCCGATCTCGCGCGTGCGGCGCGCGACCGAATACGCCTTCACACCATACACACCCACGACCGCGAGACCGAGCGCGAGCGCGCCGAAGATGGAGAACAGAGCCGCGCCGGCGTTGACCAGCCAGCGCTGCAAATTACCATTGAGGTGCTGTTCGAACGTCTGGATGGAGATGATCGGCAACTCCGCGTCAACTGACATGATGCTGCGCCGCAGCAGTTCGGCTGCGCTTGCTTCACTCCCCTGCGGCAGGGACGAGAACTTCGCCAGGAAATAGACGTTGCTCTGGAAGCCGCGGCTGAACGGGACATAGACATTATTTGACGGCCCCTCATCGAAGAACACGTTGCGCGTGTGCGGCACGATCCCGACGACTTCGATGCTCTCTCCGGGGCGAATCTGACCGTCTGCATCGTCGACCTTCGCTGCTCCGCTGCGCTCGCCGCTGTCGGCCGTCGCTGCGATCTCGATCGCGAACTGCACTCGTTGTCCGAGCGCGTCGCCTTCCGGCCAGAGCTTCTGCGCCAGCTTGTCGTCAATAATTGCCACTGCGGGCCCGCCGGGTTGCGTCGCCTCGGCGGCCGTAAAGGTGCGGCCACGCAGAAGCGGCAGGCCAGTGGTCTTGAAATAATCCGCTCCGACGCTGCGGTACTCGGAGTAGCCGAGGTCGTCCGCTGCCGTCCCGAGCTTCGCTTCCACCGGAGGTGGCGAACCGGCGCGCTGTACGCGCTTGCCGGACCCGAACATCCCGAACGGTACGGTGGTGGAGATGCTGGCGCTCTCCACACCCGGCAGCGCCGCTAACTTCTCTCCGAGCGTGCGGTAGAGCTGCTGCGTGTGTGCCCGATCGTAGCCGCGCAGACTCGCATCCACCTCCACGAGGAACAGACGCTCGGTTTTGAGCCCTGTGTCGATGTTCGCCGCCCTCCGCGCGCCGCGAATGAACAACGCCGCCGTGGTGATGAGCGCGAGCGAGAATCCGATCTGCACCACGACAAGCGGGTTGCGCGGCAGAAATTTCCAGCGCCGGCGCGAGACGTCCTCGCCCGCGTGCTCCTTCAGGTCGTCGAGCGCGGTTGCGCGTGAGAGCTTCAGCGCAGGACCGAGGCCGAAGAACAGCGTGCCGAGCAGACAGAAGCCAAACGTGGCGGCGAGCAACGCTGCACTTGGGCCAGTAATCACCACGATATCCACCGGCACCATCTTGCCGAGCCACGCGACCAGAAGGTCCGAGGACCAGAGAGCGAGGAGGACACCGAACGCACCGCCAAGCAATGCGAGAACGAATCCCTCCGTCAGTAATTGGCGGACAATGCGCCCACGCCCTGCGCCCAACGCCAGCCGCACCGCGATTTCCTTGCGCCTTGCAGCGCCGCGCGCGAGCAGCATGTTCGCGAGGTTCAGACAGGCTACGAGCAACACCAGCGCCGCCATCCCGAGCAGAAGCGCTCCGATCGCAGAGAGTTTCTCGTCGCCGTGCGGATCGTTCGCGGCGAACCGCGGCAGCGGCGCTGCCATGAACGTCTGGTCCTTCTGCTCCACCGGATAGGCCTGCTCCAGGTTCGCAGCCAAGGTCTTCAACTGCGGATCCGCCGCCGCCGGCGTGAGACCGGACTTCAGTCGACCAACTACGAGGAGGCGCCCGGGACCGCCACGCTCGCTGAGCGACCCTGGCGCTTCCGAACGCTGGAACTTGTTCGTCACGTCGTACACGCTCAACGGCAACCACACCTCGGGGCCGATGAGGTGCGACGTGCCGACGAAGCCTTCCGGCATTATCCCTACGATCGTGAACGGGCGGCCGTTAATCAGGATCTCAGAGCCAAGGACTGCGGCGTTGCGCCTTTGCTTTTTCCAGTAGCCGTCGCTCACGATCGCGACGTGCGCCGGCTTGCCGAGCGTCTCTTCTTCCGCCAGAAATGCGCGGCCCTGCACCGGTGCGACACCAAGAACCGAAAAGTAGTTCGAGCTGACGATACTCGCGATCGTGCGACGCGTGTCGCCCCCCTTCTCCCCGACGCCGACTATCGTGACCTTGTGCGCCATCACGTCGGTGAAAACGGTGTTCTGCTGGCGGATGTCCTGAAACGTCGGATACGAGAACCCCCGGAAGCTCTTCGGGTTCTTCTTGTCCTGTGAGTAGAGCTGCACCACCTGCTCCGGCTCCGTGAAGGGCTTCGGCTGGAAGAGCATCATGTTCACGAGGCCAAAGACTGCGCTGTTCGCGCCGATGCCGAGCGCGAGCACGGCGACGGCGGCGATGGTGAAGCCCGGGGATTTCCAGAGCTGCCGGAAAGCGAATCGTAAATCGTGGATCATAAGGCAGAGGTCGGAAGTCGGAAGTCGGAGGTCAGAAGATTTCGCTCGTCACTTGTCACTTTCTTCACTCTGTGCGGAGCGCTTGCATCGGATCGATTCGCGTGGCGCGGAGCGCCGGGACGAAACAGGCCAGTGCGGCGACGCTGCAGATAAAGAGGGCAACGCCGCTGTAGAGCCACGGGTCGGTGGGGCTCACTTCGAAGAGAAGGCGGCGCATCAGGCGGGTGATGGCAAAAGAAAGACCGAGACCGACGACCAATCCGACGACGGCCAGACGCAATCCTTCTTTCATCACCAGTCCGATTACGTCGTGGGCCGCGGCGCCGAGGGCGAAACGAATCCCGAATTCGTTAGTGCGTTGCGCGACGCCGTAGGCGATCACGCTGTAAACGCCCATGCCCGCCAGCGCGAGCGCGAGTCCGGCGAAACCGCCGAGCAAATACATCGAGAGTCGGCGATCTGCGGAAGCGGCCGCCAGCAGTTCCGTGTAAGGCTGGACTTGATCGATCGGCAATCCCGGATCAAGCGCGTGAATCGCGGCGATTAATTCGGAGCGAAGACTCGCGGCCGGCCGGGAGCTGCGCACGATCATGGTCATAAATGCGCCATCGAGTTGCGTGGACGGGTAATACATCTCCATGCCCGGCGGCAACGACAGGTTCTCTGTCCGCACGTCGCCGGCCACGCCGACGATCTCTCGCGGGATCGAGGCGATGCCGGTGATGAGTCGATGGCCAATCGGGTTTTCACCCGGGAAAAGTTTCTTCGCCATCGTTTCGTTGATGATGACGACGAGGGGGGAGCTGGGGCGGTCCTGCCAATTGAAATCGCGCCCTTGCTTGATCGGGATGCCGAGCACCTCGAAGAAACCGGGCGCGGTAGTGGAGCGGACGGCGATCGTGCGATCGCTCACCGGTGGCAGCGGACGTCCTTCGACCGCAGCGGGCGAACGGGTGTTTCCATTGTCGGAAGCGGGAAGCGTCGAAGCCGCGGAGGCATGGGTCACACCGGGAAGCGCTTTGAGTTTCTCGATGGCGTTTTGGAAGAAGAGACCCTGGCGCTCGATGTCGGGATACGAACCGGGCGGCAGTCCCACGAAAAATGCGGTGACGCCTTCGGCGCGGAAACCGGGATCGACTTTTTGCAGGCGGCGGAAACTGTCGATCAACAGCACGGCGCCGACGAGCAGGACGAGCGAGAGTGCGACTTCGGCGACGAGCAGGATGGCGCGGAGCCGTCCGGCCTGGCGCCCCGTTGTGCCGCGAGAAGAATCTTTCAACGAATCGATCGGATCGCTCCGCGATGCGTGCAATGCCGGGACGAGGCCGAGGACCAGGCCCGTGATGAGCGAAAGCGCCAGCGCAAAACCGAGCACGTTCAGGTCGAGATTGATCTCGATCACGCGCGGGAGAAAATTGTCCGCGACTTTTTTTAACAGGTCGAGACCCCAGACGGCGAGCAGAGTTCCAAGGATGCCGGCGATCCCGGCGGTCATCACGCTCTCGGCGAGAAATTGCAGAACGATCCGCGTGCGTGTGGCGCCGAGCGCGGTGCGGATCGCAATTTCCTTTCGGCGCGCGGTGAAACGCGCGAGCAGAAGATTCGCGACGTTCGCGCAGGCGACGAGCAGAACACAGCCGACCGCGGCGAAGAGAGTGAGCAGCATCGGACGCTGTGGACCGACCAGGTCTTCATGAAACAAGACCACGTTCATGCCGGCCTTCGCGTCCACTTTTTCGGGATTGGCGGTTTGATAGCGGCGGTCGATGACGCGGAGTTGCTCGTCGGCTTGCGCGCGCGTCACGCCGAGTTTCATCCGCCCAAGAATCGTCAAGAAGCCCGTGCCACGCTGGACGATATCGGGCGGCAATCCTTCCTGCTCGAACACGCGCGGCAGCCAGACCTTGGTCTGGTTAAATGGAAACTTGATCGTGTCGGGCGTGATGCCGATGACGGTGTAAGGCGTGCCGTTCAGCGTGATGGCCTGGCCGAGGATGCTTTGGTCGCCGCCGAAACGTTTTTGCCAGAAGGTATGGCTCAGCACAGCGACGTTCGGACCGCCCGGCCGATCGTCATCTGGCGTGAAGGTGCGGCCGAGGAGCGGCTGGACGCCGAGCGCGCGAAAGAAATTTTCCGTGACACGAATGCCGTTCAGATTTTCCGGATCGCCCCGGCCGGTGAGCGTGAATCCGGTGTTCGACTGGGCGGCGAACTCCGAGAAGCTTTGCTGTTGCTCGAGCCAGGCAGAGTAGCGCGGCCAGGAGACGTTCGCGCGGTCGAGGCCGCGCTCGGGGAACGAACCCCAGACGCGCACGAGCTGTTCCGGCTGCGGATAGGAGAGCGGCCGCAGGAACAGCGTGTTGATGGCCGAGAAGAGAACGGTGTTCGCGCCAATGCCGAGCGCGAGCGCGACGACGGCGAGAATGGTGAAGCCGGGTTGTTTAAGGAGTTGGCGCAGGGCGTAACGGAAGTCGTTCATAGGTTAGCGGGCGTTGATTCTGTTTGGGGAGCGCAGGCTGCCAGCCTGCACCGCCCGGCAGCTTGCAGGGCGGCTCTGATCGATGCGTTGAAAAAATATTCGCTGGGATAGTTCGCGGCAAGCTGCCGCGAACTGCAGGCTGGCAGCCTGCGCTCCCCAGAAATCGTGACTCGCGTTCGCTCTCATTCGGTTCTCAATGCCTCTATCGGATTCACTAAACTGGCGCGCCGCGCTGGAATGAGACAGGCGAGCAATGCGACGACCGCGAGCGTGGCGGACGTGGCGGCCAGCAACGCGGGATTATGCGCGGAGACTTCGTACAGTTGCGCAGTGAGCAAGCGGCCGAGCGCCAGCGCCGCAGCGAGCCCGACGACCAAACCTATGATCACCGGGCTCATCCCTTGTCGCACCACGAGCCGTAAAACATCCGCCGTCTGCGCACCCAGCGCCATGCGGACCCCGATCTCCCCCGTGCGCTGCTCTACGGTGTAAGCAACCGCGCCGTAAATGCCAACCATCGCCAACACCAGAGCGATCCCGGCAAAAACTCCGAGCAACGTCATCATCAGCCGGCGCTGGCCTAACGACTGGTCGATGATCTCGTTCATCGTCAGCGGCTGGATGATCGGCAGCCCTGGATCGATCTTGCTCAGCGCGCTTCGCACCATCCCGGCAGCCGCTTCCGGTTTCATTACCGTCCGCACTGTGACGCTAAGGAAAGCAGATGAGCGCTGCGGCCAGGCGCGGTAAAATTCTACGTCGTTCGCCCGATCGAGCCGAAGCGAGCGCACGTCGCCGACAATGCCGATGATCTCGCATGGCAACCCGGTGTTATTGTCCGTGCCAAAGAAAATCCGTTTGCCGACCGGATCTTCTCCGTTGGGAAACAGTTTTTGCGCGGTCGATTTGCTGACCAGAACGACCAGCGGCTTATCGACGCCGTCGCGCTCATCAATGTCGCGGCCGGCGAGCAGCGGGATATTAAAGGTTTTAAGGAACCCGGGCGAAATACTCCGGGTGAGACCGAGTGGACGCTGATTCACCGGCACCGGATTGCCATCGACGCGAGCGTAAGGTGAACTCGAGCGCCCGCCAGCCAACGGCACGGCGTCACTGGTCGACGCTGCCTCGATGCCCAGAGTGTTTTTCAATTCCATCAGCAGGCGCTCATTGAACCGCGCCTTCGATCCCGGGTCGGGATATTGCCCGGGCGGCAGGCCTATTCCACCCACCCAAAGATTGTCTGCTTTGAAACCGGAAGGCTGGCGGCTCAACCGAACGAAACTGGCGATGAGCAGCGCGGCCCCAGCAAGCAGGACAACCGAAAGTCCGACCTGCGCCGCAACCAAGCCGCGACGAAAGCGCTGTTGACCGAGACTGCCGGTCATGGCGCGGCCGCCATCCTTCAGTCCATCCACCAGATCGGCGCGCGAGCTTTGCCAGGCGGGATACATGCCCATGGCAACGCCCATGAGAAGCGAAATCGCCAGGGTGAACAAGAGAACGGGCGTGTTCAATTGCAGGGCCGTCTCGACTGGCAGATTACGGGAGAGCTTCGGGATGACCGAAACCACCCAAAGCGCGAGACAGGTTCCGACGGCGCCCGCGACCAGGCTGACGATGACGCTTTCGAAAACGAAGAGGCGCACAACGCTTTGCCGCGATGCCCCCAGCGCCATCCGCAAAGCAATTTCGCGCCGGCGCCCGGTAAACCTAACGAGAAGTAGATTAGCCACATTGCTGCACGCGATCAGGAGAACGGCGCCGACAGCGGCGAGCAGGATCTGGAAAGGGCGCCGGAGGTCCCCGGTCGCGTCTTCGGCGGCGGAAATTACCACGGGCGACCAGGAATTATCGGCGTTCTCCGGGCGGGCTTCGCGATAACTTTTCTGGAGAGCCGGCATGGCGGCGCGCGCCTGGTCGATGGTGACGCCCGGTTTCAGCCGCGCCACGACGCGGAGAAAACTTACGCCGCGCATCAAGCGCTCTTTCGTGAGTCCCGGCAATTCAAACGGCTTCGCCGTCAGGATGTCGCAATCGCGCCCGAACCAGGCGATGGGCAGATTCGGCAGCACGCCCACGATCGTCGTGGGAACGCCATTCAGAGTGACGCTCTGTCCGATTGCTTGCGGATCGGAGTTGAGATGCTTGCGCCAGAAATTTTGGCTGACGAGCGCCACATCCGCTTTCATTTCTTCCTCAGGCAGAAAATTTCGGCCGAGAATCGGATGGATGCCGAGCGTGTCCATGTAATTCGCGGTCATGTTCCCGCCGTTGAGCTGAACCGGATCGCCGACCCCGGTCAGGATGTAACCCATTCCGGTGTCGGCGGCGAAACTGGAGAATACGGTCTGGCCGTCGCGGAAATGCCAGAAGCGCGGGACGGACATCGGCAGCTGCTCGAGGTTTCGCTCCTTCGCTTCGGCTTGGAGAATGACGAGACGATCCGGTTCGGCAAAGGGCAGGCCGCGCAGAAACAGGTCGTGGATCAAACTGAAGATTGCGGTGTTCATGCCGATCCCGAGCGCGAGCGTGATCACGGCGAGAAGAGTGAACGCGGGAGATTTCAGAAGCTGGCGGATGGCGAAACGGAGATCAGTCATCATAAGAATTTGTGATTTTCGAATTGCGATTGGGAAAATTCATTCAGCGCGCAGAGCAACGATGGGATCCACGGCGCTGGCGCGGCGCGCGGGCAACCAGCAGGCAATGAAGGCGACGAACACGAGCGCCATCGAAAGGAGCAAGAAGACGATCGGATCGCTCGCGCTGATGCCGTAGAGCAGCGATGCGATTAATCGCGTCAAGCCGAGCGACGCCGCGACGCCAAAAATGATCCCGGCTGCGACCAGGGTCATGCCCTGCCGCAAAATAAGCCGCAGGACATCGCTGCGTTGCGCGCCGAGCGCGATCCGAATGCCAAGCTCGCGCGTCCGTTGCGCGACGGAATAGGAGATCACTCCATACAAACCGATCGCCGCGAGAAGCAACGCGGCGCCGGCAAAGATGCTGAGGAGCAGCATCGTGAATTTTTTCTGGAGCAGCGTCCGCGCGATCATGTCGTTCATCGTGCGCGGATTGCCGAGCGGCACCGACTTGTTCACGTTCCAGACCGCCTGCTGGATCGCGGGCAAAAGTGTGAGCGAATTTTCCGGCGCGGTGCGGACCGCGATGAAAAGCGAGGGCCACATGCCCTGTCCGACGGGCTGGTAAAGTTCAGGACGTGGCGCGGTCTCGAGAGCAAGATGGCGGACATTGCCGACCACGCCCACGACCTGAAGCTTTTCGTCTTTCGGACCGTAATTCTCGATGTATTGCCCAATCGGATCTTCCCCCGGGAAAACCTCCTTCGCGGTTTCCTCGTTGATGATCGCGACGAGAGCCGAGCTTCTTGTGTCGTGCTCGTTGAAATTGCGTCCGCGCACGAGCGGCATACCCAGGGTCTTAAAATAGTCAGGCGTGGCTATGCGGATATCCGCGCGGTCTTCCTTCGTGCTGCCGGGACGATTGAAAGTGCGCGTGCTGTTTCCGCCGGAGAACGGAAGCCGGCTTACGGCGGCGACCCGTTCGACACCCGGCACCGTCATCAGGCCCTGCACGATCTGTTGATAGAATTGGAACTGGCGATCCTCATCCGCTGTGGCGGACGCGCCGATATTAAATATGAGGAGACGATTGGGATTAAAGCCGGGATCGACTCTGGTCAGGTTCGCGAAGCTTTTGATCATCAGACCCGCGCCGATGAGGAGGATGAGAGACAGGCCGACTTCGGTGGCGATGAGGAACGCGCGGCGCCGGCTGCCGCCGCCGGTGCTGCCCCGCTCGCCTTGCTTCAATGATTCCGCCGGACTTCCGGACGACGAAGAAATGGCCGGAACGAGGCCGAACAAAATCCCGGTGACGATCGAGACGCCAAGACTGAAGGCGAGCACCTGACCATTAAGCCCGATGCTCTTGAAGTTCCGCAGGCCAGCAGGGGCCATGGCCATGAGCAACGGAATCGCCCATGCGGCCAGCACCGCGCCCAGCACTCCACCGAGCAGCGCCAGTAAAACGCTTTCCGTCAATAATTGCCGGATGAGCCGGTAACGGCTCGCGCCCATCGCCGCGCGGATGGCGATCTCGCGGCTGCGCGTTGCCGCGCGGGCGAGCAGAAGATTCGCGACGTTCGCGCAAGCGATGAAGAGAAGGAAGCCGACCGCGGCAAAAAGCAACAACAAGACCGGGCGGATACCGCCGACAAGTTCTTCGTGCAACGGCGTCACGCGGACGCCGGTATCGCGGTTATCGTCCGGATATTGGGTCTCGAGCCGGCGGCTGATCGCGTCCATCTCGCTTCGCGCTTTCTCGAGGGTGACGCCGGGCTTCAAGCGCGCGTAAACATCGAGATAGTTGCTGCCCCGGATCAGGCGCGGATCCACATTCGGCTCGACCGAATTAGTCGGCAGGCCGAAAGCCGACGGAATCCAAAGTTCGCCGTAACCATCCGGCATGTAATTCGGCGGCATCACGCCGACGACGGTGTGCGGCTGGTCGTTCAACGAAATTTCTCGGCCGATGATGTTGCGATCGGAACCATAACGACGCGCCCACAATTCCGAGCTGAGAACGACAACGCGGTTATGACCCGGTTGTTCGTCGGAGGGCTGCAAGGCGCGACCGAGCATGGGCGACACACCGAAGAGCGGGAACATGCTCGCGGTCGTCATCGTGCCGCGGACGCGCTCGGGCCGGTCGCCGTCGCTCAGACTGCACTGTTCGCCGCGGGAAGCGGACATTTGGGAGAAGACATCGCTCTGCGCCGCCCAATCGAGGTAGTTCGCCGGCGCGGACGCGCCACCCCGAGCGCCGGTGCTGCGCACGGTTTGGTCGACGACCATGATTTTTTCTGATTCGGGATACGGCAACGGATGGAGCAGGACGCCGTCGATCACGCTGAAGATCGCGGTCGAGCTGGCGATCCCGAGCGCGAGCGTGATGAGAGCGGCGAAAGTGAAGCCGGGATTTTTCAGCAACATCCGCAGGCCGTAGCGAAGATCGTAGATGAGTGTGTTCATAATTATTCAGCGCGGAGCGTTACGATTGGGTCCACTCGTGATGCGCGGCGCGCCGGAATCCAGCAGGCGAGAATGGCGGCGACAGCGAGGAAAATACTAACGAGCGCATAAAGGGCGGGATCGACGGCCTGCACTTCAAACAGGAAACTTCCGAGCACTCGCGAGAACCCAATCGCGGCCGCCACGCCGATGATTAACCCGACGGCGAGCAGCCGCAGGCCCTGACCCAAAATCAGCGCGCGAATATGCGAACGCGTGGCCCCCAGAGCGAGGCGCACCCCGATTTCGCGCAGGCGACGCAACGCGGTGAAAGCGAGGACGCCATACAGGCCCACCATCGAAAGCGTGAGCGCGAGTCCGGCAAAAATGATCAGCAGAAAAGTCATGAACCTCGAGTGGGCCCAGGTTTCCTGCACGCGCGAGAACATGCTGCGCACTTCGAAGACCGGCTGGGCGGGATCAATTGACGCGACGGTTTCGCGGATAGTTTTTTCGAGCGATCCGGGCGGGACATTCGTGCGGATCAGGAGGACGTAGTTGGTCCGTTCCACCTGGCGCTGCGGGAAAAAAACGACCGGCAACATATCGATGTCGTCAAACGCGCGTGCTTTGATTCGGCCGACCACGCCAACGATTTCCCACATCTGGGTCTTGCCGGTATCGCTGGGATCCATGCGAAGTCTCTTGCCGATCGGATCTTCGCCGGGAAAAATCTTATCGGCGAGGAGCTGGTCGATGATGGTGACGGGGGGTGAGGTCGAGGTATCGCGTTCGTTGAAGGCCCGTCCGCGCATGAGCGAGGCGCGCATCGTCGCGAAATAGGTGGCGCTCACGATCTCCGTGTCAGTCGAGAGCTGTTGCTCGGGTGGCGGTTCCGGCGCGCCTTCGCGCAAATAGCCGGTCTGCCAGCGAGAACTCAAAGGCGGACTCGAGTTCACCGCCGCGCCGGTCACTCCGGGAAGAGCGCGCACTTTTTCGAGAAGCTTCTCTGAAAAATCGGCGACCTGGTCGGGCGTTTTATAAACGAGGTACGGCAGATCGAGATTCGCCGTGACCAAACCGCGCGGTTCGAAGCCCAGCGAGAGCGATTGCGCCCGCGCGAAACTTTTCAAAACCAGCGCGGCCGAGATCAAGAGCACCAGCGTCACCGCGATTTCACCGACAACGAGCCAGTTCCGGGTCCGGCGCGCGCCTAACGAATCGGAACTTCCGTGCGCGCCCGATTTTAGAGCGAGTTGAAGATCGGCATTCGCGGAAAGGCGCGCGGGCCAGAGACCGAAGAGGAAGTTCGTGAGCAGCGCGAGGCCCAGAGTGAAGGTGAGCACCCAGCCATCGAGCGTCACTTCGTGCAGGCGCGGAACGCCCGCGGGACTCAGCGCGACCACGGCGTCGCGTCCCCAGAACGCGATGAGGAATCCAAGCACGCCACCGAACAGCGCGATGACTGTGCTCTCGACCAGCAGTTGCCGAATGATTTGGGCGCGGCCAGCGCCCAACGCCGCGCGAACCGCAAACTCCCGCGCCCGTGCGGCCCCACGCACGGCGAGAAGATTCGCAAGGTTCGCGCAGGCGATGAGCAAGACCAATCCAACGGCCCCAAGCAACAGCCCGAGATTTTTCTTGTACGGGCCGACCTGATTTTCGAGAAGTGAAACGACGTTGATGCCGATGCCGGCGTTATCCGAATAATAGCGCTTTTCGAGGCCGGCCTCGATCGCCTTCATTTGGTTCCGGGCCTGCTCGACGCTCACTCCCGATTTCAATTTTCCCCAGGCGAAAAGACCCGGGTGCATTCCTCGAGTCCACCCCGGAACGCGACGCATCAGCGGGAGCCAGACGTCCACACCGCTCGGCGAAGTCATCTGCGGCGGCATCACCCCGAGGACGGTGTAAAGCTGGTTGTGCAGATTGATGGAACGGCCGAGGACGGCGGGATCGCGATTGAACGCGCGCTGCCAGAGCGCGTCGCTGATCACTGCGAGACGCTCGCCGCCACGCTTGTCTTCTTCTTCTGTGAACGTCCGGCCGATTTGCGGATTGAGCCCGATGACTTTGAAGAACGGCGCCGTCACGACGAAGCCTGAGATTCGTTCCGGCCCCCGGCCTTCGAGGCCGCTGAGATTGAACGCTTCACGGCGCCCGACCGCCAGCGATTCGAAAACGTTGCTCTCCGTTTTCCAATCGAGAAAGTTCTGCCACGAAACCGAAATCTCGGGCTGCCCCGCACCCGATTCACTCATGGTCACGATCCGTTCGGCATCGGGATACGGCAGCGGACGCAACAGGACCGCATTGATCACGCTGAAGATCGCGGTGTTCGCGCCAATGCCGAGCGCGAGCGTGAGAACGGCGACGAGCGTGAACCCGGGAGATTTGCGCAGCTGTCGGAAAGCGAAGCGGAGGTCGTTCATATATAGTGCTGGGTCATTCCGCGCGGAGCGCGACCATTGGATCGGCTTTGGCGGCGCGGCGCGCGGGAATGAGGCAAGCCACCAATGACACCACGGTCATGACGATCGCGGTGCCGAGAAGAGCGGCGACGGGCAGCGCGGGCACGTCGAAAAGAACGCTCTGCATCGCTCTTCCCGCCAGCCACGCGCCGATCAAACCGAGGATGGTTCCGGCGGCGAGAAGGCGCAAGCCTAACGAGAGGAATTGCGTCCCGATCTGGCGCCTTTGCGCTCCAAGCGCCATGCGAATGCCGATCTCGCGCGTACGTTGCGCGACGGAGTAGCTGAGAACCCCATAGGTTCCAATCGCCGCCAGGAGGAGCGCTACGCCTGCGAAAATCCCGGCAAGCAGCGCTGGCGAGCGACGCGCGATCAGACTTTCGGCGATACGCGTATCCATGGATTGGAGATCATCGATGGCGAGCCACTCATCGGTCGCGCGCACGAGCTTTCGCAGCGTTTCCGCAAATGCTTCCGGACGCTGGCTTGTGCGGGTAACGACGAAAATATTGGCGCTGTCTCGATAGAGAAAAGGCAGGTAAACCGCCCCCTGCCCCTGCGCTTCTGTAAGCTCCGCCTGTTTTACCGCGCCGACGATACCGACAATGGTGAACGCTTTCGCGTCGTCGGAATCGCTGCCATGAAAGACACGTTGGCCGAGCGCGCCATCCCCGCCATCGCGGGGCCAGTAACGTCGGGCGAAATCCTCATCGACAACGCAAACCCTTTCCGCGTGCTGCGAATCCGCCGAGGTAAGGAACCGTCCTTCGCGCAACGGAATGCCAAGCGCCGTGAAATAATTGCCGGTCACGCCATAGGAATAATGACCGTGAAGTGATTCACCCAGCTGCGGCACATAACCTTTGGGTGTGACCGCGATTTTCCCGCTGTCTCGGCTCAGCGGCACGTTTGTGATCGTTCCGGCCGCGGCAACTCCAGGCTGCTGACCGATCGCTTCCACCAAGCGATCGAGAACAGCGACGCGCTTGGGTGATTCTGGCGGATAAGCTCCCCACGCGAGCGTGAACTGGCCGGTGAGAACGTGATCGGCGCGAAAGCCGGGAGAAAGGGCCATGACCTTTTTCAGGCTCAGCCCAAGCAGCGCCGCGCCGGCGAGCAAAACAAAAGCGAGCGCGATCTGCGCGATAATGAATCCGTGGCGCACGCGTTGCGCGGCGCGACTGATCGTGCCGGTGCGCGATTCCGATTGCAGCGCGTTTGCCAGATGGCTGCGCAGGTTGAACCAAGCGATCGGAACCGCGATCACGAGTCCCAGGAGAATCGCGCCGGCCAGACCGATCGACGCCAGCCAGCGATCGAACGCGATGTGCGCACCGAGCGGCAAACGATCCGCGCCGAGAACGCCCACTAGTCGAATCCCCCACGCGCCTACGACGAGCCCGAGTAATCCGCCAGCCACGGTGAGCACGACAGTTTCCGTCATCACCTGGCTCACCACATGCCACCGACCTGCGCCCATCGATTGGCGAATCGCCATTTCTTTCGCGCGGCCGCTCGCGCGGATTAGAAGCAGATTGACCAGATTGACCGCGCCAATGAGCAGGAGGAAAAACGCGCCGCCCTGTATCAACAGGAGTGTCGGGCGAATGGAGCGCACGTGATCCGCATGAAGGGAAAGCACCGGCGAGCGGAAGCCGGCCTCGGCCATCATTTTCGCCTCGGGGTTATCTTTCTCGACCGCGGCGTTGTGCGCGTCGATCTGTGATTGCGCTTGGGCCATTGTCGCGCCCGGTTTCAATCGCGCAATCATGTGAGTGCCACCGCCGCCGGAATGGCGCTGCTTCGGAGAGCGCTGTGACAACTCGGACGTGAGCGGCAGGAAGAGCCGCGCTTCCGAGGAGAGGAAACGAAAGTCAGGAGGCAACACGCCCACGATCTTTCTTGGCACTCCGTTTACGAGAATGTCCCGGCCAAGGACGTTTGGATCGGAATTCAAGCGCTGACGCCAGTAGGCGTCGGTCAAGATGGCCTGTTGCTTATCCACCATCTCCGTCACATCTGTATCGTGGAAGCTGCGACCTATCACCGGGCCGACGCCAAGCGTCCTGAAAAACTCCGGCGTGATGCGCATGATCTCTACCTGCTCGGTCGAACTAGCTTCGCCGACGAGTTCGCTGCTTTCGCGATAGATGGAAAGGCTCGAGAAGGCCGGGATGTTGCCGCGCCGCTCGTAGTAATTGGTCACCGACGAGCCATCGCGCTCGACGCCGGCTTTCGGATAGGTGTTGAAGATCGTGACCAGCCGATCGGATTGCGGAAACGGAAGCGGACGAAGCAGGATCGAATTGATCACCGCGAAGATCGCGAGGTTGGCGCCGAGGCAGATCGCGATCGTGGCGAGAGCGGTGATCGTGAAGGCCGGGGCCTTGCGAAGTTGGCGAAAGGCGTAGCGGATATCGTTCATATATAGTGCTGGTTATTCCGCGCGGAGCGCGACCATGGGGTCGACTTTGGCGGCGCGGCGCGCGGGGATGAGGCAGGCAATCAGTGACACCGCAGACATCACGAGCGCCGTGCCAAAAAGGGCGGCGATGGGCAGCGACGGCACATCGAAGAGAACGCTTTGCATCGCTCGTCCGACCCACCACGCGCCGATCAAACCGAGCACGGTCCCGGCGGCGAGAAGGCGCAGACCTAACGAGAGAAACTGCGTCCCGATCTGCCACCTCTGCGCGCCCACGGCCATGCGAATGCCAATCTCGCGCGCACGTTGCGCGACGGCGTAACTTAACACGCCGTACGTCCCAATGGCCGCGAGAAGCAGTGCCACACCGGCAAAGATTCCCGCCAGTAGCGCCGGCGACCGCCGCGCGATGAGACTGTCCGCAACGTGCGTCTCCATCGGGCGGATGTTGTCGATCGCCAAATCCGGATCAGCCGCGCGGACGAGTTTGCGGAGCGCTCCGGCGAATGCTTCAGGACGCTGCTTAGTGCGCGTGACCACGAAATAATAAGAGTTCTCTCGATAAGCGAAAGGAAGATAAACCGCCCCCTGGCCTTGCGGCTCGGTGAGCGCGATCTGTTTCACCCGACCGACCACCCCGACAATGGTGAACAGTTTTGCGTCATCGCTTTCACCGGCGTGCGTGATTTTCTGACCGAGCACGCCGCCGTTGGCATCCATTTCGCCGGCCTGCGTGATTTTCTCACCAAGCATGCCGCCCTTGGGAAAATAATGGCGCGCAAAATCTTCATCAACGACACAGACTCGTTCCGGCTGGTGCGAATCCTCGGAGGTCAGAAACCGTCCTTCGCGCAACGGAATGCCGAGCGCGGTGAAGTAATCGCCGGTGACGGCATAGGAGTAATGACCCTGCAACGACTGGCCCGCCGGCGGCACATAGCCCTTCGGCGCGGCGGCCGTTTTGCCGTTATCGCCCGTCAGCGGCATGTTCGTGATGATTCCGGCAGCGGTCACACCAGGCTGCTGGCGGATCAATTCCAGCAGGCGATCGCCGATCTCAACGTGGCGCTTCGGGTCGCTTTGCCATGGGACCGTTAACTCGCCGGTGAGCAGGTGATCGGACTGAAAGCCTGGAGAGACCGCCATGACTTTTTTCAGGCTCAGTCCGAGCAAGGCCGCGCCAGCCAGGAGAACGAACGCGAGTGCAATCTGGGCGACGATAAATCCGTGGCGCAGACTTTGCGCGGCGCGGCTCGTCGTCCCGCTGCGCGATTCGGATTGAAGCGCGTGGCTCAAATGACTGCTCAGGTTGAACCAGGCGATCGGCAGGGCGATGACGATACCGAGAACAAGCGAGCCGATCAGACCGATTGCGGCCAGCCATCCATCGAACTCAATCCGCGCGCCGAGCGGTAGGCGGTCCGCCCCGAGAATTTCGAGTAATCGGGTTCCCCACGCTCCGGCGGCGAGTCCGAGCAATCCGCCGCTCGCGGTCAAGGCCACGGTTTCAACCATGACCTGCCCCACAATCTGTCGCCGGCTGGCCCCCATCGATTGACGGATCGCCATTTCTTTCGCGCGTGCGCTCGCGCGGATCAGAAGCAGGTTGACCAAATTGACCGCGCCAATGAGGAGGAGAAAAAACACGCCAGCCTGGAGGAGCAGAAGCGTCGGTCGAATGGAGCGAACGTGATCCGCATGAAGTGAGAGCACCGGCGAACGGAATCCCGCCTCCGCCATCATTTTCGCTTCCGGGTTGTCCTTTTCTACCTCGGCATTGTGCGCGTCGATCTGCGCTTGCCCTTCCGCGATCGTGGCGCCCGCTTTCAAACGCGCGATCATGTGGGTGGCACCGCCGCCAGAGTGACGCTCTTTCGGTCCACGCTGTTCCTCGTTGAATTTCATCCCAACAAAAAGGCGCGCCTCGGACGACAGAAAGCGAAAACCAGGAGGCAGGACACCAACGATTTCTCTGGGGATGCCGTTGATCCGAGTGTAGCGGCCCAGAACGTTTGGGTCGGAATTAAAACGCTCGCGCCAGAAGGCGTCCGTCAGGATGGCGACGTTCTTCTGCTGAATCCATTCTTCCTCGGTGAAGCTGCGGCCGAGCGCGGGCCTCACGCCGAGGGTAGCGAAGAAATCCGGTGAGATTCGGATGACTCCCATCTGTTCGGTCGAGCCCGGTTCGCCGACGACTTCGCTGCGTTCCATATAAATGGAAAGGCTCGACAAGGCGGGGATATTGCCGCGGCGCTCGTAGTAGTTGGTGATCGACGAACCGTCATTCTCGACGCCCGCTTTCGGATAGGTGTTGTAAATACTGACGAGCCGGTCGGCGTCGGGAAATGGAAGCGGCCTTACCAGAATGGAATTGATGACCGCGAAGATGGCAAGGTTCGCCCCGAGACAGATCGCGATCGTGGCCAGCGCGGTGAACGTGAAAGCCGGAGCTTTGCGAAGCTGTCGAAAGGCGTAGCGGAAATTGTTCATGGATCAGAGGTCGGACTGTCGATGGAGGGCGGCGCTCCTGCGACGCCGGGCTCGCAGAGCTCGCCCCTCCATAAAGAAATGAGCAGCGTTCATATAAGAGGACTCATTCAGCGCGAAGAGCGGCAACGGGATCTGCCTTGGTGGCGCGGAGCGCGGGCAGGAGGACGGCGAGAAGGCCGATGAACGCGAGGACGAACACCACGCCGCCGAAGACGAGAGGATCGTAAGCCTTGGTGCGGAAAAGCAATGTTTCCATGAGCCGCGCCACGCCGGCCGCGGCGAGAACTCCGAGCACGAGGCCGAACGCGGTGAGCCGTGCGCCCTGGCCGATTACGAGTCGAAGAACGTCGCCGACCTGAGCGCCGAGTGCGTAACGGATGCCAAATTCACGGGTGCGTTGCGCGACGCTGTAGGCGATGAGGCCGTCGAGACCAATGGCTGCGAGCAGCAACGCGAGCAGCGCGAACAGGCTGAACAACGCGAGATAAAGTTGCGGCTGCGTCAGACTTTGTTTCACCAGCGTTCGCACCGGCGTCACGTTCGAGATTGTTTGCTCGGGGTTGAATTCCCAGATCGCGCGCTGGATCGTTTGCGAGATTGTTTCGACCGGAAGCGGCGAGCGCACGAGCAGCGTGGCGAAAGGCCAGCCGCGCTGATTCAACGACGCATAAACTTGATAGGGCGTCGCCGCGTCGAGTCCATTGCGCGGCACGTCGCCGACCACGCCGATGACTTCGAGCGGAGGCGGGTTCGGTTGCTGGCGACTAGGCGGAAGAGTCAGCCGTTTACCAAGCGCATCGTCGGTGGGAAAGAATTTCTTCGCCGCGGATTGGCTAATTACGATCACTTTCGGCGCTTGGTCATTGTCGGTCTCGGCAAAAGGGCGACCCGCGATGAGCGGGATGTGCATCGTCGAAAAATAGGAAGTGCTGACTGAATCGTAGAAGGCGGGCGGTAATTTCGCAGTGTCGTCCGGCAAGCCGTAGATCGAAAAGGTCGCCGGGATTCCCCACATGAAGGGCATCGTCTGCGTGAACGCGACCGATTCCACTCCGGGGATCGCGCTCATCCGCTCGAGGACTTGGCGATAATATTCCGTGCGCTTCGGTCCCGTGTCGTAACGAATCGGCGAGAGTGTGAGCACCATGCTCAACGTGTTCTCGATTTGAATGCCGGGATTAACTCGAGTGATCGCGGCGAAACTTTTCCAGACTAATCCCGCGCAAACGAGCAGTACCATCGTGAGCGCGATCTGCGCGATGACGAGCGCGCCGCGCAGCCGGACCGATTGCAAACCAGCCGAGCCTTTGCTGCCGTCGCGCAACGAATCGATCGCGTCGACACGGGTCGCATGCCAGGCCGGGAAAAGGCCAAACAAGATTCCGGTGAGCAGCGCGGTGAGGCCGGTGGCTAGAAGGACCGGCATGCTGAGGGCGATCTCGTCACTGCGCGGAATCCAATCCTTCGCCAGACTCGCGAGCAGCAAATCCAAACCCCAACTGCCGATCAACACCCCGCCGATTCCGCCGAGCGTGACCAGGAGGAGCGACTCGATCAGATGACTCCTTACGATCGCCGCCCGGCTTGCGCCGAGAGCGAGGCGGATCGCGACTTCGCGCTGCCGGGTCGAAGCCCGAACGAACTGAAGGCCGGCAACATTCGCGCACGTGATGAGCAGCACAAGCAGTGAAGCGCCAACGACGAGCAGCAGACCTTCCCGGTAATTACCGACAACCTGGTCGCGCAACGGACTCAGATTGAAGTCCCATCCTTTGTAGAATTTCGGATCGCTCTGCACGAGGCGCGCGGCGATTGTCGAAAGCTCGGCCTGCACCGTTGCTGCCGGCATCCCGGCCTTCAGGCGTCCGATTACCGCCCAAAAACGCGCGTTAGCCACGGCATTTTCGCCGCCTTCATTCGGAAAAATCCGCCAGAGCGACGAGACGTTGAACGGATCTTTGAAAGTCCGCGGCATGACGCCGATCACTTCATGCGGCACGTCGTTGAGCGTGATCGTTTCGCCGACGATCTCGCGCCGGCCGCCGAATTGTTTCTGCCAAAGATCGTAGCTGAGAACGACGCTCGCTTTCGCGCCGGCCGCAGCGTCCTCGCGCGTGAAGGTCCGGCCGATGAGCGCTTTTTCGCCCAGCACCTTGAAGTAATCCTGCGTAACCAGTCTGCCGGTGAGCGAAGTCGGCTTCTCAATGCCCGTCAGGTTGTCATAGTTGTAGCGAGACGCCGCGATGCTTTCGAATGAGGTGACCTGTTTCTCCACATCGCGAAAACCCGCGGGCGCGAAGCCGAGCCCTTTCAAATTCTCCTGCAGATTTCGCGATTGCACCGCCACGATGCGATCGGAATCGGGATAAGGCAGCGGCGCGAGCAGGACCGCGTGGACGACGGTGAAGATCGCGGTGTTCGCACCG
>JBEEHU010000040.1:0-45408 GCA_041167565.1 Verrucomicrobiota bacterium | reverse complement strand
GGCAGCTTGCCGAGACGCTACTCGCCCCGGTCCGCTCAAGGCCGTACTTCGTTCTGGGATGTTTCCGGCAAGCTGCCGGCAACTGCAGGCTGGCAGCCTGCGCTCCCCAGAAAAGATCGACGCGCTTCATAATATCGCCGCGAGTTCTCTGGCGCGATCGCGCAGCAGCTCGGCCGTTCGCGCCATCGCTTCTTCCCGGCTGGTGGACGGCGTTACGAGAGGAAATACACCATCGAAAACTTCGAGAACCGTTGGATCCCCAGTCGCAACACCCGCAATCCCAAAAACGCGCTTTCCCTGTTTGCGGGCGATCCGCGCTACCCCGGCCGGCGCCTTTCCTTCCAGAGTTTGCCGATCGAGGCTTCCTTCGCCGGTAATGACAACATCCGCCCGTTGGATCGCCGCTTCGAGATCGATGAATTCCGCAACGACCTCGAAGCCCGATCGAACCTGTGCGCCGCAAAAACTCATCAGACCGAAACCGAGTCCGCCAGCCGCTCCGGCGCCCGGAGCCTCGCGAAAATCGCAACCCAGATCGCGCGCGACCACATCGGCCAGCCGAGCCAGACCGCGTTCGAGAATTTCGAGCTGTTCGGGCGTTCCCCCTTTTTGCAGACCAAACGTCCGCGTCGCGCCTTGTTCTCCGAGCAGCGGATTCCGCACATCCACCGCGGCGATGAGATGTAGAGGCGGTTGTGTCAAGCGCCCACCCGAAGAGAAGGCGCTTGGCATAAGCGCCTCTACATCTGGCCGAACAATCTTCGTCAGATTTTGCAACTCATCCGGTCCACTGATCAGCTCTGTGTCTTCATCAAAAAACCGGAATCCGAGTGCGCGCGCCATCCCGAACCCGCCGTCGTTCGTCGCGCTGCCTCCGAGCCCGATAAGAGTCTCTTTCGCGCCACGACTGGCCGCATCCTTCAGCATTTCGCCGACCCCAAAAGTATCGGCACGCAGCGGGTCTCGCTCGTCTGGTGCGACCCGCCACATGCCGGACGCTTCGCTCATCTCCATTACGGCGATCGGCTTCTCGCGCAGCCAAAAGTAGCGCGCCGTGATTGCGCGTCCGAGCGCATCGTGCGCTTTGCAATTGACCCATTCGCCCACGCACGTTTGAGAGATCACGTCGGCTGTCCCCTCGCCGCCATCGGCGACGGCAACGATCTCGATTGTTGCATCCGGCAGGACGTCGCGGAATCCCGCGGCGATGCACTCCGCGACGTCGCGCGCGCCTAACGAGCCCTTGAATTTGTCCGGTGCAATAAGAATTCGCACGTGTCGAATTTCTCACACAAAGGTCACAACGGAACACGAAGGATTTTTCGTAGAAATTCCCGTCGTGTCCTTAGTGTGAGCCTTCTCTGAGTTTCCGTTCCAAAATCTCACCCACCAGCATCGGGTTCGCCGTTCCCTTCGACAGTTTCATCACCTGCCCTTTGAGAAAATTTAGCGACACCGCATTTCCCGCGCGGAAATCCAACACCGGTTTCGGATTCGCCGCGATCGCCTGCTCGCAAAGCATCTCGATCTCCGTCGCATCGCTCAACTGCTCGATCCCTTTTTCGCTCACAATCGCCGAGGCGCTTTTTCCGCTCGCGAACATCTCCGAGAAAACTTCCTTCGCCTGCTTGCCGCTGATTTTTCCGGTCTCAATCAGGTTAACCAATTCATCGAGCGCGGCCGGAGGAATCGGGCAATCGGCAATCGTGCAGTCCGCGCCGGCCAGGGCGCTTTGCAAATCGTTCAAGATCCAGTTCGCGACGCTCTTCGGTTTGCGCGCATCTCTAGCGGCCGCCTCAAAGTAAGCCGCCAACGACAGGTCGTCCGCCAGCACCGCCGCGTCGTACCCGCTCACACCGTATTGCTCGACGAAACGCGCTCGCTTTGCGCGGGGCAGTTCGGGCATTCGCACGCGCACATCCTCAAGCAGCGGTTCCGTCTTCACCGGCACTAGATCGGGGTCGGCGAAATAACGGTAATCATGCGCCGACTCTTTCGTGCGCATCAGAAACGTCTTGCTGGCGCCATCGTCCCAGCCTCGCGTCTCCTGCTCCAATTTTTCGCCACGCTCCAGCGCCGCCGTTTGCCGCGCCACTTCGTAGCTGAGGGCGCGCCGAACCGCGCTGATCGAGTTCATGTTCTTGACCTCGATTTTGGCGCCGAGCTCCGGCTGCGTTTCGGGTCGCACTGAGATGTTGCAGTCGCAGCGCAACTGGCCCTTCTCCATGTCTGCATCGCTCACCGCGCCGTAAATCAGGATTTGTTTGAGCGCCGTGAGAAACGCGAAGGCTTCCTCCGGCGAATTGATTTCGGGCTGGCTCACAATTTCCATCAGCGGCGTGCCGGCGCGGTTGAAATCGATCCCGGTGCTGTTTTCGAAATGGAAACTTTTCGCCACATCCTCCTCGAGATGGATCCTAACGAGCGCCACTTCCTTGTCCGGCGTCGCAATATTTTTCTGCGCATCCTTCGGATACGCCAGGTCGTGCAACGGAACACTCCCTTTCACGCACAGAGGCAGGTCGTATTGCGAAATCTGATAGTTCTTCGGCATGTCCGGATAGAAATAACTTTTGCGATCGAACTTGGAGACGGGAGTGATGTCGCAACCCAGCATCAGCCCAGTAAGCACCGTGAGCCGGAGCGCTTCGCGGTTCATTACCGGCAGCGCGCCCGGTAATCCCAAACAGATCGGACAGGTGTGCGAATTAGGAGGCGCGCCAAATTCCACCGGACAAGCGCAGAATATCTTCGAGCGAGTGCGAAGCTGCGCGTGAACTTCCAAGCCGATGGTGATGAGCATTGCAGATTTCAGATTGCAGATTTCAGATTGGAAGCGGCTGACTTGCGCGACGCCGCCATGATTGCGACCAATTCACCGGCCTCCCGCAGCAGAGGCTCGACGCGTTTCGGGGACAAAAGCTTCGCGTCAACGATCAACTCCAACCAAAGCAAGGACTCATCGGCTTCCTCCAAAACGACGCCGATCTTCGCGATAAATTCCGCTTTCGAACGCGCCCGGCAGGTTGCGCGATAGTTGGCTGCAACGGACGTACCGCACCGCACGAGTTGGCTCGCGATAGCACGTCCTTCAACGCTTTTCGGTAACGCGCCAACCAACTTGATAATTCGCAGGGCGAATTGTTTCGTCCGCGCCTTTAGATCATCCGCTTCCACTTTCTCCAATCTGCATTCTGAAATCTGAAATCTGCAATTATTTCTTCGCGGCAAACTCGAGCGCCTTCTTGAGATCGAACTGCTTCACGCGCTCGACCAGCGTCGGATCGTTCGCAGCTTCCAGGACTCGCGGGTGGCGCAATAACTCGAGAAGCTTGCCTTGAGCGATCAGGTCGGCCACCTCGCGGTCATTTCGCAGTGCAACTATTTTCGGATGTTGGCTCAACTCGATCGCGCCGGGAAAACTGAGGAAGCGCCGCGCACTTTCCGGGTTCGCGCTAACTGTTCCGGCGTCCTTCAAGGTTTGGTACACAGAGTCGGGGATCACGTCTGTTTTCCTAATGATGCCCCCGACCGTGCCCAACTCGATCGAGTTCTTTAAACGCGCGATGAACGTCGAGACGGAGTCGGCATCAAAATTCCGCAGTGAGGGCGCATCCTCTATCCGCGAGGTGTCGGAAGAACGAGGAAGCGGATTTCTGATGACGTTGGTCGGCGGCCGGGCCTGCACCTGCGCATCGGCGATGGAACCGACGGAACGGATTCCCACAAGGATGAGCCAGATGAAAAATGCGCCGAAACAAAGCCCGGCCAGCGCGCCGCTGAGACCGTAAAGCAAGCGCACCGGACCAGAACTTTGTTGCGCCGTGCGCTTGAAGAGAATCGAGCCGAGGCTGGCGATGACTCCGTAAACGACCAACGAGAGAAGCGCGCCGCCGATCATTGAGACGATGAAGTCGGGCCATTTCAAGATGGGGCGAAGAAGCGGCAGTATGAGGCCGCCGCCAAAATAACCAGCGGCGTAGGCGGCGATGAGCGCGGCCCCGCGCATCAGTTGCCGCATGATGCCGAGACGCCAACCGCGAAGCACCTCGAACAAAAGCAGAACGATCGCGAATGAAAGGAAGAGCGCCTGCCAGACCGCAGATCCTGTGGTGGAATTCATCGGTAGCGCAAGCTACTCGCCGAAGTCGGAGATGGCCTCTTGTCGCAGGGCATGATCGCAGAGAACGAGCGCGGCCATCGCTTCCACGATCGGCACTGCGCGCGGCAGGACGCAGGGATCGTGGCGGCCGCGCGCGGCCAACGTTGTTTCTTCACCGGAGGCGGTCACGGTTTTTTGATCGCGCGCGATCGTAGAGGTGGGCTTGAAAGCGACGCGGAAGAAAATGTCTTCGCCGTTGCTGATGCCGCCCTGGACGCCGCCGGAATTATTGGTTGTGGTGCGGATCTTTTCATCCCGCACTTCAAACGGATCGTTATGCTCCGAGCCTTTCATGCGCGTCGCCGCGAAACCGGAGCCGATCTCAAAACCTTTCGAAGCCGGCAAACTCAACATCGCCTTGGCCAGATCGGCCTCCAATTTATCGAAGACCGGTTCGCCCAGACCGGCGTCGAGGCCGCGAATGACGCACTCGATCACGCCGCCGAGCGAGTCGCCCTCGCTGCGCGCGGATTGAATCAGGGCGGTCATCAGCTCCGCGGCAGCCGCATCGGGACAGCGAATGGCGTTGCGTTCGACGTCCTCGATCCGGACCGAACTCCGATCGATGCGCGCGAACACTTCATGGATCTGCGTGACGTAGGCGACGATCTCGACGCGCCCGCGGGAAATCCTGTTTAGAACTTTTTTTGCCACGGCGCCGGCTGCCACACGCCCAATCGTTTCGCGGGCCGAGGCGCGTCCCCCGCCCTGCCAGTTTCGGATGCCGTATTTGGCTTCATAGGTGAAATCAGCATGCGAAGGACGATAGGTGACTTTCATCCCGGCGTAGGCCTCGGGCCGGGCATCCTTATTCATCACCATGATCGAGATCGGGGTGCCGAGCGTGCGGCCTTCGAAAACGCCGGACAAAATCTGGCAGCGATCCGCTTCATCGCGCGGAGTGACAATGGCGCTTTGGCCGGGACGGCGCCGGTCGAGATCGCGCTGAACGTCGGCGTCGCTCAGTTCGATCCGCGGCGGACATCCGTCGATGACGACGCCCACGCCGCCGCCGTGGGATTCCCCCCAAGTCGTAATGCGGAAAAGCTGTCCGAAGCTGCTGCCCATCGGCGCAAGCTTAGATGAAGCATTGAAAAGCGCGAGGTGGATCGAGCGCTCCGCGCTCGATGCTATCTTGGCGGCGTAGCGGCACTAATTGCCATCGCGCAACGGAGCGCGCGATCCACCTAAATCGCGGCGAACGCGGTCTTCAGATCGTCGATAAGATCCTCAACCTTTTCCACGCCGACCGACAATCTCACGAGTGAATCAGTGATCCCGAGCGCCGCCCGCATCTCGGGCGGGATCGATCCGTGGGTCATGATCGCGGGATGATTGATGAGGCTCTCCACTCCGCCCAGGCTTTCCGCGAGTGAAAAAAGATGCGTGTTCTCGAGAAAACGCCGAGTTCCCGCGAGGTCCGTTTTCAAAACGATCGTGACCATACCGCCGAACGCGCGCATCTGCTTCTTCGCGAGAGCATGTTGTGGGTGTCGCTCCAGTCCGGGGTAGTAGATCTTCTCCACCTTCGGTTCCTTCTCGAGGAAGCGCGCGATCTCGAGCGCGTTCTCACAATGCCGCTCCATCCGCAACGCCAGCGTCTTCAATCCCCGCAAAGCCAGAAAGCTATCGAATGGCCCCGCGATCGCGCCGACGGCGTTCTGGAGAAACGCGATCTGGTCGCCGAGCTCCTTGTTTTCTCCGACGACAATGACGCCACCAACCATGTCGGAGTGGCCGTTCAGGTATTTCGTGGCGGAGTGAATGACCATGTCGAAACCGAATTCGATCGGCCGCTGCATCCACGGGCTTGCAAAAGTATTATCGGAAACCGAGATCGCGTTATGCGCCCGCGCGATTTTCGCGACGGCTTCCAGGTCGATCAACTTGAGGAGCGGGTTGCTCGGCGTTTCTACCCAGACCATGCGCGTGTTCGGCCGCATCTCTTTCTCGACCGTCGCCGGATCGCTCATGTCGATGAAGGTGAAATCGAGATTCGCGGAACGGCGCCGCACCTTTTCGAAAAGCCGAAAGGTGCCGCCGTAGAGATCATCGCTCACCAAAATGTGTGAGCCACTGTCGAGCCCATCGAGCGCCGTCGCCATGGCGGCAAGTCCGGAAGCAAAGGCCCAGCCGCGCGTGCCGCTTTCGAGATTGGCAATGCAACGCTCGTAGGCGCTGCGCGTCGGATTGATCGAGCGCGAGTAATCGTAGCCTTTGTGTTTGCCGGGACTTTCCTGGACGTAAGTCGAGGTCTGGTAAATCGGCATCATGATCGCGCCGGTTGTTGGGTCGGGTGATTGCCCGGCGTGGATGACGCGGGTCGCGATGTCGTGTTGCTTTTTCATCGAAATTTCGTCCACAGATTACGCAGATTTACACACATTAAAGACACAGCATCTCGGGTTTTGAAAAAATCTGCGTAATCTGTGGATGAATTTTCTTAAGGCATTTGCCGGCGGAGATAGGAAAGCAGATCGCTGCGCGTGATCAGGCCGAGGAATTTGCTTCCGTCCATGACAATGGCGACGCGGCCGCGATCGAAAACTTCCAGCAGATCGTTGATCTTTGCGGAGGGCGACAGCGTCTCCAGCCTATCGGTCATCGCCGTGTGCACCGCATGATTAAAGCGCTCCGGATCCTGATGAACTTTTACGAGCACGTCCGATTCATCGAGGATGCCGACTGGCCGGCCATTGCCATCGACGACGGGCACCTGCGACACATCCGCGGAACGCATCCGTTTCACAGCCGTGAGCAAAGTGTCGTCCGGGCCAACCGAGATGACTTCACCAGCTTCGTAACGGTGGGTAATGAGATCGCTCAAGTCGCCGTGAGCGGGCCGGCGCGCGAAGCCCTGCTCGGCCATCCAGAAATCGTTATACATCTTCGAGAGATATTTGTTGCCATCATCGGCGACGAAAGTGACCACGCGCTTCTTCTGGGTCTGGGCCCGGCAGTAACGAAGCGCCGCGGCCAGGAGCGTGCCGGTCGACGAGCCGCCCAAAATCCCTTCTTGCCGCAATAGCTCGCGCGCTGTCGCGAAACTTTCTGTGTCGTCAATCGTGTAGGCCTCGGTTACTCGGGAGAGATCGGCAATGTCGGGAATAAAATCTTCGCCGATGCCTTCGACAGCCCAGCTTCCGGCGGTGCCGATGTTTCCTGTCTTCACGTAATCGACCAGGATGGATCCGGCGGGATCGGCCAGGACCATTTCCAAATTCGGCTGCACCTTGCTGAAAAAGCGAGAGAGCCCCGTCAATGTCCCACCGGAACCAACCCCGCAAACCACCGCGTCGAGATGATGGCCCATTTGTTCCCAAATCTCAGGGCCGGTTCCGCGCTCGTGCGCGAGCGGATTGGCTGGATTGCCAAATTGATTGACGTAAAACGCGCCAGGAATTTCCGTCGCCAGCCGCGCCGCCACGTCCTGATAATATTCGGGATGGCCGCGGGTGACGTCGGAACGCGTGAGCCGCACTTCGGCGCCGAGCGCGCGGACGTGCGCGACTTTTTCGGCCGACATCTTGTCGGGGATGACGAGAATGATGTGATAGCCTTTCGCTCCGGCGATCAAGGCGAGGCCGAGTCCCGTATTGCCCGCGGTCGCCTCGATGATCGTGCCGCCGGGTTCCAGTTTCCCGTCGCGCTCCGCCGCCTCGATCATGGCCAGCGCGACGCGGTCTTTGATGGAGCCGGTGGGATTCTGGTTTTCGAGCTTAACGAAAAGCTGGCAGAGCCCGGTATCGATGCGCGTAATCTCGACAAGCGGTGTGTCGCCGATCAACGAGAGAATCGCCGGTGGCTTGTGAGGCACTGTCGCAGGTGGGTGGGAGAGTTGGATCATGCGGAAAAAGGACTGGAGAGCACCATGCTACTTCACTTCGTCTACCATTTCGAATTGCTGTCGGCGAAGAATTGCTGAAGCACATCGAAGCGGACTTCGCCATAATTGAGCGCGTAGCGGAGATCGCCGCCTTTATAGACCCACGTCGTCGGGATCCAGCTTAGAGGAAGGTCGAGGAAGCGCTTGATCTTGGCGTCGCCGGTTCGTGGGCCGGGATCGGCGAGGATGGTGACATTCGGCTGATTGGCGAGCTCGTATTTCGTGAGCATCGCCCGGCCCTCTTCACCGCCATTCCAGACGGAGACGAAATAAAATTTAACGTCCGGATTCTCCTTCACTATTTTCAGCCAGCCGCCACTCTTCAATTCCGACTGGCAATTCGAACACCAGGGCGCCCAAAGATGAACGACGCTCAGATTGGGGGCCTTGATCGCTTCCGCGACATGCTGTTCGGCCGGGGACGCCGCGTAAAGCTGTGTAGCGCCGACGAACAAAATTACTGAAATGAGGATCCTTTTCATAGACGCGCCGCAGCGAAACGAAGGGAGACACGCTTCGCGGACAACGCCAATATGCGGAGAAATTAGCGAGGCTCAAGGTATGGAAGGCCGGTCATCCCGAGCCGCGCAGACGGCGCGGCACCTCACAGTCGCAGGGCAAACTACGCAAATCCGCTGGCGCGCTCTGCGAAGATCAGCATGGCGAACGTGGTTGCCTCTAGTTTGTGTGAGAGCAGAGCGTTTGTGAGGTCCCTCGCCGTCTCCGCGGCTCGGGATGACACGGTTTTCGTCATGCCCTCCCTCCCGGTTGACCTCCGGTAATCTCGGGCTAGTATGCCGTCCCCATTTCTGCGGGGAAGCTCCGGCGATAAACGCCTGCGCTAAAGACAGAAAAGCGGCTCCGCGCCGCAAGGAGAAAACTTACCGCCATGTTGCAAATGCAGGATTTACTCGCGCAGTCATATCGCGAGTTCAAAGAAGGTAGCATCGTCAAAGGACGCGTTCTCGAGATTCGCCCGCGAGAAGTCCTGGTCGATATCGGCTACAAATCGGAGGGCGTCATTCCCTCCCACGAATTCGAAGACATCGAATCCATGGAAGTCGGCGATGAAGTGGAAGTGCTCCTGGAGCGCCTCGAAAACGACGAAGGCATGGTGGTTCTCTCGAAGGAGAAAGCCGCTTACCGTCAGAATTGGAACAAGATCGCCCAGGTTTTCGCCGGCGATGGACTGATCAAGGGCAAGGTGAAGTCCGTCGTCAAAGGCGGCCTCATGGTGAACATCGGCGTGGAAGCGTTCTTGCCCGCGTCGCAGATCGACATCATTCCGCCGAAGGATTTGCAGCAGTTCGTCGGCAACACTTACGATTTCAAGATCGTTAAGATCAACGACGACCGGAAGAACGTCGTCCTGAGCCGGCGCGAATTGATCGAGCAGGAGCGAAGCGAGAAGCGCCAGAAATTCCTCGAAGGCGTGAAGGTCGGCGACATGGTCCAGGGCAGCGTGAAGAACCTGACCGATTTCGGCGCATTCATCGATCTCGATGGCATGGATGGCCTGCTCCACATCACCGACATGACCTGGGGCCGTCTCGGACATCCGAGCGAGCTGCTCAAAGTCGGCCAGCCGCTCGAAGTGATCGTGCTCGACATCAATAAAGAGAAAGAGCGCGTCTCGTTAGGCCTGAAGCAGACCCAGAAAAATCCTTGGGACCAGATCGAAGAGCGTTTCCCGGCCGGGCAGCACGTCAAAGGCAAGATTACGAACCTGGTGCCTTACGGCGCGTTCGTGGAGCTCGAGGAAGGTGTCGAGGGTCTCATTCACGTTTCAGAATTGTCCTGGACGAAGCGCATCATGCGGCCGTCCGACGTTTTGACGCAGGGTCAGGAAGTCGAAGCCGTCGTGCTCGGTGTGAACAAGGAAGAGCAGAAGATCTCGTTAGGCCTCCGCCAACTCGAAGCGAATCCGTGGGATGAGATCGAGAAGAAATTTACCATCGGCAGCCACGTGAAGGGCGCGATCCGCAACATGACCGCGTATGGCGCGTTCGTGGAGCTCGAGGACGGCATCGACGGAATGATCCACGTCTCCGACTTGAGTTGGACCCGGAAGATCAATCACCCGAGCGAAGTCTTTAAGAAGAACGACGAAGTCGAAGCGGTCGTGATCGACATCGACAAGGTGAACCAGCGGATCAGCCTCGGCATTAAACAGCTGAGCGACGATCCGTGGAAGGAAATCGACACGAAATACAAGATCGGCGATCTCGTTACCGGCAAGGTCACGAAGCTGGCGAGCTTCGGTGCGTTCGTGCAATTGCAGGACGACATCGACGGGCTCGTCCACATTTCGCAGCTCAGCGAAGATCACGTCGCGAAGGTCAAGGACGTGCTCAAGGTCGGCCAGGAAGTCGAAGCGCGCGTCATCAAGGTGGACAAAGTCGAGCGCCGCATCGGACTCTCGATCAAGGCCGCCAATTATTCCGAAGAAGAACTGAAGCGCGAATCCGAAGCGTTCGACAATCTGCGTCCCGGCGAAGACATGGTCGGCCTCGAGAAAGCGTTCGAAGCCGCCGAGGAAGATTACCGGCCCGGCGAAGGCAAGAAGAAGTAAGACGTCGAACGACGTGCCGCATCAAGGAGTGCGGTTTGCGGCCGCCACCTTAAAAATGGGGGTGGCGTCTGCGCGTTTCATGGAGAAAACGGACGCACGGGTTGGCGGTTGCGGAATCTCCCCCACCGAACGTTGCGGGCAGACGCCAAGTCTATATCGACGTGTGACACCACCGCCTTTAGCCAACTCGGCCCTGATCGATCAGGTTCTGTTTGAATTTCCGCCTCAAACTCCAGTAACCACATTTTCTCACCGTAGGTTTGCGCGTTAAGAATTGCCACGTCGTGGATTAACGCCGGATCTGCCTCGCACATATCCCAAAGGAATACCACTGAGCCAGGAAGATAGATGGTCCAGTCCTTGTGGCAGCGCGGTATTTTTCCAGAACTAATAATTTGTGCCCTCTCCATTTCAGAAACAATTCGGCCATAGTGGATGATCATTTTAATAAGTAGCATCCATCTTCTTGAGACATTGATGGTTTGCGCCGCGAACGTCTGAAATGATAGCGCCGTCGCTTTTCGGATTGCTGTCGCAGCCGCGAATCACATAGCATCAAAAGGGCACGAGCCAGTGAGTACATTCATTCACCGAAAAAGCATTTCACTAGGATGAGCGCGTTTAAATCCTGCTGCTTTTCGGTTTTACTCGTTGGCGTTACTCTTTCCGCTGGCGAACCTCCTGCTCACCCGCCCGGCCAACCAGATTCGGTGCCATACATGACCAGTACATTTCCCGCTAAAGCAAATGGCCAGCACAACAGCGTTGCTCAGTCCGGTGATACACAAAGATTACCCATGCTGACGCGGGACGCTAAAGCTGCACCATACGTAAGCACGGTTGAGCGTATGCGTGGCTTCCACCGAGTATTTTCTGGCGATCTTAAATATTACATTTCTAGCTTAGACACGAAACTGAATGGAGACACCACTTCGACGGTGCTAGTCACGGTTTTGGACAGCCTTTCTGAAACCTACACGTTTCAACTCGCACCCGGGTCGCTCCGAATCCATTTTGTGAAGAATGCCGAATCCAACGGTAATTCGGTAAAGCTAACCTTTTTGAGCGCCGATACCGGGAAAGACGAAGTTGTAGCGGTAAATTTTACGAACTAACACGGCAATTGGTAGTCAGTGGGGTAGCGCCCGTGGCAACGGAACCGCGACAAGACTCAACCCGTCGTGGCGAGACCACCCCCACGCCGTCTCCACCTGAGCCGCGTAGTGAATCGTCAAAGGACAGCTTGCGGGACTCCGACGCCCCGCAAAGCTCGCGAACAAAGCAGGAGTGGCGATCAAAAGTGTCCACTAGCGTCTCGAATGGAATGCTCCTGCAAGCAGCAGGGCGTTTGGCCTGCAAGAACGTGGAACTCTGGGCCGCTGTCGGGAAACCGGAACACACGCAAACGGTCGGAAATGGACAGTTACTTTACTTGTACTGGCGTTGCAGTGACGGATTTATTCAAGTTACGTGCAGCGCCCAACACTATAATCTCGCTGGCTTCGTCACCGGGACAGTCAACGATTACTGACGAGTGGGGCATCTAAACCCTCCTCGATCAAGGCCGCGAAGAACTCAAGCGCGAATCCGAAGCGTTCGACAATCTACGCCCCGGCGAAGACATGGTCGGCCTGGAGAAAGCGTTCGAAGCCGCCGAGGAAGATTACCGGCCGGGCGAAGGCAAGAAGAAGTAAGACGTCGAACGACGTGCAGCATCAAGGAGCGGCGGTTTGCAACCGCCGTTCTAGTAGGTCGGCGATTACAAATCGCCGTCCCTTGATGTCTTCCCTACTTCGCCAGCTCGTAGAGATATTCCACGAACGACATCGCAGCGCCGTCGAAACCCTGGATCTTCGGATTGGTCGACTCGATCACGTAATATTCGTCAGGCGCATGCGCGCCGCTGCCGTGACCGAGACCGAAATGTCCTGACGCAAGCTTCAACGGCTCGCCAGTGAAGACGAAACCGGGATACGAGCCGGCATTCCGCGGCCACATGACCGGGTCGATTCCGGCGCGTTTAAGCACCGCGATCTGCGCTTGAATCAAGGGCGCGCTCGCCGTGGTCTGCGTAGGATCGTAGCCGCCGCTCATGTTCACTTCGATGTCCCCGAAACCGCGCTTGGCCAGGTGCGCCTTGATGGCCGGCACTACGTCCGCCGCTTTCATGTCGGGCACCAAACGGAAATCCATTTTCGCCACCGCCTTGTGCGGCAGCACCGTCTTCCCGCCAGGGCCGGTGTAACCGCCCACCAGTCCTTCGATGTTCGCCGTCGGCTGCGATTCCAGGCGAATGTTCGCCTGTTCCCAGGGCAGATCACCGATCCAATGCTGCACGCTCATCTGCTTCTTCGACTGCGCTTCGCTGCGGATCTTCGCAGCGGCGGCGATCATTTTCTTTTCCTCGTCGTTGATCGGACGCGGCTTCGGATAATTATCGATCGCGATCTCGTTCCCATCTTCCGAGACGAGCGTGTTGAGGGCTTTGACCAAATGCCATGCTGGACTATCGACCATCGCTTTCAGCGACGAATGAATGTCCTTCCCCGGGCCGCGCCCCCATTTCTCACCGGTCGAAACCAACTCCAACTCGACCACGCCTTTCGCGCCGAGACTGACCGTGACGATGCCATCGAGATCCTGCATCGAGGAGGGCATGAAAACGCCCACGGTTTTCGCGAGCGCCGCCTGCACTTCCGGCTTGTGCACGATTTGTCCGATGTGCGGCGAACCAATTTCTTCCTCGCCCTCCGCCACCATCACCAGGTTCACCGGCATCTTCTTGCCCGCACCCTTGATCGCATGGAGCGCCGCGAGAAACGCCGCCTCCGGTCCCTTTTGATTCACCGCACCGCGGCCGACGACTGCCTTTCCTAGATTGGGCTTGTCGACCAGCAACGCATCCAGCGGCGGCGAAGTCCATTCCTTGGGATCGAACTGTTTCACGTCATACATGAAATAAAGGCCGACCGTTTTGGCCGCGCCGGCATCCAGGGTCGCAAACACGCCTGGCTTCCCATCCGTTTGAATCACGGTTGCTTGCTGGAAGCCCGCCTCTTTCGCCAGCTTCGCCATGTATTCCGCGCCTTCCGCCGAGTTCAGGTTCTCCGCCGCGATCGACGGCAGCTTGATCCAATCCTGGAGACGTTTGAGCGCTTCATCGTGCCGCTTCGTGATCTCCGCTTTGATCGGCGCAAGATCTTCGGCAGCTCGGACGGTAACGGTGATCGCGAGAGCGGCACCAAGGGCAACAATTGGGATTAACGCGCGGCGGTAAATCGTGGTCATGAAAAACATCTCGCACAAAGGTCACAAAGGATCACAAAGAATTTTCGCGCGTTGAACTGCGCGCTTCTGTAGCCGCCGCCCTGTGGGCGGCGTGGGATGGATGTGATCGGTCACGGACTTATCAAGAAGCGACGCCATCTCTCACGCTTCCCACAGCGAAGCGGCTACAGAAGAGCCCCTAAAATTCTGCGCTGCCGGGCCTGCGCGCGCACGGGATCACATCGCGGATGTTCGACACGCCGGTCACGAACATCAGCATGCGCTCGAAGCCGAGCCCGAAACCGGAATGCGGCACGGTCCCGTAGCGCCCCAGGTCGAGGTACCATTTGTAATCGGCGGGATCCACCTTGTGGCGGCGCATATTTTCCTCGAGCACTTCGAGCCGTTCTTCGCGCTGGCTTCCGCCCACGATCTCGCCAATGCCGGGAACGAGAACATCCAGCGCGGTCAACGATGAGTTGAAATAAGCGGCTTTGGGTTGTTAAAGTCATGCGTTGATGATGCGAGTCTTAAATGCAAGGCGGTCTGTGGCTTTGGCCGCCGCGCTCGCCTCGATTTCGGCCGGTTTCGTCATAGGTCGGTATACCGCTCGCAACGCGCATTCGGCGCAAGATTACCCGGGCGCGGATGCGGGAAATTCGCCCGAAGCTTTTGGCTATCCGCGCGCCAAAGCAGAAACCCGATCCGCTCTCGCGAGTGTTCGCATTGAACAGCTTTCGCACATCCCGCTTTCTGAACTGGCGGAAGTGCTCGAACATCGTGACGCGCGTGAAATCGCGCAGCTCGCGCAAAAATTCGATCTTCTTCCGCCAAACCCTGCGACCTACGCCAATCTTCGGCCCTTCTTTAAGACTTGGGCGCAGTTCGATGAACGATCGGCCTTCAAAACTGCCGTCGCCTTTACGGACCTAAGGACCCGAGAGATAGCAATTGAAACCATTGCAGCTTCCACGTCGCCGGACGGCGCTGGAAGAATCGCTCAGTTAATTCGCGAACAACCAGCCGGCACTTTTCGAGATGGAACCAAGGAGCAATTATTCGACGCCGCGCTTTCAAACTGGAGTCAAACAAATCCGGCGGCCGCGGCGCAATTTGTCGTTGAAAATCCTGAGCTCCGAGAGATTTCCGCTAGCAAGATCTTGCGGAACTGGGGATGGATTGAAGGTCCTGCGGCGATGGCGTGGCTGAGCGAACACCCTAGCGGGAGTGACTACGCGGCACCCAGAGAGTTATCTGACACTATGTTGGGATGGCTTGAAAAAGATCCTGCAGCTGCATCCACCTACATCGTCGATCATCTAGATGACGGCAAAATGCGCGAGTGTATACACGATGCAGCGTTCGCTTTGTTCTTTGTCGACAAATCCCTTGCCTTGCAGTGGCCGGAGAAGCTTCCGGCGGGAGAGATTCGGGAGACGGCGATCCTCGAGATCGCGAAGGCATATTCAGATACCGATTCGAAGGCCGCCGCGGAATGGATCGTACACCTCCCGCGCGAAACCGGCATGGAGGCGCTTGGCTACGTTATGTCGGAATGGGCACGGAAGGATTCCGATGCTGCCCTCGCGTGGATAAACAACGGAGCCGGAAGTCTTCGTGACGACGCGTTGGCAAGCTTTTGCCTCAGCATCGCTGCGAACCGCCCAGGCAAAGCAATCGAGGCCGCGAACCTCATCGCCGATCCGGCGCGTCGAGTTCGCACGATCGAAGCAGTTGTCGGGAACACGCCGGATTCCGCACTGGAGCAGGTCAGAGGCTGGATCCAATCGAGTTTACTTTCCCCCGAACAGAAGGCGCAACTGCTAGCCAAGATAACGGCGCCTCAGAAGCGCTAGAATTCCGCGCTGCCCGGCGTGCGGGCGAACGGGATCACATCGCGGATGTTCGACACGCCGGTCACGAACATGAGCATCCGCTCGAAGCCGAGCCCGAAACCGGAATGCGGGACGGTCCCGTAGCGCCGCAGGTCGAGATACCATTTGTAATCGGCCGGATCCATCTTGTGTCGGCGCATGTTTTCTTCGAGGACTTCGAGTCGCTCCTCGCGCTGACTTCCCCCGACGATCTCGCCAATGCCGGGAACGAGAACATCCATCGCGGTCACCGTTTTGCCGTCATCGTTCAGCCGCATGTAGAACGGCTTGATCTCCTTGGGGTAATTGAAAACTGTCACGGGACATTTGAAATGCTTTTCGGTGAGCCAGCGTTCATGCTCCGATTGCAGGTTGGCGCCATACGCGACCGGAAACTCGAATTTCTCGCCGCTCTTCGTCAGCAACTCGACCGCCTCCGTATAAGTGATCCGCTGGAACGGCCGCTCCATCACGAAATCGAGACGCGCGATTAATTCCTTGTCGACGAACTTGGCGAACAATCCGAGGTCCTCCGCGGAATGCTCTCGGATATCGCGGATCAAATATTTCACGATCTCTTCGGCGACGCCCATGTTGCCGCGTAAATCGGTAAACGCCATTTCCGGCTCGATCATCCAAAACTCGTTCGCGTGCCGGGAGGTGTTCGAGTTCTCCGCGCGAAAGGTGGGGCCGAAGGTGTAAACCTTCGTGAGGGCGCAGGCGAAGGCTTCCGCCTCTAGCTGCCCGCTGACGGTGAGAAATGTTGAGCGCGCAAAAAAATCCTGCGCGTAATCGATCGCGCCGTCCGCTCGTTTCGGCGGATTCTTCGGATCGATCGAGGTGACGCGAAACAACTCCCCCGCCCCTTCGCAATCACTGCCGGTAATGATCGGTGTGTGGACATAAACAAATCCGCGCTCCTGGAAAAACTGATGAATCGCGAAAGCAAGCCGGCTGCGGACGCGAAAGACAGCGCCGAACAAGTTCGAGCGGGGCCGGAGATGCGCGATCTCCCGCAGGAATTCCGGCGTGTGTCCTTTTTTCTGGAGCGGATACGTCTCGTCCGAGGCGCCGACGATTTCGATTCCCTCGGCCACCACTTCCCAGCTCTGGCCCTTGCCCTGCGAGGCCACCAGCTCACCGCGCACGATGATCGACGCGCCGGTGTTGAGATGCTGGACCGCGTCATAGTTCGGCAGCGTGTCTTTCGCGATGATCTGGAGATTGCGCAGGCAGGAGCCGTCGTTCAGTTCGATGAAGGAGAAATCCTTCGAATCGCGCCGGGTTCGGACCCAGCCCTGGACCTGAACGTCGGAGATCGGCGCGGCACTCTCCAGAGCGGCTTTGACGGAAGTGGGTCCTGGCATGTGGGAAGGTTGCCGGGCGATGCCGCTTCGACAAGCAAAAGGAGAAATTTCGGATTTGCGATCGCCCGAATCCGCTTAGCGTGTCCGCTTCTTATGGCCGAACATCGCCTGCTTCTTTGGGATATCGACGGCACGCTCATCAGCACCGGCGCGGCCGGTCACCGCGCCATCGCGCGGGCGACCGCCGAGCGATTCGAGGGCGGCGATTTGGACGGCGTGGAAATCGCAGGCCGCACCGACATCGGCATCGCTCACCAGATTTTGGCGAAGTATCACTCACCGGTAACCGACAAGAGCGTGCGTTCGCTGCTCGATCTTTATGTCGAGTTACTCGCCGACGAATTGCCGCGCGGAAAAGGCCGCGTCCTGCCCGGCGTTCTGGAATTGCTCCAGTCCGCCGCGAAGGCGCCTGATATCACCCTCGGACTGCTCACCGGCAATCTCGAACTCGGCGCGAAGCTAAAACTGGAGCAGTACGAGCTCTGGCATTTTTTCGCCTTTGGCGCGTTCGCGGACGATCATCACGATCGCAATGAGCTCGGCGCTTTCGCCATCTCTCGCGCGTTCGAAGAAACCGGAATGAATTTTCCGGCGTCACAAGTCGACGTCATCGGCGATACCGGCCACGACATTAACTGCGGCAAAGCGTTTGGCGCGCGGACAATCGCGGTCGCGACCGGCTCGTGGTCGCGCGAGCAATTGGCCGCGCACAAGCCCGACTTTCTCTTTGATGATCTGTCGAATGTGGACGAAGTGAGAAAAACTCTCGGCTGGTGATCGATTGATCACGACCGCGAGAAGGACATCTTCCGAACCCTTAACCGTATGACTTTGCCCGACGCTCCAAATGTTCTCCCGCTCGAGGGGGAAATCGACCTCCACGTCTCGCCGCGCGTGGCGGCTGCGTTAGGCGCGATGATCGAGCAAAAGCCGCCCCGGCTCGTGGTCGATCTTTCCAATGTCAGTTACATCGACAGCTCCGGGCTGGCGGTGCTGATCGAAGGAATGCAAAACGTCGAAGCCTACGGCGGGAAATTCATCCTGGCCGGCCTGCAGGAAAACGTCCGGCCGATTTTCGAAATCGCGCGGCTCGACCAGGTCTTCATCATTTTTCCTCACGTCGACGCGGCCCTCGCAGCGATCTGAGTGAGGATCTCCAACGTCTGATCAACGTTCGCGGAGATATCGAACTGCGCGGCGAGGGCGTGATTATCGAGTCGAGCTTGGGCGCGACGCGTGGGGTCCGACCAAAACCTGAGCGCTTCATCGATGGCGTCAATGTTGCGGGGATCGTCGATCACGCTGCCGTGCACACCGTGTTCGATGATTTCGGAAAAACCGTTGGCTCGGCTCGTGACGACAGGAAGGCCGGCAGCGAGCGCTTCGAGACAAGCGTTCGAAAACGGATCGTAAATTGTCGGGAGGAGAAAAATATCCGCAGCCGCATAAAGCGACGGCATCTCGCTTACGATGCCTAGAAACTCGGCGCGCTCCGACTTGAACCTGCGGCTCTCGCCGCGACCAGCAACCAGCAGCGCCATTCCCTTTTCCTGGCGCTCCATGGCATCAAGCGCGAAGCGCAACCCTTTGCGTTCCCAGCCTGAGCCGGCGAAGAGCACCGCGATATCGTCCTTCGCGAGCCCGTGAGCTTCACGAGTCTTCGCTCGATCCACTTCATCGCGCTGAAGCGACTGAAGCGGAACTCCATTATAAATGACATTGATTTTCTCGGCTGGGTATCCGTAGAGACGAATGATTTCCTCCTTCACCATCCGTGAGTTAGCGATGACGCGGCCCGCGCCGGACTGGCCGAAGAGGGACGCCTCGAGAGAAAGCGTGGCGGAGTGTTTGCGATTCCAGAGGCGGCTGAGTTTTTGTAACGGGCCCGCAACCTCATCGCGCCGCTCCAGCCAGGCGCGGTGCACGCCGTCTCCGGCGCGATAAACATCACACCGCCAAAGGCGCTCGAGGCTCATCAGGATATCGCAATCTTTCTCTCCCCTCACCTTCTCGAGCGCATCGGCAAAGGCGATTGCGGAGGCAGCCTTGAGCCGGACGATCGGGCCGAAATTCCACTCCTCCGCCGGCCAATCCGCCGACGTGTAGAGCGACACGTGGTGGCCCGCTCCTGCTACGCCAGCGGCGAGCCGTTTCAAATACGTTTCCGCGCCACCGGAAGAAAATCCGCGCCGGACAAATCCTATGGTAAGATGATCGGATCGCATTTGCGGGATGACGGAATGGGAACTTTACTTGGCTGCAATGGCCACAATACTTGTTAGCCGATGGTGGGTGAAACTTTAAACGCCCCTCCGCTTTCGCGCCCTGCGCCTCGCGCGCCCGGTCTCCTTCCGAAGCATCTGCTCTACTCGATCTTCGCCCGGATCGGCGGCTCGGGGCTCGACACGGATGCTTTCGAGACGTTGCGCGCGTCGCATCGCGGGGGATTTCTTGGACGCGCGATCGCTTACGATAATCGGCAAAGCGAAATACCCGCCCGGCTCATTTATTCCCTGCGCTGGCATCCGGTGCGCCTGATTTCGTTTCTCGAGCGCCCTTATTATTACGGTGCGAAAAAAAAGTATCTGGATTGGATCGCAGCGCGAGAACTGGCCACGGAACGTTACGATCTTTTCCACAGCTGGTCGGGCGATTGCCTCCAATCGTTGCGGGTCGCTCACAAGCTCGGCATTCCCTCGATCGTGGAAATCCCCACCTGGCACCGCGACCGCGGCAAGATGGGGGTAGACCGCACGCCGGCCGGTCCGCCCGCCGCGCCATCCTCCGGTTATCGCCGCTGGAAGGAGAATTTGCTCCAGACCCGCGAACGTTTTCTGGAGGAATACGACCTCGCGACGCTTCTCTTCGTTCTCTCCCAGAAAGCGGCCGACACTTTTCGCGTGCAGGGTTTTCCGGAAGAGAAACTATTCTATCTCCCGCGCGGCGTGGATGTGGAGCGGTTCAAGCCGGGGGTGCGGCCACCGATCTTTCGCGCTGTTTTTTCCGGGGCGTTGATCGAGCGCAAAGGAATTCATCATCTTCTCGAGGCGTGGCATCGTCTCGATCTCAAGGATGCGGAGCTCTGGCTCGTGGGCGCAGTGCACGAGGAAGCAAAACCGCACCTGAAGAAGTATTGGCGAGAAAATATCAGGGTGACCGGTTTTGTGCGTGACGTGGAAAATTATTTGAACCAGGGGACCGTGTATGTATTTCCCTCGCAATGTGAAGGCAGCGCGAAAGTGGTCTACGAAGCGGCGGCCTGCGGCCTTCCGCAAATCACCACGCGGGAAGCGGGCGACGTGGTGAACGATGACGTCGAGGGAATCCTTATTCCGCCGGGTAACGTCGATGAGTTGGCGGCGGCGATTTTGCGGCTCTATCGCGAACCGGAAACCGTCGAGCGGATGGGTCGCGCGGCGCGCAAGCGGGTGGTGGAGAATTTCACCTGGGACCATTTTCGCAACCGGTTGCTCGGCGCATACGAACTTGCGATGCAAATGAGACGCTAGCAGGAGCAGGAGCACGAGTTTGAATGAAAATTCTCCTCCTCCAGCTCAAGCGAATCGGCGATCTGATTTTGACGACGCCGGCGATCGCCGCCCTCCGCGGGAAATTTCCTGACGCCCATCTCTCGCTGGTGGTTTCGCCGGCGGTGGCGGAGTTGCTTCCCGCGATCAGCGGAATCGACAAGGTGCTCATCGTAAGCGGGGGACCAGGCGATGCTCTCGATTGGCTCACGCTCGCCTTGCGCAGATTCGATTACTGCCTCGATTTTACTCGGAACGATCGCTCGTCGTTTCTGACCTTCCTTTCGCACGCGCGCAAGCGGATCACTTCGGATCACCCCAACCTGCGGACGAAATTTCGCGCGCGCAGCTACAACGAACTTGTGGAATCGCCCGTGAATTTGCTCCACACCGTGGATTACCATCTGGGACTTCTGCAACCGCTCGGGATCCACGACGCTTCCCGCGCCATTCGACTCGATCTGCCGGAATCGAAAATCGAAAAGGCAGCTCAACTGCTGGCGGCGGCGCACGTGGGCGATGAGTTCGTGCTCCTTCATCCGGGATCGGCCCGAACGGAAAAATTCTGGGAGATAAACCGCTGGGCGGAGGTGATCGACCACTGCGTCGAGAGAAGAATGACGTGCGTCTTGACCGGGGGCCACTCGCCCGCCGAGCAAGCGCAAATCAACGCGATCAAAGCTTCGGCCAAATCGGACGAACTGATCGACCTTTCCGGAAAAACCGATCTACTCACGCTCGCGGCCCTCGTGCGCGAGGCGCGCCTGCTCGTGACGGTGGATTCTGCGCCAATGCACTTTGGGGCGGCGTGGGGCACCCCGCAGGTGGTTCTTTTTGGCCCCACGAATCCGTTCCATTGGCACCCCAGATCAGACTCCGCGATCGTTTTGCTGGGTGATCTCGACGGGCCCGTGACCGAATTCCGGCCCAAGCAACGACCCGCGCCGATGAACCAAATCTCGACGCAAGCAGTGATCGATGCTATGGAATCGGTGCTGTCGGCTCCGGCGGCGCCTGCCTTATGAGTGAACCGCAAGCCGCACAAGCCAAACCCTCCTTTTGGCAGACCCTTCGCCAAGGCTGGGGACCGTACAAACGTCTCTATAGCTACGTCAGGCCATACCGGTGGCGGTTCGTTCTCGGCCTCGGCTTCGGCATTGGTTTCGGCATCGTGAACAATGGGTTGATGCCGCTCGTCATAGCGAAAGTTACCGGCGAGGTGTTTCACGGGGGCGCCGCTCCTTCGCCGCAGGAATTCGTCCAAAACAGCTCCGCCCTCAATAACGGCCCCAAGATCAATTCCATTGCCATGGTCTGCCTGCTCATCCCGGCAGTGATGGCGGCGCGCAGTATCTGCGCCTACGGCAATGCCTATTTCATGAACTGGGTCAGCAACCGCGTGCTGACGGATATCCGCGACCAGCTTTTCAGCAAGATGGTGCGGCACTCGATGGATTTCTTTAACAAGATGCAATCGGGATTTCTGATGTCGCGCATCACCAACGACACCCGCGGGATGCAAATGGCGCTCTCCACCGTCAGCAGCGATTTGTTCAAGCAACCGATCGCTATCATTAGCGGCCTCTGTGTTCTGCTCTACATGGATTGGAAATTCACTCTCGTGACCATGGTCCTTTTTCCGAGTTGTCTGGTGCCCATCATTTATTATGGCAGGCGGGCGCGGAAAGCGGTGCAGCACCAACAGGAAGATCTGGGGCAAATGGTGGTGACGATGCAGGAAACTTTTGCCGGCATCCGGGTCATCAAGGCGTTTGCGCGTGAGAAACACCGGGAAAGCCTGTTTCGCCACAGCAACAAGCTGCAGTTCGAAAACATGATGCGCATGATCATGTCGATGGAGGCAATTGGTCCGATAGTCGAGCTCATCGCCGCGGCCGGGGTCGGGTTGGCCCTGATTTATATTTATGCGGCCAATCTCAGCGCGGCCCGTTTCATTGCCCTCAATGCCGGTATTTTTCTGCTCTACGATCCGATCAAGACCTTGAGCAAAATGCACGTGATGATGCAGTGGTCGATAGCGGCGACCACGGAAGTTTTCGCGATCATGGATTCCGAACCGACCGTGCAGGACGCTCCGGATGCGAAGGAATTGCAACTCACCGAGGGGCTGATTGAGTTTGATCATGTGACGTTCCGCTACGCCAGCGGGGTGAGTGACGCGGTGAGCGACTTGAGGCTCCGGATCGAGCCGGGAAAAACTTATGCGCTCGTCGGTGCGAGCGGCGCGGGCAAAAGCACCATCCTCTCTCTCATCCTGCGGCTGTACGATCCATCCGCGGGGAACGTGCGGGTTGATGGCCAGGACTTGCGCACCGTGACCCAAAAATCGTTGCGCGAGCAAATCGGCCTCGTCACCCAGGAAACATTTTTGTTTCACGACACGATCTTCAATAACATCCAGTTCGGCCGGCTTGATGCGACCGAGGAAGAAGTATACGCCGCCGCCCACACTGCCTTCGCCCACGATTTCATCATGGCGCAGCCCCAGGGATACCAGACCACGATCGGGGACAAAGGTTGCTTGATCTCCGGCGGGCAACAGCAGCGGCTCGCCATCGCGCGCGCTCTCTTGAAGAACGCGCCAATTCTTCTTCTCGATGAAGCGACCTCGTCGCTCGATTCGGAATCAGAAAAGCAGATCCAGCAGGCGCTCGAAACCCTTGCGGCCGGCCGCACCGTTATCGCGATCGCGCACCGGCTTTCGACAATTTTGTCCGCGGATCAAATCGTGGTGATGGACCAGGGCCGGATCAAGGAAATCGGAACGCATTCCGAATTGCTGGATAAATCCGGTTACTATCGCCGGCTTTACGACATGCAATTCAATCGCGAAGAGGAGACCGCTCCGGCCGAGAGCCCTTTTCTCGTGGAAGCGATCGGGTAGGCCGCGGGACTGTTCCCCAACTCAGGATTCCGGAATTTCGTCAGGGTCGGTAGTACCACTGCTCATTACTGCCGAGGCTGTGGGTGACCCGCACGTAAGCAATGTGCTTCGAAGGGAGCGGTTTCGAACAGCAAATCTTGAAGGTGTAAGTCTCACAAGGCTTGAGCCTCTTTCCGAACGGCATCCTAAATTCGCAAGTCATCTTGCAGGTGGCCTGATCGAAGATGGCGAGATAGGCCACGTTACAGGTAACCAGCGTGTTGCGCAGATTCTTGATGGTGACGGGGAAGCAACCGCCCGGGGCTGGCGGCGGCGAAATGCGAATAGAGAGGTTCGGATTCTGAGCCATCGATGGCAGGGCAAGAGCGATCAGGAACAACACCGCAATCATTGAACGGATGATGAGTTTCATTTTTTTTAGGGGTTGGGGTTTGGGGATAGACCCGCGGACCGGGCCTGTTGTGGGCCAGACGGTTTTAGTTCCTTAGGGCTACTGGCGACAAGGACAATTGGGTCAACCCCCCTGCCGGGATCATCGATCCCGGCTACATCACGATGCTTTAAACCGCCTGAGCACTGTTTCGTGCTCGCGATCTGTTAACACCGGCTCGAACCGTGTTTCCGCGGGGCATTCCGGCAATTCGACCCACGAGCGGCAGCCGCCATACGCCGGCGTGTCCGGAAAAATCCAGCTCGGCGCCAGCCGAAACACGCGCACCAGCGCAACGTGCAGGCCAGACTGTTTGTAATCGAAGCGCTCGCGCACGACCGATTCCTGCAAAATATGAAATGGCTCGAGCCCCGCGGCCGTGGCCCAGGAAGAAATCTCTCGTTGCGCCGCCAGCTTCGCGAAATACCGGATCTCGACCTCGCCCCCACGCGCTTCCGGAGTTTCCACGCCGTTTCCTCGCACCTTCTCGACCTGCTCGTGAAAGAACGTCGGGAAAAGGAAGAACTCGGAATGGCGGAAGCCGAAACCCGCGCGGCCCTCGGCGATTCCGCCCTTGCGAACGAGAACGCTCTGTTCGCCGCGGCCTAATGCCTCGCAGACCAGAGCCCATTCCTTGAAACCGACGCTTTCCATTTCGCGCCCCGCAAACTAGCCTGCCCGCGATGGCGTTCAATATCGACCTCCACACCCATACCTTCTTCTCCGGGGATGGCGTTTCGAGCCCGGAGGATAATATCGCCGCGGCGCGGGAGAAAGGACTGCACGGCTTCGTCATCACCGATCACAACACCTGCGACGCCATCACCTATCTGCTCGAGAAGGGACTCATGCGCGAGGATGGGTTACCGGTCGATAATTTCCTCATCATTCCCGGGGTGGAAGTCACGACCGCCGAAGGCCACCTTCTCTGCATCGGCGTCACCCTGCCCTATTTGAAAGGCAAACCGGCGCGCGAAGTTTGCGAGATCATTCACGAACGCGGCGGCCTCGCCATTCCACCGCACCCCTACGATCTTTTCCGGGCCGGCATCCGTTTTCCCGTCCTCGAGACGTTGCCGATCGATGCGCTGGAAGTCTTTAACGCCGCCACCACTTTGCGCCGCTACAATCGTTACGCCTTTCGTTACGCTCAGGTGCGCGGCCTGCCCATGACTGCATCGAGCGACGCGCACCACGCGGAGGCCATCGGGACCGCCTACACGATCGTGAACACCGAGGATTTCTCCGCCCACGGCATCGTGAGCCAGCTCGTGAAAAGCAACGAGCTCAACCAGAATTACCTCACGCCGCGGGACAGCGTGCGTAAGACCTGGAACAATTGGATGCGGCTGCGGCGGCGGAGAAAATTGCCGACGGCCACGGCAAAATTCAAGAACGGAAACGAAAAGTCAGGATGACTCCATGGCTGTCTGCTTCATCGTTGCAATCGAAATCTTCGACCCGGCCGGGTAAGAGGAATACAAAAAGCTCGCGGGCGGCATCGCGTTCCGTTGACCTTTGCGACCAAGCCGATAGCGTCCCGGCGTGATTTTCGACCCTGTTGAAAAACTGCGAGCCGCCGTCCGCGATGTCCCCGATTTTCCCAAGCCGGGAATCGTTTTCAAGGACATCACCCCGATCCTCAGCAGCGGAGAATTGTTTCGAGCATCGATCGATCTTTTTCTCGAAAACTGCCGCGGCAAAGAGATCGATAAGATTGTCGGGATCGATGCTCGCGGATTTCTTTTTGGCTCCGCGGTCGCCTACGAGCTGGGGGTCGGTTTTGTTCCGCTCCGGAAAAAAGGCCGGCTTCCCTTCAAGACGGAAAGCGCAAAGTATTCGCTCGAATACGGCGAGGCGGAAATGGAGCTGCACATCGACGCGATCGAACCGGGGCAGAAGATTGTTCTGATCGACGATCTTCTCGCCACGGGCGGAACGTCGGCCTCAGCCGCCACGCTCATCAAGAAAGTCGGCGGAATTCTCCTCGAAGCGCAGTTCCTGATTGAGCTGGAGTTTCTCCATGGCCGCAAAAAACTGGAGCCCACGCCGGTCGTTTCGTTTCTGAGGTACTGAGCGCATGTCATCCCGAGCCGCGCAGACGGCGTGGGACCTCACAATCGGAGTGCGGATTAGCTTGCGCCCCACAACGTTTATCGATGAACGGCGCGTCTTTGGCGCAAGCTGATCGCTCTTGCAATTGTGAGGTCCCTCGCCGTCTGCGCGACTCGGGATGACTGATTGTTGCGTCAGCTCTCGTGGCACGCGCAACCGCTCCCGCATCCCTGCTCCGCCACGATCACTTCCATTTTTATTTCCTGCAGCGCGATCTGGTCGTGAATCAGGTTCAGCAAGCTGAGCGCGCGCTCGTCTGGCATGTAGTCGCAGCGAAGTTCGATGCGCGCTCGTTTACCCGCCAGCTCGGGATGCGCGGCGGTCATCTCGCCATCGAGCAGAAACGAAACGTACGCGTTAAATTTTTCCTGGAGCTCATGCAGCCGCTCATCCGACCCGTCCCACGGGCGCGACTCGTGCATCGCGAGGAGGACCTCGTCGGTTTTCGGATCATGCGCGAACAGGTCGATGATCTCGGGGTTCATAACCCCAGCCGCCGAAACCTCCCGCTCCTGATTATGATCTTGCTCCTGACCCTTTCCCATTTCGGCGGAACGTCCAACGTCCAACGTCCAACGTCCAACGTTCAATTGCAGAACCCTCGACAGTCGGCGGGAAACTCATAGTTTCGGAGATGCGTCGTTTACCGCTCCTCCTCTTTTGGTTCGTCGCTGCAAATGCCTCGGCACAGTTCACGCCGGCGCTGTTGCAAAATAATAGTTACTGGGGCGACGGCAAAGCTGAGTTCAATATCTACGATGCGCAGATCGCGCGCTATGGCGTTCCGCGCCCATGTGAAGTGCTCCACATCCTTGTGCGCGAACCGTTCGATCCGAAACAATTCGTCAAGCCGGAGGGATCGCCGCGGCCGGACACGATCGCGGTCTTGAAGCTCAATCAAATCCTCCATGTGCCGACCGGCCTGTACGTTTACCAGCAAATGCACGCGAACTTCTGGCGGGTCGATAACGCCCAGCTCCTGAAGTTTTCCCTAACGAGTAATGACAGTTGCGGGAACACCTACAAGGAAGCGCGCCGCAATGGCGATCAGCTCAGCTACGCGTACCACACCTACTGGGACGGAATGGCGGAAGGAAAAGAAAACGTCGCGCTGCCGGCGAACAGCTTTTTCTACGACGAATTGCCATGGCTGGTGCGGACGATCGATGTCTCGAAACCAGCCGGCGAATTCGAAGTGCAGTTGGCCGGGTCGACGATCAATTCGAAGAAAGACACGATCGTTTTCAAGCCGGCGAAGATTTCCTTCAAGTCGACCGAGCGAACGATCGATGTCGCGGTCGAACACACCGGCGGGACTGACCACTTCATCCTCGATCGAGACTTCCCGTTTCTTCTCCGGGAATGGAGCGCGGCGGACGGGAGCCATCTGAGAATGAAACGCAGTCTGAAAGTCGCTTACTGGAACTACAACAAGCCCGGCGATCGCGAGCGCGCGCTCGCCGACCCAATGTTGCGTCATCCGGATTGACCTTACGTGATCCTCGACTGAGCTCAGGTTGATGAATACCTTCACGGCGTGGCAAAACGAAAGACAGGTCTAACTTTGTTGGGGAAAAGTGAGGCAGGACTGCCCGCCTCGCCGGACGAGGCCCGGCTCGAGACCTTCCCAAATCCCGCGAAAAGAAATTACCGCATCCGCTTCGAGACCGCCGATTTTACCTCGCTTTGTCCAGTCACCGGCCAGGTGGATTTCGCCCAAATCACCATCGAATACATTCCCGCGAAACTCTGCGTCGAAAGCAAGTCGCTGAAGTTCTACCTCGCTTCCTACCGGAACGAACGCGCGTTTAACGAGGCCGTCACCAATCGGATTCTCGACGATTTTGTGCGCGCCTGTTCGCCACGCTATGCCAGCGTGACCGCGGAATTTTCCGCTCGCGGCGGGATCGCGCTCACGGTGCGCGCCGAGTTTCCCAACAGGTAGGCAATGAAACCTGCCGTCGTGCTGCTGAGCGGCGGCCTCGATTCCGCGACGACTCTCGCTGTCGCGATCAGCGAAGGATTCGAGACCTACGCGCTTTCCTTCGATTACGGACAGCGGCACCAGGTCGAGACCGAAGCAGCCAGACGCGTCGCGACTGCTCTCGGCGCCCGCGAGCATCGAATCGCCGAGATCGATCTGCGCATTTTCGGCGGATCAGCGTTGACCGCTGAAATTGCGGTGCCGAAAAATCGGGCGGAAACCACGGGCATCCCGATCACCTACATCCCGGCGCGAAACACCATCTTCCTTTCCTACGCCCTGGCGTGGTCCGAAGTGCTCGGCGCGGCGGACATTTTTATTGGCGCCAATGCTGTCGATTACAGCGGGTATCCGGATTGCCGCCCGGCGTTCATCGCGGCGTTTGAGCATCTGGCGGCGCTGGCGACAAAAGCTGGCGTCGAAGGCACGCGCTTTTGCATCCACACTCCGCTCATCTCGATGTCGAAAGCGGACATTATTCGGAAGGGCGCGGAACTTGGCGTCGATTTTTCATTGACCCATAGTTGCTACGATCCGACCAGCGATGGACTCGCTTGCGGCGCGTGCGATTCCTGCCGGATCAGGCTCGAGGGATTTCGCAGGGCTGGATTGGAAGATCCGATTCGTTACGCCGGCAAGTGAAACAGCTCTTCGGTATCTTTGTTCTCACGCCGGCAGAACAGCGGCTGGTCATTTTCGTCGTCCTGCTGCTCGTCGCCGGCGCGTGGTACAAACATCATCACGATTCGAGTTACCCGATTCGGCCGCAACCGTCGCCGACCGTTTCGCCCACGCCTAACGAGCAGTAACTGTAGCGGCGTTCTATGACCGCCTAACCTCCCAATGTCGGCGGTCATAGACCGCCGCTACAAACCTGGAACGTGCCCGTAACCGATAAAGTTCGGACTTGATCTGCCTTCCTCCGTTTTCGCCAGCTTCGGAATTTTGAAATCGAAGACGCTCACGCCATAACGCGATTCGCCCTCGTAGGTTCGCCCATCGCTCGCGCCCACCATGATGCGTCCGTTCGACCCTTTCTTGCGGCCGAGATAAATCATCGCGTGGGTGATCGGCGGATCGCGCTCGCCGGCGTTGTAGGTCCCGGTCCAAAAAAGGAGGTCGCCGGGAACGAGCTCATCAAGCTCGAAGGTGTCCTCGTGGCGGCTGTTGACCGGCCGGAATGTTCCCGCTTTGCGCAACCAGACATATTGCTGGCTCGAATCGCGTGGTACGTCACGAACGCCGTTCTGCGTCAGCACGTAGAAAACGAAGCCGGAGCAATCCATCCCGCCGCTGTTGGGATCGGCCGAGCCATATTTGTAGTCGAGATTGCGCGTTGTCAGCTGGAGCGCCATGTCGGTCACGTTCCGGATGTGCTCCGGATAATTTTCGTAGCCGGTAATCTCGCTCGCCGAGATCGTCGCCGGAGCGCCTTTCTTCTTTGGCGAAGGAGATACGGAGGGCGTCGGCTTGGGAGTTCCGCTCTCTGCAGGGGTCGCGCTCGAAGTCGGTGAAGCAGCGGGCGACTCTGTCGGAGACGGCGTCGGCGTGGGAGAAGATTTGTGCTTCTTTTTCTTCGGCGAAGCGCTTGGAGAAGATTCCGGAGAAGGGATCGGAGAAGCTTTCTTCTTTTTCGGCGAAGACGAAGCACTGGGTTCTGCTTTCTCGGCAGGCGTGGGAGTCGGCGCCGTTTTCTTTTTAGGTAACGGTGACTTTTCTGGCGACGCCGTTGGCTTTGGTGAGGGCGAGTTCTCCGCTATCGCTTTCTTGTTCGCATGCTTGCGCGGCGTCGGAGTGGGCGTCGGCGCGAAAATCTTCTTGAGCTTGTTGCCGAACGACTCTTCAGCGCTCCCTCGCTCGGCGACGCCCACCAGACCTGCGATTAAGAAAAGAAGCCCGGCAATTCTTCTGGCTCGTCGCATGCCCCTTGATTCGTTAGGCGGCGGGCGCCTGCGCTTACTTCTTCGCCAGCTCGGCCAGGACGGCTTTGTTCAGGCGAATGCCCGCGTCCATGTTTTCGAGCGGGAAATTTTCATTCGGCGAATGGGCTCGGCAATCGCCTAACGCGAGTCCCATCAGAAGCGTTTCCACTCCCAGAATGGTGCGGAACTGCGAGACGATCGGAATGCTGCCGCCCTCGCGAATGAGCGCTGGATCTTTTCCAAACGAGGAGCGCAGGGCGCGTTGCGCCGCTTCTCCCACGGGAGAGTGCGGATCGGTCAGATACCAGGGTCCGCTGTGGCCGCGCGTAATCTCCATCGTCACACCAGGCGGCAAATGCTTTTTCAGATGCCGCTCCGCCAGCGCCAGAATCTCGTCGCCCTCCTGGTTCGGCACCAGCCGGAAAGTCAGCTTCGCCATCGCGTGACTCGCGATGACCGTTTTCGTTCCCATCCCTTGGTAACCGCCCCCGATGCCGTTGATCTCCGCCGTGGGTCGGCCCCAAATCCGTTCCAGCGTGCTATAACCCTTCTCGCCAAAAAGAGCTGGCGCGCCGGTTTCATCCAGAATCGCCTTGTCGCCATCGAGCGGCAATTCCTGCCAGGCTTTGCGCTCCCAATCTTCCAGCGGTTTTACCTTGTCGTAGAATCCCTCGATCGCGACGTGCGCGTTTTCGTCATGCAGCGTCGCGAGCAAACGCGCGAGCGCTGTCACCGGGTTCGCGACCGCGCCGCCGAAAACGCCGGAGTGCAGATCCATCTTTGCGCTCGTGATTTTGATTTCGAGCGCTGTCACGCCGCGCAAACCGTAACTCAATGTCGGCACTCCGCGCGCAACCATCCCGGTATCGGAAACAACAGCGACGTCGCATTTCAGCGCTTCGCGATTGTCGGCAAGGAACTTTCCGAGATTGCCGCTGCCGATTTCTTCCTCTCCTTCGATCACGAAGTGGAGATTGACCGGCAGATCGCCGTTCTGCTCGATCGCTTCCTGGACCCCGAAAATGTGGGAGAGAATCTGTCCTTTGTTGTCGGTCGCTCCGCGCGCAAAAACGTAACCGTTTTTCAAGACCGGCTCGAACGGTGGCGAATCCCACAGGTCGAGCGGATCGGGCGGTTGGACGTCATAGTGCCCATAAATCATCACCGTGCGGCGACCCGGCTGATGTTTATTCTTGGCCCAGACAACCGGATGGCCGGCTGTCGGAACGAGCTGGGTCTCGAGGCCGATGGCTTGCAATTTTTTTACCAGCCAATGCGCGCACTCGGTTACTTTTCCGGCAAACGCCGCGTCGGTCGAAACGCTCGGAAACCGCAGGAACGAATAATACTCTTCAAGATGACTGTCGCGCATAGACCCAGAACCTAAACCGTCATTCCGAGCGAAGTCGAGGAATGACATTGCGAAAGGCTTGTCTCGATCCGCGGCAGCGACCAGTGTTCCGCCATGTCCTGGGAACCGCCGCGTGACGCCGATGCCCAACTCGTCCGCGCGATTGGCGTTCCCGGCCTAGCCGCGAACATCGTCAACACCACGATCGGCGCGAGCATCTTCGCGCTGACGGCGCTCATTGCCCAAGGCCTGGGCGCGGCGGCGCCAATTGCCTTCGTCGCCTGCGGGATCGCGATGACTTTGTTCGTGACCTGCTTCGCTCTCGCGGGCAGCCGCGTCTCGCTTACGGGCGGGCTTTACGCGTACGCCGAGGTCGCGTTTGGGCGCTACGTCGGCTTCATCACCGGTTTGTTTTTCTGCACGACGGCGCTCTTGAGCGTCGCCGCCGTGGTGAATTTTTTTGTCGGGACGGTGGTCGCTCTGGCGCCCTGGCTCGACGGCACTGTGGCGCGGATTGCGTTGATGTTTGTTGTTTACGCGGTGCTGGCCGCAATCAATATCCGCGGCGTGCGCGCGGGGGCTGGGGCCGTCGGTGTTGTGACCGTGGCGAAGTTGATTCCGCTTTTGGTCTTCGTGGCGGTGGGCGTTTTCTTCATCAAACCCGCCGCATTAGCCTGGCCTGGATTTCCCGGCGCCAAAGCGCTCGGCGATTCCGTGCTCCTTCTGTTGTTCGCCTTCTTCGGCATCGAAGTCGCGCTCATTCCGAGCGGGGAAGTAAAGAATCCGGCGCGCACCGTGCCCCGCGCAATCTTCGCCGCGCTGACGATCACCACCGCGCTTTACATTTTGATCCAATTGGTCGCGCAGGGAACGTTGGGACCGCGACTCGCTGATAATACCGCCGCTCCGCTTGCCGCTGCCGCTTCCACGTTCCTGGGAAATTTCGGACGGTTATTGTTATTGGCGGGCGCGACCATTTCGGGATTCGGTTTTATCGCGAGCGATATTCTCAGCTCGCCCCGAATCCTTTTTGCCTTCGGCCGCGACGGTATCCTGCCGCGATGGATTGCACACGTCCATCCGCGTTGGCGCTCACCGGATCTCGCGATCCTGGTTTACAGCGCAGTCGCGTTTTTTCTTTCGCTGACGTCCACCTTCGCGTCGCTCGCGATCATGGCGAACGTCGCGGCGTTGCTGCTCTATATCATATGTTGCGCCGCTGCCTGGGAGCTGATGCGGCGAAATGTCCGGACGGAAAGCGAGCCCTTTACCTTCCCCGGCGCGTCAATCGTTCCGATCCTCGCGATCCTCGCCATCATCTGGATCCTGTGGCACGCCACGGCCCGGGAATTTCTCGTGAATGGGGCTGTGTTTGCCGTCGGCACGATTCTTTATCTCATACAGCGGGCGATTCGGGCGCGAAAGCCTGACGGGGCGTAACCTGCGCCATATCTTGTGGTGGGACGCTTTGCCCTGTCGCTATCTAGTATTATTTGCTTGCTCTAGCGCGGGTGCCGCCCTTATTAGGCAGGGCAAACCCCGCTTTCTAAATGCATCTCCATTCGCTCGAACTGCTCGGCTTCAAATCGTTCGCGGACAAGACCGTTTTCGAATTTCACGAAGGCGTGACCGCGATCGTCGGACCGAACGGCTGCGGAAAATCGAACGTGCTCGATGCCGTCCGCTGGGTGCTCGGCGAGCAATCGGCCAAGGCGTTGCGCGGCGGCGAAATGGCCGACGTGATTTTTAATGGAACCGAATCGCGCAAACCCGTGGGCTTCGGCGAAGTCTCGCTGACGTTCACAAATTGCGGAAGCGAACTCGGAGTCGACTGGCATGACGTGCGCGTCACGCGCCGCGTTTATCGCGACGGGAACTCGGAGTATTTGCTGAACAAGACGGTCTGCCGTCTGCGCGACATCCAAAGTCTTTTCGCGGATACCGGCGTGGGGCGCAGCGCCTATTCCATCATGGAGCAAGGCAAGATCGATTTGATCCTCAGCTCGCGTCCAGAAGATCGCCGGACTGTTTTCGAGGAAGCGGCCGGGATCACCAAATACAAAACCCAAAAGAAGGAAGCGCTTCGCAAACTCGAAGCAACCGAAGCGAATCTGCTTCGGATTGGCGACATCATTAAGGAAGTAAAACGCCAGATCGGTTCGCTCCAGCGCCAGGCGGGAAAGGCGCGCCGTTATCAGACGTTGCTGGCCGATTTGCAAGTGCTCGACACTCATCATTCGCGCCGGCAGCTCGACGAACTCGAGGCTGAAGCCGAGCGCGGCCAAAAGCAGGTGGCGGAACTTCAGGAGGCGGAACAAACTGCGCACGCAAAGATCGAAACGAACGAGGACGAACTGGCGACGAAACGCCGGAGTCTCGACGACATCGATACCGAGATCGGCGATGCGCGCACGGAGATGCAGCGTCTGCAGGGCGAAATGGCGGGCCTGCGCAACCGGATCGAGTTCAACCGGCAGCGCGCGCAGGAGCTCGCAGAATTGATCGAGCGGTATGAGAACGACATCGCCGGCGCCGAGGCGAAACGCAGCGAGCAGGCGTCGGAACTCCAGGAAGCCGACGCCCTCATCGCGCGGACGAATCAGCTTCTCGAGACGAAAGAAAGCGAAGTCGAACAGCTCACGGAAACGGTGCGGCTGGCGCGGGGCCAACGCGTGAAAAGCGAGGACGCACTGCAGGCCTTGCAGATCTCGCTTTCAAAACTCGAAAATCGGATTGCGACATTTGAGAATGAATTGAGCGGCATGACCGCGCGGCGCGACGCGACCTCGGAGCGGATCTCGGAGTTGGCGCGCCTGATCAATGACGAGACGCTTCGAGTCGAAAAGGCGCGCGCGAATCTCGCGGCTGCGCGTGCGGCCGTGGAAACGCAACGGCAAACCGCCGAACAACTGAAGGAAAGCCTGCGCCATTCGGAAGAGCGTTCGCAGCAGAGCCAGGCAGCCGTCGCGAGGGCCGAAAAAGAGATCGCGCGAGTCGACCGGTTGATCGCCGAAAAACAGGCGCGCCTCGAAGTGCTGCGTCAAATGACGGAAGAAGGCGAGGGATTGGAGAAGGGATCGCAGGCGGTGTTGAAAGGATTGGACGATCCCGAACGAATCCGGCCGGCGATCGCGGGCGCGCTTGTCGCCAGCTTGAATGTCGATGCCGAGTTTATCCCTGCGTTGGAAGCGGCGTTCGGGCGAAGCATGCACGCGGTGGTCCTCCACAATACCGACCTCGCCGCCGAAATTTTTCGCAGCCTGACCGAGAAGGAACTGGGACAGGCCGCCCTGGCGATTCCAGAGTTATCGGCAAATCTTGCCGATACGCCTCAACCAATTCTGCCGGAAGGCGCGCTGGCGTGGGCGACCGAAAAGGTGGACGTGCCGGAAAACATGAAGGCGCTCGTCAGCCATCTTTTGCACGATGTTGCGATTGTCTCCGATCTCGCCGCTGCCATTTCGCTCAAGAAACGCGCGCCAGGCCTGCAATTCGCGACGCTCAACGGCGAATTTATTTCCAGCGCCGGAATTATCTTCGGAGGAAGCGCCAAGGCCGCGAGTGATTCGCTTCTTGGACGGAAAGCTGTCCTGGCGAACCTCGCCCACGAGTGTGAATTGCTCGAGGCGGAGCGCGACAGGTTCGTGAGTGCGCGCGATAAGGCGAACGAGGAATGGGAAACGGCCATAGGCGCCGTGGAAGAGGCGCGACTCGCGCATGAGAACGCGCACCAGAATCAATCCCAAAGCGGAGTTGAAATTCTTGCGGCGGAACGGACCGCTGCGGACGTCGAGCAGAAGCTTTCCAACCTTCAGAGCGAGAAAGCCACGCTCGAGCAACAAGTCCAGAGCGCGGATGAGCGGATCGATCAGTTGAGTAGCGAACTTGATTCAAGCCGGAAAAATTTCGAAGACGAACAAGGCCGCAAAATTTCCTCGGAACAGGCGCGCGAAAATGCCCGAGCCGAAGAAGAGGAAGCGACGGAGAAATTCAGCGAGCTCCGGCTCGCGGTCGCGACCGAACGGCAACGCCACGAAAGTTTGGTGCATCATCGTGAGCCGATGGCGGCGCGCGAAGCGGAACTGGCCGATCTCGTCTCGGCGCGGCGAAATGATATCGCCACTTATCAAAAGCGGCTCGCTCAGCAGGCGCAGGAATCGCAGGAAGCCGAAGCGAAGATTTCGGAGCAGGCCGCCGAGTTGGAAACGGCGGAAAAGCGCGTGATGATGCTGACCGAACAACGAAGCGCGCGCTCGGCCGCGGTGAACGAACAGGAATCTCAGCTCCGCGGTTTGCGCAATTCGCTGAACGATCTGCGCGATCTTCGTGGTAAACAGGAAGTTCGCCAAACCCAGCTCCAATTGCGGATCGAGAATCTGGTCGAGCACGTGACTCGGCGTTACCAGATCGATTTGCGCGTCTTCACGACTGACGCCTTCGCCTTCCAGAAAACTCTGAGCGTTGTCACCAAACGGCGCGCGGGTGGATCGAGCGCTCCGCCGCTCGATGGTAATGAAGACGGCGAAGCTGCGACAACTCCACCATCGACCGCGGAGCGGCCGATCCACCAAGACGAAGATCTCGAGCAGCTCATCGCCGAACTCACTCGTCAGCTCGACAACATGGGGCCGGTAAATCTCGATGCCGTGCACGAATACGACGAGCTGGAAGAGCGCTACCGCTTTCTCGAAACCCAGAACAACGATTTGACCGCGGCCCGTCGCGAGGTGCTGGACGTCATCACCCGCATTAACAGCACGACCCAAAAACTTTTCGCGGAAACGTTCGCGCAGGTGCGGATCAACTTCGGCGAAATGTTCGCGGAGATGTTCGGCGGGGGGCGCGCCGATCTTTCGCTTCAGGATGAAAGCGATCCGCTCAACTGCGGGATCGAAATCAGCGCACGACCACCCGGGAAGCAATTGCAAAGCGTGTCGCTGCTTTCCGGCGGCGAACGCACGATGACGGCCGTGGCGTTGCTCTTCGCAATCTACATGGTGCGGCCGAGCCCCTTCTGCATCCTCGATGAAATGGATGCGCCGCTGGACGAGAGCAACATCAACCGCTTCATCAAGGTGCTCGACCGGTTCGTTTCGCAGAGCCAGTTCATCATCATCACGCACAACAAGCGGACGATCGCCAAGGCCGACATCCTTTATGGCGTGACAATGGAAGAACGCGGCGTGAGCAAACTGGTCGGGATGAAATTGTCAGCCGACCGCGGGAGCGACGGCGAGCTGAGGCGGACCGCGGCCAATGGCAACGGCAATGGCTCGGCGGTGCATGAGAATCCGCGCCAGGGCCAGTTTGCCATGGCCGGCGAAGCCGAAGAGCATCGCAGCGATGTTGCGGCAAGAAGGTAACGCTGGATTGCGCGCATAGCCTTGCGTGTCATCCCGAGGCGCATCAGACGCCGAAGGACCTCTCAACTTCTCTGACGCCACCAAGCCACCAACCACGACGCTCAACGCCGATCTGCGCGCTTCGCGAAAGCGGTTGCTCGAATGTGCTTCGTGCGATTGTGGGGTCCCTCGCCGTCTGCGCGGCTCGGGATGACAATCAAAAAACACTTTGCGCCGCTTTCCCCTCAATGGCTAAATCGTAGATGCTTCAAACCGCGGAACGCGGCGCCTCCTCTTCAAAAACAGCGCCGCACGAGAAATACCTCGAAGCATTCCGCATCATGCTCCAGACGCGCATCTTCGAAGATAAGCTGGCCAGTCTTTATCGCGGCGGTCTGATCACCGGCGGTGTTTACCTCGGGAAAGGCCAGGAAGCGGTCAGCGTGGCGTGCGGCCTCTTTTTGCAAAAGGGCGACGTCTTCGCGCCGCTCATTCGCGATCAGGCCGGACGTTCCGCCTTTGGCGAGCCGCTGGTCGATGTCGCGCGGACTTATCTCGGCTCGCGATCGGGTCCGATGCGAGGACGCGACGGGAATATCCATCGCGGTTGCCCCAAGATGGGGCAGCTCGCGATGATCAGCCATCTCGGCGCCATGGTTTCGGTCGTTGTCGGCAAGTTGATGGCCAAGCGGATGAAGGGCGAGAAAGGTTTCATCGGCTTAACGACAATCGGCGAGGGCGGCATGCAAACGGGGGCGACGCACGAAGGAATGAATATCGCGGCGGTCGAGCACGTGCCACTGGTCATCGTCGCGACGAACAATCATTACGCCTACTCCACGCCTAACGACCGCCAGTTCGCCTGTGCGGATCTGGTCGATCGCGCAAAAGGTTACGGCTACGAAGGCAGTTCGGTTGACGGCACCGATCTGACGCAGTGCCTCGAAGTGATCAGCGCCGCCGTCAAGCGCGCGCGGGCTGGTCGTCCACCGCAACTCGTCGTCGCATCGACTTTACGCCTTGCCGGCCACGGGGAACATGATGATGCGAGCTACGTGACCGACGACATTCGGCGCGAGCCGTTCGCGCAGGATGCGCTGCCACGCACCGAGCAGTTCATCCTCGAACACGAGCTCATGGATCGCGAGGGCTTGCAGCAAATGCGGGCCGAACTCGCAGCCGAAGTCGATGAGGCCGTTGCGACTGCGCAGCAGGAAGACGCACCGGTCGGCAGCGAAGAAGATTGGTGCGCGGTCTCGACGCGCGAACTGGTCGACCAAATTCCGTGAGCGTTACTTACCTCGAAGCGATCCGCGAGGCGCAGACGAAGCTTTTGCGCGATGACCCCCGCGTCTTTATCTACGGCCAGGACATCGCCGGAAAATTCGGCGGTGCGTTCAAAGCGACAAAAGGCCTGGCGGAACAATTTCCCGGCCGCGTCCTGAACACGCCAATTAGCGAAGATGCGATGGTCGGCACGGCGATCGGCGCGGCGATGGAAGGAATGCGGCCGATCGTCGAGATGCAGTTCGCCGATTTCTCCAGCATTGCGCTCAATCAGATTCTCAACAACGCCGGCACCCAATACTGGCGCACCCAAACCCCCTGCCCCATCACTGTGCGCCTGCCGTCAGGCGGAACCAAAGGCAGCGGTCCGTTCCACAGCCAGAGCATGGAAGGGATTTACTCGCATTATCCAGGGCTGGTCGTGGTCACGCCGGCGACGGTCGAAGATGCCTACACGATGTTGATCGACGCGGTCGCGATCGACGACCCGGTCATTTACTGCGAGCACAAATATCTCTATTACCATCTCAAGGCCGACGCGCTCCCGACGGAGAAATTGCCGATCGGGAAAGCACGAATCGTTAGGCCGGGCCGCGACCTCAGCATCGTCACGAACAGCGCGATGGTGCATGAAGCGCTCGCCGTTGCGCAGCAATTCAGCACCGAAGGCGTTGAGATCGAAGTGGTCGATTTGCGGTCAGTGAAGCCGTTGGATACCGACACGGTGCTCGCTTCCGTCGCGCGAACCGGGCGCCTTCTTTGCGTGGGCGAAGCTTTCCCATGGGGCGGCGTGACGGCGGAAGTGATTGCGCGCGTCACGACCGAAGGTTTTCATCTTCTCGACGCCGCACCGGCGCGGATCAACGCGAAGGACACCCCGATTCCGTATCATCCGAATCTTTGGAGCGAGCATCGGCCGAACGCGAAGACGATCGCGGCGAAAGTGCGCCAGGTGCTCGCCGAATAATCTTATGCCACAAATTCCAATCACCATGCCGCAGCTCGGCGAATCGATGGCTGAAGCGACGATCGTCGCGATCAAGGTTCAGCCGGGCGACAAAGTTGTCGTCGACCAGGAGATCATCGAGGTCGAGACCGATAAGGCGGTGATGGGTGTGACGACGCCGTGCGCGGGGGAGATCGCGAAGATCGATGCGGAGGTGAAAGGAACCTACGCCGTCGGAGCGGTGCTCGGATATGTGGAAGCGACCGAAGCGGACGCCGCGCGTTTTCAGAAACGCGCGCCGCAGCCGCCGAAAGGCGACGTGGCCAAGGAAGTTCCTGGTCGCGAAGAGGAATCGGCGAAAGCTGTGCGCACGCAAGACGGCAGCGGCTCGCATTTCCAAATCGACGAAGCAGGACTGCCGCCTGTGGCAGCCGGTTCGCATTTCCAGGTCGATCAAGCTGGCGTGCTGCCCGTTCCAGCGGGAACAAAAGGCGCGGGTTATCTTTCGCCGCGAGTTCGCGCGCGCATGGCTGAGCTGCAATTGACCCAGGCGGATCTTGCTGGGATTGCGGGCAGCGGCAACGCAGGTCGCGTTACGGTTAAAGATCTCGAGAAGTTCCTCGGCGGAATCGAAGGGAAGCCGGTGGAAAAACCGAGCGCGATCCGCACCGGCGTAGCAGATGCGATGCGGCGCAGTTGGACGCGGCCACTCGCCACGGTTGGCGTTTCGGTTTGTCTCGATCCCGTGTTGCAGGACCGGGCGAAGCGTGATCCGAAGCCGGGGCCCGCCCTCTACGCGCTGCGCGCTCTCGCGCTCGCACTCGCGGAGCAGCCAAACGCCGCCGCGCGTCTCATTGGCGGACGCGCGATTCGCTCCGAAGCGATCGACATTGGCGTCGCGGTCGAAGCGCAGGACGGCATCATGGTTCCTGTGCTTCGGAACGCCGATAAAACTTCGCTTTCTGACCTAACGAGTCATTATTCGGAACTGGTCGATCTCGCGCGGCGGCGTCGGCTCACTGGAGATATGACTTCGGGTGGAATTGCTTCCATTTCGAACTTCGGCAGCTTCGGATTGGAATGGGGAACGCCGATTCCGTTGCCGGATCAGACGCTGTTGCTGGGGCTCGGGATGGGGAAGAAAGTTCCGGCGTGGGACGAGGGCAAAGGCGAATTCATTCCGCGCACCGAAGCACAGGTGACGCTGAGCTTCGATCATCGCAGCCTGGATGGTGGAGGGGCCGGGCGATTGCTGAAGCGGATCGTCGAGCTGTTGGGCGATCCGGCGAAGCTCTGATTCCGGGGAGCGCACGCTTGCAGCGTGCTGGCGACGACATTTTGTCGTCGCGAACTTTTAAGATTGTTTCGGCAGAATGCCGAAACCAGCACGCTATAAGCGTGCGCTCCCCAGACATCGCTTGCCACGCCGCTCGTGGGAATTACGTTTGACCGAGAATGGTAACGTTAATCGATCCCAACATGACGATGAAGGAATTGCTCGTGCAGCTCCCGGGTGCTCAGCGTGCACTCTTTCGCAAGTATCACATTGGCGGCTGTGCCAGTTGCGGGTTCAGCCCGGAAGAGACCCTGGCCGGCGTGTGTGCGCGAAACGAAAACCTCAATGTCGATGAGGTCATCGAACACATTACTACGGGTCATGAGGCGGATCTCGCGATGCAAATTGAGCCTCGCGACCTATCGGAGCGGATTGCCGGCGGCGAAGCGATCTATCTGCTCGATGTCCGCACCCGGGAGGAATTTGAAGCGGTGAAGCTGCCCGGCGCCCACCTTTTCACCCAGGAGTTGATGCAGGAGATTTTGAGCAACGGTTCGAGAACAAATCTGTTTGTCGTTTATGATCACACCGGCGCGCGGAGCATGGACGCGGCGGCTTATTTTCAAGGACACGGATTCGAGAACGTGAAAAGCCTGCGTGGCGGCATCGACGCCTGGAGCGCGGAAGTGGATCCGAAGTTGCCGCGCTATCACGTCGAACAAACATGAACGACGATTTGCAAAATCGAATCGAGGAGGCGGTAAAAAATCCGCGGAATCTGGGTGAGATGAAGGACGCCGATGCGATCGGCACGGTCGGCAGCGCGGATTGCGGCGACATGTTGCGGATGTGGGTGAAGTTCAAGGAGGAAGGCGGCCGCAAAGTGATCGATCGCGCGACTTTCCAGACGTTCGGTTGCCAGACAGCGATCGCGGTGGCCAGTGTAGCGACGGAAATGCTCGCGGGAAAAACCGTGGCGGAAGCGCAAGCGATGTCCGGCGAAGAGCTGGCCGCGCCATTGGGCCCGTTGCCGCCGGTGAAGATCCATTGCGCGCAATTGGTAGAGGGCGCGTTACGCTCCGCTTTGAGCGGCGAACAGGCGCCTACGATTGCGAGCGGGCCGACTCTGTTGAGCCAACTCAACGCGGGTCAGGAGACCGGGCGCAAGATGAAGATTGTAATTAAAAAGTAGGATCCGAAAATCATGCACGAAAATACCGAATTCACTTTGAGCCGCGACCTGGAAGCGATCCAGATCCCGAGCGGAAATAAGACCACCCTCCCGGCCGGCACTCCGGGCGTGATCACCCAAACCCTGGGCGGCAGCTACACGATCGCCACTTATCAAGGCCTGGCGCGTGTGGCCGAGAAAGATCTGGATGCGCTCGGTCTCGAAAAGCCGGCTTCAACCAACGGCGCCGAAAAACCCGCGGAACCTTTCATCGGCGAAGTCGACGAAAAAGCGGTCTGGAACCAACTGCGCCAGTGTTTCGATCCGGAAATTCCCGTTAACATTGTTGATCTCGGATTGGTTTACGATTGCCAGCTCACGAAACGCCCCGAAGGCGGCGTAAAGGTGGACGTGAAGATGACGCTCACCGCGCCCGGCTGCGGGATGGGCCCCGCGATCGCGCACGACGCGCAAAGCAAGATTCTAACGATCGACGGAGTGGATGAAGCCGACGTTCAGCTCGTCTGGGATCCGCCATGGAACCAGAACATGATCAGCGAAGCCGGGCGGATGAAGCTCGGCATGGTTTAATTTTTCCTCGCGCGTTGACAGACTCGCCGCTCGCTGCTTCTATACGACTCCGCGTTCGCAAATTTTCCCGGACGCGCGACCCAGAGACGATGCCCTCGACTGAAATTATTCTTACCGAAAACATCCCCGGTCTCGGCGCCGAGGCGGATGTCGTGAAGGTGCGTCGCGGCTACGCGCGCAATTTTCTCTTGCCGCAGGGCAAAGCTTACGAAGTGACGAAACGCTCGCTTCGGCAGCTCGATAATCTGAAGGCGAAACGCGCTGCCCGCGAAGCCGGGGAATTGAACGAGGCGGAAGAACTCTCGCGCCGAATCGGGAAACTCAAGGTCGCCTTCACCCTCGAAACCGGCGAGACCGGGAAAGCGTTCGGATCGATCACGGCGCAGGATCTCGTGAAGCGCTTGAAGAACGAGCTCGGCAACGAGATCGATCGTCATCGCATCGTGCTCGAGCATCCGATCAAGAGCACGGGCGAACACGAAGTGCCGATCAAGTTGCACCACGAAGTCACCGCGAAATTTGTTTTCCAGGTCAAACCCGCGAAAGAAGAAGCGCCGGCGCCCGAGGCGGCTGGCGAGGTCACGGAAAAATCCAGACCGTTCAGAAAGAAGCCTTAATCACGTCAACCCCAGACTTGAACGATCTCCCGTACACAGATATTCGTGAAATAGAAGATGTATCGACGGTGCGTACGTATCTCCACGATGGTTGGTTTTGTATCGAGATTTACAAAAAAAAGGTGCAGGTTTTTGGAACTCACGAATTCGAGGAACGGCCAGTGTACATAATGGGAGATCCTCACGGTGGGTAACAACTTTCGATGAGTATGGCTGCCGATGGCCCGGCAGCCACCACGCAAAAACCGACTGACAGTCGGAAACGCGACAAAGCAGCTGAATCAAAAGGATCGGGTTACTCCCAACGAAACGGTCCTTATTCACAATTCGATCCACATCGATCCCCTCCGCATAGTTTAGATGCCGAGTACGGGGTTCTCGGCTCGATGCTCATTTCACCGAAGGAGGTGATCCCGGAATGTGTTGAACGGATTAATGAAACCTATTTCTTCGCCCCTACCCACACCACGATTTACCAGGCGCTGGTTGAAATGTGGAACGACCAGAAAGCAATCGATCTCATTACTTTCACGCAATACCTGCGCGATCGAAATTTGCTCGAGCAAATCGGAGGTGCAGCTTTCGTGACGCACCTGTTTACGTTCGTCCCGAGCTCCGCGAATATTCGGTATTACTTAGAAATCGTCCGCGAGAAGTATGTGCTTCGACAGATAATCGTGGTTTGCACAGTTTCAACCCAACGTGCTTATGACGAGCAAGACCAAGTTGATCCACTTCTTGACGAAGTAGAGCACGAGATTTTCTCGATCAGCCAAACGCGCTTCAAAGACCACCAGCTTTCCATGAAGGACCAGGTGATGGAGGCGATCGAGGCGATCGAACAACTCTACGAACGCCGCGGCGGAATTACCGGCATTTCCACCGGCTTCGCGGAGCTGGATCGGATGACGAATGGATTGCACGAGTCGGAAATGATCGTGATCGCGGCGCGGCCCAGCATGGGTAAGACGGCGCTGGCGATGAACATCGCCGAGCATGTGGCGATCAACGAAAAACTGCCGGTCGCCGTTTTCAGTTTGGAGATGAGCAGCCAGCAGCTCGTGCAACGGCTGCTTTGTTCGCGGGCGCGGGTGAATCTGCAAAAGGTCCGCGACGGTTTTTTAGCCGAACGCGATTTCCCGAGCCTGACCGCGGCCGCATCGAAGCTGGCCGAAGCGCAAATCTTCATCGATGACACGGCGAGCCTGAGCATTCTCGAGCTGCGCGCCAAAGCGCGGCGGCTCAAAGCGCAAAAAGATATCAAGCTGATCGTGGTCGATTATTTGCAGTTGCTGCGTTCGACCACCCGGCGTGCGCAGGACAATCGGCAGCTCGAAATCTCTGAAATCTCCGCGGGTTTAAAGGGCCTGGCGAAGGAGTTGAAGGTCCCGGTGCTCGTGCTGGCGCAGTTGAACCGGCAGCCGGAAGCGCGCACGGGCGGCAAACCGCGCCTAAGCGATCTGCGAGAGTCCGGCTCGATCGAACAGGACGCCGATCTGGTTGGATTGCTCGTTAGGCCGGAGATCTACGAGGAGGACGAAGACGCCCGCGCGGAGAAAGCGGGTGAAGCCGAGTTGATCATTGCGAAGCAACGCAACGGACCGGTCGGCGAAATCGCGCTCACGTTCTTGAAGGAATTCACGCGCTTCGAGGATCGGGCGCGGAATGTGAGCGAGCCGAATTAGCCCGCCAATTCACGCTTTTCTGTAGCCGTCGCCCTGTGGGCGACGTGGGGGATCGCTTGGCAAGAATTGGACGCCGATCTCACGCGTCGCACAGCGACGCGGCTACAAAAGAGTTACAGCGATTTCGCCGCTTCGATAACGTGCGCCGCATCTATTCCGAATTCCTTCATTACCTGATCTCCCGGGCCGCTCATCCCGAAACGGTGCAGCGCGACCACCTTTCCTTCGAGACCGACATACTGATACCAAAGATGCGGGACCCCCGCTTCAATCGCCACCCGGCGCCGGCACGATTTCGGCAAAACCTCTTCGCGATATTCGTCTGACTCACGCTCGAAGCGTTCGAAGCACGGCATGGAGACGACACGCGTTCCTTCCCCGAGTTCCTTCGCCGCCGCCATCGCGTGCTGGAGTTCGCTCCCGCAGGACAACAAAATCAATTCGAGTTTCCCGCTCTCGCGTTTCGCAATGTAACCGCCGCGCGCGACGCCTTCCCGCCGGGTTTTCACATCGAGTTCAGCCATCATCGGAACAGCCTGACGCGTCAGCGCAAGCAAGGTGGGACCATCGATCCGTTGCGTCGCCGCGATAAACGCTCCCGCCGTTTCCTCGGGATCAGCCGGCCGGATGACATCGAGTTGCGGAATGACGCGCAGACCACTGACGGTCTCGACCGGCTCATGCGTGGGGCCATCTTCGCCAACACCGATTGAATCGTGCGTGAAGATGTAAATGTTCGGCAGCCTGGAGAGCGCGGCGAGGCGGATCGACGGCCGGCAGTAATCCGCGAAGACCAGAAAGGTCGCGCCCGATGCGCGGAAGACTCCGTGATAGCCGATCCCATTCATGATTGCGCACATGCCGTGTTCTCGGATGCCGAAATGGATGTTCCGCCCCGAGTGGTTGTCGCGGGTAAAATCGCCGGCGCCTTCGATGTAATTCAAGGTCGAGCCATGAAGGTCGGCGCTCCCGCTGGTGAGGAACGGCATTTCCTTTGCGATCGGCTGGAGGACTTCGCTTCCCGCCTTGCGGGTGGCGATTTTTGCATCAGCGGGGAACGCCGGGATCTTTTCGAGAAGTCCGGCCGGCACCTTTTTCTCGACCGCGTCATCGAGCAGCCGGGCCTGCTCT
>JBEEHU010000039.1:0-12896 GCA_041167565.1 Verrucomicrobiota bacterium | reverse complement strand
GGAATTCCGCATTCGCCAGTCTCTTTGTCCCCCTCAGCGCGGCATATTGTGCGTTTAACTCGTCGAACGTCGCGACCGTTTTCCCGCTTTCTTCCAGGATGAAAGTGCCGTTTAGGTTGTCGCCGCTGATCGGCAATACGTTGATTCCGCCGACCGCGAGCACGCCTGGCAGGCCGCCCAGGCGCTCTAGTAACTGCTGATACATTTGCGCGAGCCGACGCCGATCGGCCGGCGTTTCCGCGTCCGGCTGCGAGATGCTCATCGCGACCGCGCTCTCCGGTTGAAAGCCGGGATTCACCTCCAGCAAGCGCAGGAAACTCCGGCCCAGCAGGCCGGCGCCCACGAGCAAACACAGGGTCAACGCCACTTGCGCGACGATGAGAAAATTGCGCACCCGCGAAGTCGAGCGACCGCTCGACGTCCCGCGCCCCGCGTCCTGGAGCGCATCCTGCAATTGCCGCTGCGAGACGTTCAACGCAGGCACCAGACCGAGGACGAGCCCGACGCCTAACGAGACGACGAGCGAAAAGATGAGCACGGAAAAATTGACTCCGATCTGCCCGACGCGCGGAAGGTTGCCGCGATAAAACCCGACGACCAAATCGACTCCCCAAAACGCCACGAGCACTCCGAGCGTTCCCGCGCAAAGCGTGAGCAGGACCGTCTCGACCAGGAATTGACGGGCCAATCTCCAGCGCGACGCGCCCAGCGCCGCGCGCAAGGCTATCTCTTTGCGCCGGGCCGTTGCCCTGACAAGCAGCAGGTTGGTGACATTCGAACAAGCGATCACGAGCAGGAGCCCGACAGCGCCGCAGAGCACCCAGAGGACTCCGCGAATATCCTTCACCATCCGTTCGCGCAGCGGCGTCATGACAAAACTTTCGGCATCGGTGTTCGGCCCGTGTTCGCGTTTCAACTGCTGCCCGATGGCCGCAATCTCCGCGCGCGCCTGCCCGGGCGAGACGCCGTCACGCAGCCGTCCGAGGGCGCGCCAGTTGTGTGCGGTGCGCGAGGGATTCGGCGGATAAATTGTCGAGGGGAGCCATACATCGACCTCCGGCGGAAAGCCTGTGTCCGGCGGCAGGACACCGACTACGGAAAAACTGCGGCCCGCGCAACGAAGAGTCGTGCCTTCCAGGTTCGGACGGCCCGCGAGCAATCGTTTCCAGAACCCGTAGCTGACGACCGCAACTTCCTCGCCTTCAATTCCCGACTGCGCGGAGAAGAGCCGGCCAACAACCGGCGCTACGCCGAGCACCCGGAAGAAATCCTCCGAGACTGCGGAGATGTTTGTGCGCACCGGCTCGCTTCCGCCGGCTATCGCTTCGGTGCCCTCGCTGTATTTAGCAAGCGCTGCGAAGCTGCGGCTGCGCGCCCGCAGATCGTCGAAGTTCGGTTCGGCGAATGCCATTCCCCGGCCTTTCTCGTCGAGCTCACGGAGGGCGACGATTCGCTCCTGTTGCGGATACGGCAGCGGTCGCAGCAGAACCGCGTCGAGCACGCTGAAGATCGCGGTCGAAGCACCGATGCCGAGGGCCAGGGTGGCGATGGCAATCGCGGTGAAGGCCGGAGTGTTGCCTAACGAACGCAGCGCGAATTTGAAGTCAGCGAGCATAGGGAGAATGACGAACTCCGAATGACGAATGACGAAGGAATAATCGAATGACAAATGACGAACGAAGCCGCCAATGCCCCATTTCGGGCTTCGTCATTATTTCGACATTCGTCATTCGTGCTTCGTCATTCGCGCTACTCATATCGCAGCGCCACCATCGGATCGACTTTCATGGCGCGGCGCGCGGGAATGTAACTGGCGAGCAACGCCGCGCCTCCCAATAGCACAATGACAATCGCGTAGATCGATACATCATTGGCTCCTACGCCATAGAGCAATGTCGCCATAACGCGAGTGCCAGCGAGAGCTACGAGGACCCCGATGGTAATCCCTATCACTACCAGCGTAATACTTTGCCGCAGCACCATCCCTAGCATCTGAGTGCGCTGGGCTCCGAGCGCCATGCGAATCCCGATCTCGCGCGTCCTTTGAGTTACGCTGTAAGCAATCACTCCATAAATGCCGATCGCTGCAAGGATCATGGCCACGCCGGCAAACACCGCGAGCAACATCATGTTGAAGCGGGGTTGCGCGAGCTGGGTCGAAACCAAGGTCGTCATTGGCTTAAGCACCGGCACAAACAAATCCTTGTCGACTTCGTGAACGGCCCGCTTCACGTCGGCTTGCAGACCGACCAGGCTAGTCGAAGAGACGCGAATGACGACATCGAGACTTCGAGTCGGGTCCTGTGGGAACGGCACATACATTTCCGGTCCCGGCAGAGCGGCCAGCGAATCGTGCCGCGAATTGCCTGCGACGCCGACCACCTCGCACGGTGGCGCTTTGCCTTCACCGCGATCGATCATCACTTGCTGGCCGATCGGGTTGCGATCCGGGAAATGTTTGCGCACAAAGGCCTCGTTAATCATCACCACCAGGGGCGAGTCTTTCGTGTCCGCGCGGGTAAAGGCGCGCCCTTGGAGCACGGGAATTTTCATCGCCTTGAAGTAGTCGGGTTTAACGATGAGATAACCGCCGCCGGGATGGTTGCCTAACGGCAGTGGCGCCGCACCACTTACCATGAAGGATAGATTGTTGATGTTCCCGGCTAATGGCAGTGGTTGTGCTCCGCCAGCCGACTCCACACCGGGGATCGCCAAGATTTTTTCCATGATGGCATCGTGGGTTCGAATCTGTTGATCAAGCTCGGGATATCGCACACGAGGCAAAGTTAGGGACATGGTCATGAGCCGTTGCGGATCAAAGCCCGGGTTTGTCGCGCGCAGATTAAAGAAGCTCTTGATCAGCAAACCCGCGCCGGCCAGGAGGAGAAGGGATAGTGAAACCTGAGAGACGACGAGGAAGGCACGGAGACGATTGGTGTGGATGCCGCCAGTCGAGCCTTTGGCACCTTGTTGGAGAGACTCATTTACACTTGGCCGAGAAACCTGGAGCGCCGGAACCAGGCCGAAGAGCATGGTGCTGCCTATCGCGAGAACAAAGGTAAAGGCGCAAACGGTGAAGTTAACTTTGATCTGCGCGATGTGGGGAAGACCTTGCGGACCGGCCGCGCCAAGGAGGTCCACGCCCCACCACGCTAACAACAAGCCGGCGGTTCCACCCATCAACGCCAGCAAGAGGCTTTCGCAAAGTAATTGCCGAATAACGCGAAGGCGGCTCGCACCCAGCGCAGTGCGGATCGCGATCTCACGGCTCCGCGACGCAGCGCGTGCCAGAAGAAGATTCGCCACATTCGCGCAGGCAATGAGAAGCACGAGCGCCACTGCACCTACCAGGATGAACAAGGCCGGACGGACATCGCCTACCACATCGGTATGCAACTTAACGACGGCCACGCCGGTAAAATTAAGGTTCGTATCGGGATACTGCTTCGAAAGCCGTCCCGCAATCGCGCTCAGCTCCGCTTCAGCCTGTCGTTCGTGGACTCCGGGCTTCAAGCGGCCGACTACGCTGAGAAAATGCGATCCGCGATTGGTTAACGCCGACGCGACCAGGTACTGCAACGGAACAACGTAGTCTATCGCCTCGTCCTCCACCGGGAACTTCCAGCCCGCGGGCATCACGCCGACTACAGTGTAGCTGCGGCCGGATAGTGTTACTGCTTGTCCGAGAACTTTTGGGTCGCCGCCAAAAGCGCGTTGCCAAAGCGGATAGGTCAAGACAACGACACGTATCCCCTGGTCCTTCGCTTCCTCCTGCGTAAAACCGCGACCCAGGAGCGGTGGCACTCCGAGCACGTCAGAAATCTCCGGCGTGATGGCGACCCCCTCGAGAAATTGCGCGTCTTCGCCTTGCGCCAGCGTCCCTCCAGTTCGCGTGTAAGCCGCCATGGCGGAAAAGCTCTGACTTTGGTCGCGGAGATCGACGTAATCGGGGAAAGAATGGACGTTGCCGCGAACTGTCCCGCTGTCATTGGCATAACGTCCCCACGCCATGACGATTTGGTCCGGATCTTTGAAGGGCAAAGGCCGAAGCAACATGGTATCGATGACGCTAAAGATGGCGCTGTTAGCTCCTATGCCGAGCGCGAGAGTAAGAACAGCGATGATGGCGAACGTTGGCGACTTAACCAGCATTCGCAGGGCGTATTTGAGGTCAGTAATCATAAGGAAGCTCCAAATTCCGAGCACCAAGCTTGGAGCTTCATACGACGAACCCGTCGCGAAGCTGAATGATCCGGTTTCCGTAGGCGGCGTTAACGTCGGAATGCGTGACCTGGATGATGGTCGCCCCCCCGGCGTTCAACGCTTTGAACATTTCCATGATCTCCTCTCCCTGGCTCGAGTGAAGGTTGCCGGTTGGCTCGTCGGCCAGGATCAGTTTTGGATTCGCGATCATCGCCCGGGCAATGCTGACCAGTTGTTGCTGGCCGCCGGAAAGCTGCCGTGGGTATAGGTCTTTCTTCCCCACGATGTGAAAGCGATCCAGCGTGTCGCAAACAATGGAAGCACGCTCCGGTTTGCCGACGTGCCGGTAGGAGAGCGGGATGTCCAGGTTTTCGTAAACGGTGAGATCGTCCAGGAGATGATAGTTCTGGAAAACAAAACCTATCTTTTCATTTCGCAGTGTGCCCCGTTCCTTGGGCTTCAAGGTATGGACCGGCGCGTCCTCGAAGAAGTATTCACCCGTCCAGGCGTGGTCGTGCATTCCCAGCACATGGAGGAGCGAAGACTTACCGGCGCCGGAAGGACCCATCACCGAAACGAAGTCACCTTCCTCGACTTCGAGATTGATGTCGCGCAGGACGTAAAAGAATTTGCCTTTGGCAAGGGGGTAGAAGCGCTCGACGTGTTTAAGTTGGATCATTGACATAAGGGTTAGCCTTGGGTAAGCGCTATAGTTGGATCTAGCCGCGCCGCGCGCCGCGCCGGAAGATAACAGGCAATCAATGAAACCAGGGTAAGCAGGAGTGTTACCCCGATAAAGGTAACCGAGTCGGTGGCAGGAACACCGAACAATAAACTCGAGATGACATGAGCCCCAGCAAATGCGCCGGCCACGCCTACGGCAACGCCTATCAAGGTCAGGGTCATGCCCTGCCGAATGACGAGTCCAAGCACGTCGGATTTTTGGGCGCCGAGCGCCATCCGGATTCCGATTTCCTGGGTCCGTTGCGTGACGGAGTAGGCCATGACGCCATAAATACCGAGCGCGGCGAGGAGCAACGCCGCGCAGGCAAAGACCGCGAACAGCTGCATCGAGACACGCCGCGTGCCTAACGAGTTCATCACCGCGTCGTCCATCGTGCGGACGTTGTAGATCGGCTGGTCCTTGTCGAGCGCCTGCACTTCGCGCCGCAAAGTCGGTGTGAAGGCGGCCGGGTCGCCGGCAGTCCGAATCACGAGCCCCATGAAATTCCAATGAGCGTCCTGGGCATGCGGAACATAAATTTGCATGCCCCCCTCACCGGTTAGAGAACCCGTCTTCGTGTCGCCAACCACCCCGACGATTTCGCGCATGAATTTCTCATCGCGCCTCTGACCTCGGAATGCAGACCAGATGCTGAGGCGTTTGCCGATCGCGGCTGCGGGCGAACCGAAATGACGCTTCGCGGTGGTTTCGTTGATGATTACCACCTTCGGTCCGTCAGCATTGTCGCGAGGTTCGAAGGTGCGTCCGGAAAGCAACGGAATTTGGAGCGCGCGAAAATAATCGCCCGTGATGGTGGAGAACATCGCGTCTTTCGATTCATCCACCGTGGGCGGCCGGCCTTCCGGAATAAACCCGCGTCCAATCGCATAACCACTCGCGTCGAGCGGAAGATTGACGCTGCCTCCCGCCGCTTGCACGCCCGGCGCCGCTTCCAGCCGTTCTGTCAGTTGCCGGAAAAATTCCACGCACTGCTGATCATCTTTGTATTTCGGACCCTGCAACGACAGGTTGGCGATGAGAACGTTGTGCGAATTGAAGCCGGGGCGCACCTCCTGGAGACGGAGAAAACTCTTGATGAGCAATCCAGCGCCGACCAGCAGCATGAGCGAAAGGGCGACCTCACCGATCAATAGGAGGCTGCGCGCGCTGGTGCGGCGATGACCTTCGCCGCCGCGTCCGCCTTCTTTCAATGCGCTGGTGACGTCGAGCTTCGAGGCTTGAAGCGCGGGGACGATACCGAAGAGAATGCCGGTAAGCGCCGAGACGCCGAGAGCGAACGTCAGGACGCGATAATCGATCCCGATCTGTTCGAGCCGCGGTGCGCCTTCGGGCAACATCGACATCAGCAAATCGGTTAACCAAATACTGAGGACGAGTCCCGCCACCCCGCCGATCGCCGAGAGAAGAACGCTCTCCGTCAGCATCTGCCGCAGAACGCGCGTGCGGCTCGCGCCCATCGCGGCCCGGATTGCAATTTCCTTTTGCCGCGCGGCGCTGCGGGCGAGGAGGAGATTGGCCACGTTCGCGCAGGCAATCAGGAGCACGAATCCGACGGCGCCGAGGAGGGCGAGGAGGGATGGCTTCACTTCCCGCACGAGCCGTTCGTGGAGCGTCGAAAGGGACACGTCCCAACCTTTGTTCGTTTCGGGAAACTGCTTGGCGAGCTGCGCATTAATTGCGCTGAGACGAGTTTGCGCCTGCGTCAGATCGATACCGGCATTCAAACGTGCGATCGCCGACCACACGCGGTTATCGCGCGGTTCATCCGAGAGATTGACCGCGGTCGGCACCCAAACTTGGGTTTGCTCCGGGTATTCAAACCCCGAGGGCATCACGCCGAGGATCGTGAGGGATCTTGAGCTCATCTGGACCTGTTTCCCGACGATGGCCGGATCAGATCCGAAGCGGCGCTTCCACAATCCGTGGCTGATGATCGCGACGCTTTGCGGCCACCCTTTGTCGTCTTCGGGAACGAACGTTCGTCCGAGAACAGGCTGGACCCCGAGCACAGAGAAGAACCCGGTCGTCACCCCGGCGCGCGGCACGCGTTCCGGCTCCGCCCCATCGGCGCCAAAGTTGGCGGTACCGGTCCAGTAGGCGGCGGTGCTCGCGAAGAGATCGGTTTGTTGCGACCAATCCGTAAAGTCGAGAAACGAGATGTTGCTTTCGGTAATGCCCGCCGCCGCAGGATTTTTTCCTTCGATGGAGATGATGCGTTCGGCGGCCGGAAATGGCAGCGGCCGGAGGAGCACGCCGTTTACCAGGCTAAAGATCGCGGTGTTCGCGCCGATACCGAGAGCGAGCGCAAGGACGGCGATAGCGGTAAAGCCTTTGTTCTTGAGAAGCATGCGCAATCCGTAACGGAGATCTTGAAGGAGAGTATTCATTCGGAAGCGAGGGCTTTGATCGGATCGAGCCGGGCCGCGCGTCGTGCTGGCAAGTAACAAGCAATCAGAGCAACAAGGATCAACAAGAGAGGAATCCCGAGAAAAGTGGCGAGATCGGTAGCAGGAACTCCGAACAACAAACTTGAGATGACCTTCGCGAGTCCCAAGGCGCCGGCCACTCCCACCGCGACACCGATGAGAGTGAGAACCATCCCTTGCCTGACAACCATTCTCAAAACATCACCGGCCTGCGCGCCGAGCGCCATGCGGATGCCGATCTCCTGAGTGCGCTGCGTTACTGAATAAGCCATCACGCCGTAAATCCCAACCGCGGCCAGAATCAGCGCAGCTCCGGCGAAAACAGTAAAGAGCAAGGTCGACGCGCGGCGCGTTCCCATCGACTGGGCAACCACGTCTTCCATTGTCCGGACGTTGTAGATCGGCTGGTCTTTATCGATGCTCAACACCTCGCGTCGAACGGCGGGCGCCAGCGATGCGGGATCACCGGCGGTGCGAATCACCAGCGTCATAAAACTCCAGGCGGCGTCCTGCGCATGCGGGACATACATCTGCGCGCCCGCATCGCGATCCAGGGAGTCCCCCTTGGTATCGCCGACCACGCCGACTACTTCGCGCAGAAATTTTTCGTCGCGCCAAATCGTGACACGCTTGCCGAGCGCGGCTTCGGGCGAACCGAACGACTGGATCGCCATCGCCTTGTTGATCAGGATTACTTTGGGCGCTTCCTCGGTGTCGCGATCGGTGAAGCCCCGGCCGGCGATGAGCGGAATCTGGAGAGCCTGGAAATATTCCGGGGTAGTGGCGGAGAAACTGGCGTTCCGTGATTCCTCCGTGGTCATCGGACGGCCCTCCGGAACATAAGCGCGGCCGATTCCGTAGCCGCTGGCGCGGAATGGAAGATTCACGCCCGCGCCGACCGCCTGGACTCCAGGCAATGCCTTTAACCGCTCGATCAGAGTGCGGTAGAATTGGGCACGTTGCGGCTTCTCTTTGTACTTCGCGCCGGGGAGCGAGATGGAGGTAGTCAGAACATTCTGCGGATTGAAACCAGGTTTCACCTCCTGGAGACGGAGGAAGCTTTTGATAAGCAATCCGGCGCCGACCAGAAGCATAAGCGAGAGCGCCACTTCACCGATGAGCAGAAGGCTGCGCGCGCTCGTGCGGCGAGTGCCTTCGCTAGTGCGGCCGCCTTGTTTCAAGGATCCGCTCACGTCCAGCTTGGAAGCTTGCAACGCCGGGACGAGACCGAAGACAAGTCCGGTCAGGCCTGAAATCATGATGGTGAAAGCAAGCACGCGGTAGTCGAGACTCACTTCGCCAAAGCGTGGGCTATCGGGCGGATTCAGAGAGATCAGGAGATCAGTGAGCCAGACGCTCAAGAGCAAGCCGAGCACGCCGCCGATGATTGAGAGCAGCAGACTCTCCGTTAGCATTTGGCGGATGATTCGCGTCCGGCTCGCGCCGAGCGCGGTGCGGATCGCCACTTCCTTTTCGCGCGACGCGGCGCGGGCGAGGAGGAGGTTCGCGACATTCGCGCAGGCAATGAGAAGGACAAGGGCGACCGCGCCGAGAAGCACGAGCAAAGATGGGCGAACGGATCTGACGAGACGCTCCTGTAACAGCGCGAGGTTCGCGTCCCAGCCGGTGTTAGTGTCGGGATACGCTTTTGCAAGTTGCGCGTTGATCGTGCTGATCTGCGATTGCGCCTGTGGGAGCGGGACGCCGGGTTTGAGGCGGCCAATCACCGAAAAGGAGCGATTGTCGCGCGGTTCCTCCTGTGGATCGATCGGCGAGCTGAACCAGACTTGTGTGCCCTCGGGAAAATCGAATGCCGCCGGCATAATACCGACCACAGTCCGAGGGAGGCTGTTGATCACGACCTGCGTGCCGATGATTTTCGGATCGGAACCAAAGCGCCGTTTCCACAAGCCATCGCTCAGAAGCAGAACGATCTCCTTCTTGGCCTGGTCTTCTTCGCCAAGGAAAGCGCGGCCGATTGCCGGCTGGACTCCAAGCACGGAGAAGAAACTACTGCTCACGCCAGCGCGCGGCACCCGCTCCGGTTCGCTGTTCGGCGCGGAAAAGGTGGCGCTCGCGGTGTAAAAGTTTGCCAGGCATGAGAAGGCGTCGAGTTTCGACCAGTCGAGGTAATCGGGGAAGGAGACGTTGCTGTCGGTGATTCCTTGCGGCGGATTTTTTCCTTCGAAGTAAACGATCTGGTCCGGCTGCGGATAAGCGAGCGGCCGAAGCAAGACGCCGTTTACCAGAGTGAAGATAGCTGTGTTAGCTCCAATCCCGAGACCCAGAGCTATCACGGCTACCGCGGTAAAGCCCTTATGCTTGAGAAGCATTCTAAGTCCGTAACGAATATCTTGGAGTAGCGTCGCCATAACAGTTAGCCGCGATTAAGTGCGACCAGCGGATTGAGCTTGGCGGCGCGGCGCGCCGGGATGCCAAAGAGTTTCATGGTTCTCGTAGCGCAGTGATGGGATCGACTTTCATGGCACGTCGCGCGGGGAGGTAAGTCGCAATCACGGCGACGCTCAGCAGCAACAAAGGAATCGCGGCGAAAACAACCGGATCGGTGGGACTGACTTGATAAAGAAGGCTCCGCAAAAGCCGGGTCAGCGCGAAGGCGGCGCCGAGTCCAAGCGCGATGCCAGTGAGGGTTGTCGCCATGGCGTTGCCAAAGACGAGCCGGAGGATATCGCCACCCTTCGCGCCGAGCGCGATCCGGATTCCCATCTCGTGGGTCCGCTGCGTGACGGTGTAGGCGATGACGCCATAGATGCCAACGGCCGCGAGGACGAGCGCGAGCCCGGCGAAGGCACCGAGCAGAAACATATTGAAACGCCGCTGCGCCATGGAATCGGCGAGATACCATTCCATGGTCCTGATCTGGGAGACCGGCTGGTCCTTATCCAGCGCCTGGACCTGTTCGCGCAACGCGGTCGCGAGCGCGGTCGGTTCAACGGCCGAGCGCACCACGATGGTCATGGCGGAAACGACTCCCGAGAGGTAATCGGGCGCGCTTTGCAGAAACGGCACATAAACTTCCGGCTTCACCTCGGCATCGAGGCCGTAACTGCGCACGTCCCCCACCACGCCGACGATCTCGCGCAAGTCTTTCGGATTGCCGCTCAAGTCGAGGTGTCTTCCGATCGGGTCTTCTCCGGCGAAATAGCGCGCTGCCATCGTTTCATTGATGATGACAACCCCAGGCCCGGTCTCGTTGTCGTAGCGCGAAAAGGCGCGGCCTCTCACGAGCTTCATTCCCATCGCGGAGAAGTAATCCGAATTGATCAGCCGGTAGTCGGTCATGGGCCGTGTTCCTGGTGCGGCTTCGGGATGTCCTTCGACATCGAAGCCGGTCGAGCTGCCGCCGTAGAGCGGAATGTCGGTAACAACGCCGGCGGCGGAGACGCCGGGGACGTTACGTAACCGTTCGAGCAGATGGTCGAAGAAGGCGGTCTGCTCTTCCCGTTTCGAATATTTCGAGACCGGCAAAGAGACAAATGCGGTCAGGACATGGTCGGCCTTAAAACCGGGATCGACCGCGAGCAAGCGCGAGAAGCTTCGGATCATCAATCCGGCGCGGACGAGAAGAACGAGAGAAAGCGCGACCTCGGAAATTACCAGAAGTGCGCGCATCCGTTGGCGGCGCGGTGCATCCGATCCGCCACGACTACTTTCCTTTAAGCCTTCATTCAGATCCATCTTCGAGACCTGCAATGCGGGCACCACCCCAAAGACCAGGCCGGTGAGGACGGAAACCGCCAGGGTGAAAAGAAAAACCGTGCGGTTGACCCCAATCTCAGCCAGGCGCGGAAGGTTCGCCGGTTTCAACGAGACCAGCAGATCAAGACTCCAGATAGCGAGGAGCAATCCGACCGCGCCGCCCACCACGGCGAGCAGCACACTTTCGGTGAGCAACAACCGGACGATGCGCGACCGGCTCGCACCGAGCGCGCCCCGAATGGCCATTTCGCGTTGCCGGGCCGCCGCGCGCGCCAGGAGAAGATTCGCCACGTTCGCGCTGGCAATGAGAAGAACGAAACCGACCGCGCCGAGAAGGACGACGAGCATCGGCCGGACATCGCCGACGATATGCTCCTGCAACGACACGAGCGTAACCCCGATTCCGGTGTTCGTTTTCGGATAACGTTCGGCCTGGCTTCGCGCGACGGCGTTCATGTTCGCGCGCGCCTGTTCGATCGAGACGCCGGGCTTCAAGCGCGCGATGACGTCGATGAAATTCGTGTCCCGGGTTTTGCGTTCAGCCGCACTAAAAGCGACCGGCACCAAGACCTGCGTCCGAGTGCCGGGAAACGCGAAGCCCGCCGGCATGACACCAATGACCGTGTAAGGCCGGTCGTTCATCGTAATCGTTTGCCGGACGGTGTTTGGGTCGCCGCCGAAACGGCTGCGCCAGAATTCGTGGCTCAAAATCACGACCTGGCCGCGGCCTTCCTGGTCTTCGTCATTCGTGAAAAGGCGGCCGAGCGCCGGTTGCACTCCGAGCAACTGCAGGAGATCAGCCGAAGCGCGCGCGCCAATCACGCGCTCCGGTTTGTCGCCGCCTAACAAGTTGAAACCCTGGCCGATATAAGTGCCGATCCGGTCGAAGACCTGGTTCTCTTCTTTCCACTCGAGAAAATTCGCGGGCGAATTCGGGGCGAGCTCGAGCTGCGGCTGCTTTCCGAAAACGCGAACGAGCTGTTCGGAATGCGGATAAGGCAGTGGTCGCAGGAGCACCGCGTTGACGACACTGAAAATCGCGCTGTTGGCTCCGATGGCAAGGCCGAGCGTCAGAATTGCGATGAGGCTGAAGGCCGGCGATTTCGCCAGCATCCGCAGCGCATATCGAAGATCGGCCATCATCCGTTCGTTAGGCGCCGTGTCCGAGCGCGATCATCGGGTCGGCCCGAGTGGCGCGCAGAGCGGGAATGTAACTGGCCAGGAACGAGACCGCGCAAAGCGCGAAAGTCACGGTGAGGAACGTCGTCGGATCGAACGCGCCGACGTTGTAAAGCAGGCTGCGAAGCGCGCTACTGGTCAGAACACCGAGAAGAAGACCGATACCGGTACCGAAGAGAACGAGCTTCGCGGCGCGGCCAATGACAAGGCGCAGGACATCGGCCCGTTGTGCGCCCAGCGCCATCCGCACCCCGATTTCATGCGTGCGTTGCACAACAAGGAAAGACATCACGCCATAAATGCCGACCGACGCGAGCACCAGGGCCACGATGGCAAAGACTCCGATCAGGACCACCGAGAGACGCCGCGGCGCGATCGAATCGGCAGCGACTTGTTCGAGCGTGCGCACGTTCGCGGCCGGAAGATCGGGATCAAGCCGGCTGATCTCGCGGCGAATCGCCGTCGTCAGCGAACGCGGGTCCTGCGCGCTGCGCACCGCCAGGATCATTCCGCGATACGGCCGTTGATTATGCGCCTGGTAGTATTCGGGTTTGGCATCGAGGTCGAGACCGCGATGCCGCATGTCGCCCACGAGCCCAACGATCGTGAGCCATTTCACGTCC
>JBEEHU010000038.1:0-10480 GCA_041167565.1 Verrucomicrobiota bacterium | reverse complement strand
TTATGATCTGCGCGACCTCATTCGCTGATTTAGTCCCGCTTAGAAGGACCAGGTGTGCAGATCGGCGAGACGCATCGAGCGTTCGCGGGCCGGAAAAGTAGCGAGCGGCTCCCAAATCACAACTGCTTTCTCTTGGAGAATTGCATTGGCCCGCGCCACCACGACTCCTAAAATCAGCGCCATGCATTGGCTCAGTCGTCATCGCCGGTTCGTCGTTGCGGCAATCTGCGCCTTTGGCACCGGACTCATCATCGCCGTCCATTTTTTCCCCATCGTTCCTTTTCTCTCCGCGGTCTGGCGCGAGGAACAGAACTACCAGGATTTTCTCGAACGCGAAGGCCGCAAGGTCCCGACGAATCCGAATCTGGTCTTTCTCGGAATCGACGAAGCCACGATCGATACCTCGTCGCTTCTGCCCGAAGAGATCGCCGGCAATCGCGCCTTCGAGTTGATGACGGCGCATCCCTCTCCGTGGTCGCGTGAACTCTGGGCGATTCTTCTCGACCGGCTCTTCAACGCCGGCGCCCGCGTCGTGATGTTCGATCTCGTTTTCAATCCGCCTAACGAAGGCGACGCGATTTTCCGTGACGCGATCGACCGGTATCGCGACCGCGTAGTTCTGGGCGCTAACTTCGACGCCGAGCACGGCATGAAATTCGTCATGCCCAACACCTCCCTCATCCCGGCGCCGCAAATCCAGGATGACCGCGTCGGCTATGTAATTTTTTTCCCGGACCCGATGGATCAAAAAGTTCGCTCGACCTTTTACACCATGTCGGATCGGCTCCTGGCCGGGCAGGCGCCCCATCCCACGCAGGAGGTCTATTACTCGTTGTCGGCGCGCGCGCTGACCAAACTCGGGGTCAATCTCCCCCGGGACTTTCAGCCGCATCAATTTCGTTTCAGTGAAGAGGACGCGTATCAGCCGCATTCTCTCTACGAGGTCTTCGATCCGAGACTGTGGCAGGCCAATTACGCGAACGGCGCTTTCTTCAAAGACAAGATCGTAATCGTCGGCGCGGCCTCCAAGGTGGTGCACGATGTTGTAACCACACCGATGGCCCCGGACACGCCGGGCCCGGTCTTGCACCTGCAAGTTATCGCCGCCACGCTGGCCGGCGATTTTCTCCACAACACCTCGGAGCGCACCGATCTCATCCTTGTTCTCCTGGCCGGGGCGCTGGCGTGGGCGTTGATCGCCTTTGTCCGGCGGCCATTGGTCTGTCTGGTGGCGATCATTGCGATCACGGCCGCTTACCTCGCCTTTGCGCGGATGGCTTACGATCGCTGGGGCCTGCTCCTGCTCGTGGTGCCGGTGCTGACCGGATTTCTCACGAGCGGTTTGCTCTCGTTAGGCTTCGAGTACGCCCTGGAACGTCTGGAAAAGCTGCGCACCCGCCGGACCCTCGAGCGTTATGTTTCGAAGAATCTCGTGAAAGAGATTCTCGATAATCCCGATAGCTTTTACAGCAGCCTGCGCGGGGTGCGCATTCCAGCCACGATTTTGTTTTCCGACATCGTCGGCTTCACCTCCATGACCGAGAGCGCCGACCCGGAAAAGCTGGTGAAACAACTCAACGAATACCTCAGCCGCATGACGGCCGCCGTCTTCGAGAATAATGGGACACTCGATAAATTCATCGGTGATGCCGTCATGGCGGTTTGGGGAAACGTGAGCAGCCGCGGCGTTGCGGAAGACGCGAAGGCGTGCGCGCGCGCCGCCCTCGCGATGCGGCGCGAGCTTCGTGTGCTGAACCAGAAGTGGGCGGCGGAAGGAACCGCCGCTTTCGCGATCGGGATCGGCATCAACCACGGCGACGTTCTCGGCGGGAATATTGGTTCGCAGGAAAAGGCGGACCCGACGGTGATCGGCGACGCGGTCAATCTGGCGTCTCGGCTCGAAGCGCTCACGCGGACCTATCCGGTCGATATCCTGGTGGGCGCGAGCGCCAGCGAATTGATCCGTGACGAATTCGATCTGAGGAGCGTTGCGCTTGTCCAGGTGAAAGGGAAAACCAAGCCGGTCGAGATCTTCACCTTGATCGGAGCAAAGAAGGAAGCCGGAGACCGGGAGTTCCTCGAGCGACTAGAGACCTACGAAGCCGGCTTTCGAAAATTTCGCGAGCGCGATTTCAGGCAGGCCAGGATTCTGTTCTCGCAGTTCCTCGAGTTCTATCCCGACGATGCTCTCGCCCGGATGTATCTGGAGCGCGCGCTCGAATATGAAGAGCAACCGCCTGACGAAGCCTGGAATGCAGTGGAGGTATTCAAAAAGAAGTAAAGGCAGTTAACCCGCCTAAGAGATGACTTTGCCACAAACCGCGATAGCAGGGGTTACTGCTGAGCTCGAGTATCCGAACTGTCCGTTATGCCACGGCGAACGCCGTGAGTTACGCTTTCGTTTGGGCGGCACCTACAATGTCGCGTCTTGTCTTGAATGCAAAATGCACTACCTCTACCCACGGCTGACGGAAGAGGCCATGCAGGCAGTCTACCGCGAGCCATCCTATTACGAAGGCGGGGAGTCCGGTTACGCAGACACAAGCTACGCCGACCAGGAGGCTTCTCTCCGGGCCACCTTTCGATGCCTGCTCCATAACCTTGCAAAACGGGGAATAACCGGCGGGGACCTTTTGGAGGTGGGCTGTGGCTATGGCTACTTGCTCGACGAAGCACGCTCCTTCTTTCGTCACCGCGTGGGGACGGAATTTTCATCTCAGGGCGCGGAGCTGGCACGGACGAGTGGCGCCGAGGTATTCGTGGGAGGCGCCGAGCAACTTGCGCCTGTCGCGACCTTTGACTGTTTGCTGGCGACGCAGGTGATCGAACACGTTTATGATCCCCGGTCTTTTATGAAGGAACTAATCCGCCACCTAAGGCCAGGAGGCCATCTGGTGTTGGCTACTCCAGACATTGGTGGCGCCTTGCGCAAGTTAATGGGGCGCCGCTGGCCATCGTTCAAGATTCCCGAACATGTTCTCTACTTCGACTTTCGATCGCTCGAGATGCTAATGCGCGAGGCAGGATTGGAAGAGGTTAGCCGGCTCCCTTATCCACATGCGTTTCCGCTTAGCCTGATTGCGGCCAAGTTCGGCGTCTCCCTGCCAGCGTCAATTGGACGATTTAAGGTCTGGGTGCCTGCCACTACCATCGCTGCTTATGGAAGGATTCCTCATGCCTGAAGCTCAAAGCCGTCCGATCCTACTTTCGGTTGTTGTTCCGATCTTTCGGGAAGCGGGCCTTCTCCCCGCCCTCCTTGCCTCAGTCCGTGGAGCTCTCATTCCCTGCAAGATCGCCTACGAGCTTGTCCTGGTGGATGATGGCTCGTCGGACGATACCTGGCGCGTCATAAGTGACGAAGCCAAACTTAATCCACCGATTCGCGCCGTGCGCCTGAGCCGCAACTTTGGGAAGGAGTCAGCCATCTGCGCGGGGCTGGAGCACGCCCGGGGCGACGCCGTCATCCTGATGGATGCCGACGGGCAGCATCCGCCATCACTTCTGCCCGAGATGGTGCGGATGTGGCAGGCCTCGGGAGCAGACATGGTGGAAGCAGTAAAGCGCAACCGCGGCCACGAATCCTTCCCCGGCAAATTCGGAGCGCTGCTCTTTTATCTGATATTGCACAGGCTTTCCGGCTTTGATTTCAAGGGCGCCTCGGATTTCAAGCTGATGAATCGAAAAGCTGTTAATGCGTGGCTGAAGATGGGTGAGCGCAATGTGTTTTTTCGCGGAATGACAGCCTGGATGGGCTTTACTACCGTGCAAATTCCCTTCGAGGTGGTGCCGCGCTCCGGCGGCCGGTCCACCTGGTCTTACTTGAAACGGTTAAAGCTGGCACTCACTGGAATAACCTCCTTTTCGTCGCTCCCTTTGCAGTTGGTCACCTTTGCGGGTGCATTGTTTCTTGTCTTCTCGATTGGATTGGGCGCAGAGACTTTGTTTCTGAAACTCACAGGCCGCGCCGTTAGCGGCTTCGCTACGGTGATCTTGTTGGAGCTTCTTATCGGAAGCCTTCTTATGATAAGCCTCGGCATCATCGGCGAATACCTGGCCCGGATTTACGAAGAAGTGAAAGGCAGGCCGCGTTATCTGGTAGCGGAATCGATCGAGCCCGGAAATGATCCGACCCAGAGCCTTTCCAAAGCCCAGCGCGAGTCCCAACCTGCTTCTACTTTGTTTCCAGATCGATCGTAGTCACACGATCGGCGAATGTGCAAAGCACGTAGAGTTTGCCCTTCCAGAGCGCCAGGGCCGACGCGCCCTCGAGCTTATCCGGCGGCTTTGGCTTCAACTGGCCGATCCGCGTTCCATCTAAGTCATAGACAAGAATCTCGTCGGTGGTGGGACTGGTGACGTAGAGCCGCGCGTTTTCCTGATCAACCAGGAGATCCTGAAAAGCCCAGCCGGTAACTTGCCACTCGTTCACGGTCCACTTGGTGATGAACTTGCCACTCGTGTCGAAAACCTGAATGCGCCGGTTGCGCGGATCCGCGACGTAGACGCGGGCGTTGTTTGCGTCAACGCTTACCGCGGTCGGTTCGTTGAACTGCCCATCACCCTGGCCCTGGGAGCCCCAGATAGCTACCACCCCGCCAGTTGGATTGAACTTCACGATGCGCGCCCGTCCCTGATCCACGACGTAAATGAAATTGTCGGCGCTGACGCAAATATCACGCGGCCCGTAAAAGCCCGCGTCGGGTCCTTTCCATTGGGCGATGAAACGGCCCTCCGCGCTTAGTTTCTGAACGCGTTGGTTGCCAACCTCAGCGATATAAATGTCGCCGTTGCGATCGACCGCGATGCCGTTGGGTTCGTCAAGTTGCCCGAGACTGTGCCCCATCTTTCCAATGATAGTTCGGTATTCTCCCGCGGACGAAAACTTCTGGATGCGCCCATTGTTGGTGTCCGCGACATAAATATTTCCCGAAATATCGACCGTCATCCCGCGGGGAAAATCAAACTGCCCTCTTCCGGCGCCCTTGCCGCCCTGGAACATGGTGACTGGCGGAATCGCGAGTAACTGCGCTTCGAGATGGGCAGGGTCGGGACGCTTGAATTCCTTCGGAGCTACAGGCGGCACCCTGTAGATGACGAGCGACGCATACTCGCTGGTCTTGTCTTCCCATACTTTCTGGAAGTTCAGGTCGTATAGCTCTTCGTTTGGCCGCTTGATGAACTCACCGCGGCGAACGCCATCATCGATCGCCACATAGGCAATCTTGTTCTCCTGGAGGAGGCGGAAAACCAGGTTCGGATCGGTGCTCTCAAAGAGCTGGCGGTAAACCTCGTCGCGCAGAGTAGTATCGTAACCGGCGCTCCAGGGGAACGAAGGCCAGCCATAGAATAGCCTGCGTCCAGCCAGGAGAACCTGGTGGTTAACGAAACGATCGCTCAGGAATACGTCATGCGTCTTTGTATGGGAGCGTACCCATTTTATCAGGCGATCATCGACGAAATGCAGGGTGGTGTAGTAACTGTTATGAATCGGAAAGAAATCTATGGTTCCGGAGACAACGATCGCGAGGACAAGCACGAGCGCGACAAGGCGGGTCGCGACGGCCAGCCATCGCGATCGAACGTGCCAAAGCTGCCAGAGGCCGTAAGCTGCAAACAGGTTGCTTACGATCAACCAGACATTGAGAAACTTGTGGTTGGCCAGGGTCTCGACGCTAAACTCCAGGCAAAAAGTTACCGCAATAAGGCTACAAAGCGCCAGGAACAATCGGCGGTGAAACCAGGAAGCGAAAGTAAGCGCCACAATAATCAGCACCCACTTAAGTCCGAACGAGAAACCGATATAGCGAAGGACGCTGTTAATCGTCGGCTGCTCGACAATGTAGCCCCAATGGAGAAGCGAGTGGACCGGTCTGTTACCCCCGCCCGACCGGAGAAGAGCGAGTTGCGGCAGCGAGATCAGGGCGGTGGCGAGACCTAGCCCGAGCAGGTATTTACGAGCAGGGAACAGAAGGAAAAGACAGGAGAGAAGGGCAAAGGAGGTCGTGAAGACGAGCGCGTTCCAGAGAGGAAGGCAGCCGAGCAAAAAGCCCGAGAAGAGGAAGCTTCCATCAAAAGCCAGCGTGTTCCGGGCCATGCGGCTAACTCGCCTCCAGAGGCTTTTCTCGGACGCTACAGTGCTCTGAACTACGGCAGCAGACTCCTGCGGCTCAGCCATGGTCTCGATTTCGCCAGGCGACAGCGATAGGTCCTGCGGGACGGGCAAGGCTTCCGCGTTCGGCAAAGGAGTGGTCCCGGCATTATCCAGGGAAGAAGACTTACGTGGTTTGAGAGCGTCGCATTGGCGATACTTGTCCACCAGAAAGATCAGAACGATCAGGAGTATCCCGACACCACTGGCGAAATGCCGCTGATTAAGGAATACGACCTGGGTCCAGATGCCCCATAACTCCCCGCGATAGTTAAAGCCTGATGGGAGAAATTCGTTGAGTGTCAGGATCGAGTGGAAAGCGGCCGCGATCGACGGTTGCGAGCGGAGGAAGCCAACAAAGCTGAGGGTGCCGTGAAAGAAGAAGAGCGCGGACCCGATCCGGCCGACGGCTCGCGAATTGAAAAGGAGCTGACCGAGCGACATGACCAGCGCCAGCATGGAGACGAGCGTGATAATGCTGAGCAGGTTGAGACTCCAGGCCAGGTCTAGGCCGAGAAACTCAAGGTTGCCCGCCTGGAAGTAGAAGAGGAAATGGTAGCGGATCGGCTCGCCCGAGAAGTGGGGATACTGCGTCGGGAAATTGTGGCCGACGGCGAAACTTTGCGCGATGGCGGTGTTCGGCCCGAAGTCGCTCCATTCGTTATTGCCGATGCGCAGGAGGCCGTCCTTGATGTTAAAGGTGCCGAACATCATCCAGCAGGCGAGGGCGAGGTAGGCTCCGAGAGTTATCCAATCCCAGCGTTCCGATCCGGGAGGCGGCGGTTGAATGAACTCGGGCTCGGCCTTGGAGCGTCGTCTAAGAAGGAAGATCGCGCCGAGCGCAGTTAGGCCGAACACGATGTCCGCCCAGAAGAGCGGCCTTCGACTGTGCGAAAATAGCCAGGCCGTGAGATAGGTGAACCAAGTAGTTAGGAGAAGACCTACCAGAACGCCGGCGGCCCAGCGGTGCGGACGCGAGACAAAGCGGTAGAACCGGCGGCAAAGCAGGTCGCCAAGATAAATCGCCAGGCCAAGATAAATGAGAGCTAGCATTGGGAACGTTTCGCCTCGTCAGCCATCACGTGGCGGACTGGCGACCACTTCAACGTAGGGATGATGCAGGGGACGAAACATGCGGGAAGCGATGAGACCTTTGCGATTCATCACAAAAGCCCCCAGTAACCGAAGGATGCCCAGACCGTAACGGACCGAGCGCCCGGGACCAATCGTGCTTGCTTCCGGAAAGTAACGATGACGCACCGGGATCTCCTTGATCCGCGCTTTGAACCAGACGGCCTGCGCAATAATTTCCTGGTCGAAAATGAAATCGTTCGAGTTAAGAAGAAAGGGCGTGGTTTCCAGGAAGCGGCGGCCAAAAGCACGGAAGCCGGTGTGGTACTCGGAGAGGCTTAGGCCGAAGACCTTGTTTTCGCACCAGGTGAGAAAGCGATTTGAGATCCTTTTGTAGAGCGGCATGCCACCGCGGATCGCATAAGCCATTCGTGAACCGAGAACAATATCCGCCTCTCCTTCCGCGATGGGCCGGACGAGATCGGGGATCTTTTTCGGATCGTACTGGTAGTCGGGATGCAACATCACCACGATGTCGGCCTCCGTCTTCAACGCCTCGACGTAACAGGTCTTCTGGTTCCCGCCGTAGCCCTGGTTCTCGCTGTGAAGAAACACCCGCAGCCCGAGCCTCCGCGCCACTTCCACCGTCGAGTCGGCGGAAAAATCATCCACGACAAAACATTCGTGCACCAGATCGGGCGGGATATCGCGATAAGTCTGTTCGAGCGTCCTGCCGGCGTTGTAGGCCGGCATGATGACTACGATTTTTGGCTGGTTCATTCCTGGCGCGGGAACCGTTCGGTCTCCCGGTCTTAGCGCTAACCTTTTTCGTGACGGCTGTTAAGGGCAATCGTTTGCTTGTCGCTAAACATTGATTAGACGCGCCAATGCTCGTCATCCCGAGCCGCGCAGACGGCCAGAAACCTCACACCCGAAAATTGCGCTATCGCGAAACGTGAGGCGTCATCTGACGTCTGCGCCGGTCGTCACGCGAAAGCGGTCGGGCGCATGCGAGGTCCCTCGCCGTCTGCGCGGCTCGGGATGACGCGCTGGCGTTTCAGTAGCCAAAAGGCAGAGCGCAGCGTAATGAAAGCGGCGTGACTGAAACGCCACGTAATTTCCATTTCCTCGGGATCTGCGGCACCGCCATGGGAGCGGTCGCGGCGGCTCTGCGCGAGCGCGGATTCACCGTGACCGGCTCGGACGCGAACGTTTACCCGCCCATGTCCACCTTCCTCGAAAGCAAAGGCATTGCGCTTTTCGAAGGTTATCGCGCGGAAAATATTCCGGCGGATGCCGGCCTCATCGTGATCGGCAACGCGATGACGCGCGGCAACCCGGAGGTGGAGGCCGTCCTGAATCGGAAGCTCTACTACATGTCGCTGCCGGAAGTCTTGAAGCAATGGTTCCTCCGCGGCCGCCACAATCTCGTCGTTACCGGCACCCACGGAAAAACCACCACCACGGCGTTGCTCGCCTGGATCCTGACGGTAGCGAAACTCGAGCCCGGCTACGTCATCGGGGGCATTCCGAAAAATCTGGGCCAGGGCGCGCGCCTGAACGATTCAAAGTATTTCGTGATCGAAGGCGACGAATACGACTCCGCGTTCTTCGATAAGCGCTCGAAGTTCGTCCATTACCTGCCCGAACTCGTGATCGTGAACAATATCGAGTTCGATCACGCCGATATCTTCAACAACCTCGATGAGATCAAGCTCAGTTTCCGGCGGCTGCTCAACATCGTTCCGCACAATGGGATGGTGCTTTTGAACGGGGACGATGCGAATTGCCTCGACGTCGTGAAACAGTTGCAGCCGTTCCCTTCGCAGATCGAGGAGATCGGGTTTTCGCCCATTTGCGCGCGGAGAATCTCTGATGTGACCTATACGACTGATGGGTCCCATTTTTCTTTAGGCGGCGACCGGTTCGAAATTCCATTGGCCGGCGAGTTCAACGTTCGCAATGCCGCCATGGCGATTTCCGCGGCGCGTTTCTACGGCGTTTCGCTCGAGAAGATCCGCGAAGCGCTCAAGAGTTTTCAGGGCATCGCCCGGCGGCAGGAAGTGCGGGGCGAAGCGCGCGGCGTAAAAGTGATCGACGATTTCGGGCATCACCCGACTGCGATCCGGGAGACGCTCCGCGGTCTGCGGCATCGTTATCCCGGGTGCCGGATCTGGGCGATTTTCGAGCCGCGCTCGAACACGACGCGGCGCGCGGTCTTTCAACAGGAGCTGCCCGATGCGCTGAAGCTGGCTGACGGCGTTTTCATTTCGCAAGTGGCGCGGCTGGAGCAGATCCCCCTCGCGGAGCGGTTGGATCCCGAAAACGTGGTGAAAGCGATCGAAGCCGCAGGCCGGCCGGCCTTCTATGAGCCGGACGTCGCTCATATAATAGAGAAGCTGGTGCCGCTCCTGGAACCGAAAGACATCGTGACGGTTTTCAGCAACGGCGGGTTCGATGGGATTCACGAGAAGTTGCTCGCAGCACTGAGTGAATCAGGAAAGCAGGAAAGCAGGAAAAGATAAGAGTGCTGGAGCAGGTCTTAGTCTTTCTTCCCTTTCCTTTTTTCCTGCTTTCCTGATTCACGACGTATGATCGTGCACGATCCGCCAGCCGGCAGGCGTGCGGCGGAAGAGCAGAGTGAAAATTCCATGGGGCTTATCGGCTTTCCGATCGAGGCTCCAGCGTCCGAGGACGATCGCGGCATCGTGGCTGAGCGGCGTGATCTTCAACTCCGAGAACGTCAGCCTCCCCATCTTCTCTCGGCTATCGTATTTTTTCTTGTAACGATCGCGCACGGTTTGCCAGCCGCGCGTGAGCTTGTCGCCGGAAACAAACTCGGTCGCGCCGGAACGGGCGTAACCGTCCATGAAGCCATCGATATCGCCGCGATTCCAGGCAGCAACCTGCGCCGACATGACTGCGCGGATTTCCGCGGCGGCGTTCTCCTCCGTCGCCGCCGAAACGATGCCAGCAGCGAGAAGCGACATTGAGATGATGATGAGTGACGCGCGCAACCCTTAAAACTTAACACTTAAAACTTAAACCTGTCTCCCCGCCACCCGCGTCCCGCTATAATCTTGACCACGGAGAGCGAACCTATTACATAAAGCGCGTGCTTCGGCTTTTTTGCTTCGTGGCGCTGTTCCTCACAGCGTTGAGTTCCGCTTTTGGCCAGGCCAAGCCGGCTGCCACGCCCGTTGCTCCGCGTCCCTTGCCCGCCGCTGCCGCCCAGAATCCGCCGGCCTCTCCCGATATGGC
>JBEEHU010000037.1:0-25776 GCA_041167565.1 Verrucomicrobiota bacterium | reverse complement strand
GGCATCGCCGAAGCCCGCGCGCGCCTGGGTGGCTTGCGCGACGAGCTCACCCAGCTCATCGACGACGATGACGAACGCTGGTACGCCTTCGGGTTCTCCAAACCGAGCGATCCCGAGACGCCGGAGGTGCCGGAGAACGTGGTAGTCACACCGGGCGCGCCGGGCAGTCACCTGCTCTTCATCGATTGGGACGACGCTTTCCGCGCAAGCAGCTACCGCGTCATCGTCACTAACACTGCGAATCCGCCGGTCGAATTGAAGAACACGATCGTGAGCGAAAGCGAAGCCACCTTCAACGACCTCGCTCCCGGCCCCGTGAAGATCACCATCGCCTCGCGAAATTCCAAAGGCGGCGAAAGCGGCCCAAGTGCGCCGGCGAGCGGGACGGTGCCGTAGGTGTAGAGGCGGCTGTGTCAGCCGCACCTGGTCGAGCAAACAAAAAGCTGGTGCTCAAAAATTGACGCAGATAACCTCAGAGCCAATCCCCTTTTATACCCCTCGCCCCGTCCCCAGCCTCCGAGATAGGCAAAACTCTCTCATCCAAATCGTTCCAATGCCAACGCAGCGTTTTTTTTCAGCGTAGGTGAACGCGTTCGTAAAAGAGCGCTCTAACATAACGAACTAAGAACCCAAAACATGACTGATAACCAGGACACATCGCACCATGACGACTCACCTATATCAGGTGGTGTTGTCGCGATCGCGCAGAGAATCCTAGCGAAAACTTTGCAAACGAGTGGAAATAGAAAACTGGAGCGGATTGGAGACCTAATTAGGGAATGGCCAGAGAGGGTCGGAGGGGTAGCCGGGCAAATCTTGGGAAAAATTCTTGGCTCAGCTGAGAAAGGCGAGGCTATCGCAGTCGAGGACAAGGAAGCTCTGAATAAAGCCTTAGAAAACCAACCCGAAGCCGCCGCTATGATTCTCGGTTTTCTAACAGCAGATTTGCTCACAGGTGCTTCGGATGCGGAGTCGGAACGCAATGCCTTGCTTGAGTACTATCAGTCGAGCCTAAACTTAATTTGCACCGCCATGGCCAACCGGACCACCTCGTTCGCTCTGCGCGGCTTCCTGCATCAAAAGAATTGCATTTCATATTGGCACTTTGAGCGACCTAATTTGACCTTCTCGCGCGGGAAAGATTACCTTTTTCCGAACGGCCTTGATGTATACTTTATCGAGGAAAATCCGACTGATGAAGAGCTCCTAAGGCTGAATCTTTTAATCCGGGATGATCCTGAACGACATCTCGATCGCACCTTTTATAATATCGAAAAGAACGACAATATCTCCGAACTCGCTTACATCTACGAGACCACTATCGCCACGAAAAAACTGGATCCGGACCGGAATAACACGCGCGATCCGCAGCCCAACTCTTTAGGTTTCTTGGCAACTGATCATTCGAAACCAATCCAATTCACAAGCCCAATTCCTCCAGAACCAGAACTTGTGGTTGCACTGATTGAAAGTCTTCAAATAGCCATTGAAGCGCAGGACTTCCGTCCCAGGCAGGCACAAGAAGCACGGAAGCAGCTAGCGGACAAGGTACCCAAGACGCCGTGATAGGCGGGAGGGACCAGATGGGGTCAGTCTTGAAATCTCGGCATTTTCGTTTGGCATTTGGATCTGAGGCTTTCATTCGCCTTCGAGAAAGGCTTTCTCGCAGGCATGCGACTCATCATTTCGGCAGTTATGGCGGCGGTTACTTTCATCGTCCTGACAAGCTCACGAGGTAAATTGTTCGGGTTGTTCCGGCAAGCATAATGGCCGCGGTAAAGATGACGAAATAAGCATGAGCAACCCCGCCGCACCATTCGTCTTCGATACCAGCACGCGACGATTCTACCATGGCACCCGGGCGGGCCTGAAGCCCGGGGACCTGCTTCAACCCGGCTATTCCTCCAACTACACCGAGCGGAGGTCGCCCTGGATCTACTTTAGCGAGACCCTCCAGGCGGCTACTTGGGGAGCGGAGCTGGCAAAGGGTGAAGGTCCGGGCCGAATCTATCTCGTGGAACCGACCGGCTCGTTTATGGACGACCCAAATCTGACGGACAAGAAGTATCCAGGTAATCCCACGAGATCGTATCGTTCCCGGGAGCCGCTGTGGGTGGTCGCCGAACACTTGGATTGGCAGGGACATTCCCCCGAGGAAATCCAGGCGATGAAGGACGCTATCGCGGGTCTGGAGCCCATCGACGACTGAGCTGCTTTCCGCGGGTAGTTCGGCATTCTCTTGTAGGGCAACCGCGTCGGTTGCCATTCTTTTTCTCGGCAAGCGGAGCGCTTGCCCTACAATTCATGAGATGGGTCATCCTCCTAGAATCCCGGTATGGTTGCCTTGGGAACAAAGCGTTATCTATTTTGTGACGATTTGCGTCCAGAATCGACGGCGGGTGCTCGCGAATAAGCACGCCTTCAGCGCGTTCAAGAATGCCGCTGCGCGGCTCCTTGGCTGGCGCATTCTTGCTGCCGTTTTGATGCCTGATCATCTCCATTTCATTGCCTCACCGACCAATGATCGGGAGGCGAAGCTCGGTAATTGTGCCGGCGCTATCAAGCGCTGGATGCGACAGGAATTAAGAGCTTCATGGAACTGGCAGCGAGGATCGTTCGATCGCTTGCTACGCAGCGACGAATCGCTTTCCGAGAAATGGCTGTATATCGAAGAGAATCCCGTTCGCGCGGGGGTTGGTGAAAGATTATCGCGATTGGCCATATCGCTACGCGTTCAATGAATTGTAGGGCGACCGCGCCGGTTGCCACGGTCCCGGGGCCGGCAAGCGGAGCGCTTGCCCTACAAATTTTTGTTGGCGCGGGCGCCCGGTAACTACCGGCTTGCAATTCGCTTCCGAGAAGCGCTTCCTCGTAGGCATGCGATTCATCATTTGTGCAGTTGTGGCGGGGTTTACTTTCATCGTCCCGACAAGCTCCGTCTGGGCGCAGGATCCAGCGGTGGTCCAATCCAAAACGGTAAAATTGAAATTCGAAAACGAACGGGTGCGGGTTCTCGAAGCGGAATTGCCGCCAGGCGTCAAGGAGCAGGTGCACTCGCATCCGGCTTACGTGATTTATGTGATGGCCGGCGGGAAGATCCGAAACTACGCGGCGGATGGGAAGATCACGGAGACTGAACTGAAAACCGGCGACGTGCTTTATCGCGAGCCTTTGACCCATGCCGCGGAAAACATTGGCACCACGACGATGCACCTGATCCTCGTCGAGCTGAAGCAAACGCTGAAAAACTGAAATGCTGAAACTCTGAAATAATTTCAGCTTTTTCGCTTTTTAGCTTTTTCCCGCTACAGGTTCTTTGCTTCCTGGAGCTGCTGTTTCACCTTCGCCGTCTTGTCGCTTGAAGGAAAACGGCGGATGAACTCTTCGCACACCGGGATCGCGCGGATCGGATCGTGCATGACTTCGATGAAGAGGCCGATCTGATTGTACAGACTGTTCTCATGCTGCGGATTCTGGCGTTGCGCGACGGTGTATTGCTCGAGCGCCTTCTCCGGCTGTCCCGAAAAGCGGTACGCGTTCCCGAGATCGGTCCGCACATCGGCGTTATCGTGACCTTTCGCGATCGCTTCCTGGTATTGCAGGATCGCTTCCGCCCACTGCTGATGATCGTAAGCCAGATTGCCCCGGGCCACGGCCGCTTCCGCGACCGATAATCCGGACAGATCAGGAGCCGCCGTTGTGTTCTGCGCCATGCTCGGTGGGACGAAGGCCGCCGGCTTTTCCACCGGGCTGGACCGTTGCGACATCACCAGCCATGTCACCGCGGCGCCTGCCGCCGCCGACAGCAAGATCGGCAATAAATAGCCGCCGATCCCTTGCGACTCAGCTTTGCGCCGCCTCTCTTGTTGTTTTTTCATCCGAAAGCATTCTGTCGTCCCTGACGGGACTTTATCTTCCCCGTTCGTGATTCCCAGCGCTAAAGCGCTGGGCTATTTTCGTCCAAAGTGCGATTGTATCCTCCATCATGAGCAACAGGAAAATCCCGGACCTGGTTCTGCCAGGTCTGATTGCTCTGGGCGCGATCGTTATCTTTTGCATCGTTCATCCGGCACAAAGATTCTCGTTCGTTCCGGCGATGGCAGTAGCATTCATTTGTTACCTGCGGACCAGCTACCGCGAGATGCCCGACGTTGCCCGGGTTCTGCCGGTTTATCTGATCGCGCTGGCGGTGCAGTTCGTGCACTTTACCGAGGAATATATTTACGGCTTTCAGTTCCGAATCACGGAGATCATGACGGGAATGCCTCCTTTCGATGTCAACGTATTCGTGGCTTTCAATATGATTGCCTACAGCCTGTTCCTATTGGCCGGCTTGGGAATGTATAAGGGAATGAAGTTTCCCATGATCATCGTGTGGTTTTTTGCCATCTGTGTTCTCGGCAACGCGATTTGGCATCTCCTGCTAACCCTCAAGGTCGGTGGCTATTTCCCCGGCCTTTACACTTCCTTTCCGGGCTGGATCCTCGGGCCGATGCTCCTGAAGCGGCTTTGGTCGCCGCTCTCTTCCCGCTAGACTCCTTTCCGATCTCTACTTCAGGGTTGCGACGTTCGAGGAGGCACCGCCGGCGGATTGGTCTTTGCGCCCGCCCGCTTCAGGAGGCTGAACAGATCACTATCGGTCGATAGCACGAGAGTTGAGTCCTTGGTCAGCACCTTGCGATAGGTCTCCATGCTTTTGAGGAAGGCATAGAACTCCGCCGCTTGCGGATTCTGGGTGTAGGCGCGGGCGTAAATCTCAGTAGCTTTCCCGTCCGCCTCGCCGCGGATTTCCTGCACGCGCCGGTAAGCGGTCGATTGAATCTCATTCAGATCGCGCTCCTTGTTCCCCGCGATGCGGGCTGCTTCGCCTTCGCCTTCGGAACGAAAGCGCTGCGCAATTTGCCGGCGTTCGCTGATCATGCGTTGATAAATCCGGTCCAGGACATCCGGGTTGTAGTTCACCCGCCTCAACCGCAGATCGAGCAGCTCCACGCCAAATTCGGCCAGCTTTATCGCAGCCGCCGCTTTGATTTCCGCTTCGATCTTTACTCGCCCAAAAGCAATCGGCGGCAGCACCCCGATGGTCCCGATGCCCACTGGCCCCGCCTTGAGATTCTCGTCCACCATCGGTTTGCGGGCCTTGTCGGTCCGCACGATTTCGATCAGGTCATGCTTGGCGATGCCATTTCGAGTCTCACTGCCCAGGATGTCCTCGAGACGTGATTGCGCGCTGCGTTCATCCTTCAGGCGCACGAAGTAGGTCTTGGGATCATTGATCCGCCAGCGGGCAAAGGTATCGACGTGGATATAAGTCTTGTCCCGGGTAGGAATGGCTATGGGCTGGCCGTCCCATTCGAGAAAGCGCTTATCGATCCGGTTCACTTCCTGAATGAACGGCAACTTCAAATGCAGTCCCGGTTCGGTCATGGGATCGCCGATCGGCTTACCGAATTGAGTAATGATAACCTGCTCGGTTTGATGAACCGTGTAGAAACATCCGAAAAGGGCTCGAATGAAGAGAAGGATCCCGGCAACCGCAAGTAACCAAAGACAACCGCGCTTGTTCATCTGGTTACCTCGGGCTTCGTGGAGAGCGGTAGAATGGGCAGCAATTGCTTCATCGAATCGTCAATGATGATCTTGGGGCCCATCGAGGGCAGCACATCGCCCATGGTCTCGAGGTAAAGCCGCGTCCGCGTGATCTCCGGCGCCTTGATGTATTGGCCGAGCATCGCGTTAAAGGAAGCGATGTCGCCTTCCGCTTCGTTCACCCGCTTGAACCGGTAACCTTCCGCTCCGCGAATCGTCTGGTCGGCCTGGCCGCGCGCTCTGGGCACCGCTTCGTTGTAGTCGCCGTTGGCAATGTTGATCGCATTCTCGCGATCCTGCTGGGCCCGGTTCACCTCGTTAAAGGAGGCCTGCACTTCCCGGGGGGGATTCACGTTCTTCAACTGCACCTGGTCCACTTTGACGCCCAGCTTGTAGCGCTTGGCCAACTCCTGCATCCGGGTAAGCGCGGAAATCTCGATGTCCTGCCGGCCGATGGTGATCACCTCATCGACCGTGCGATCGCCGATTACTTCGCGCATCGCGGCCTCCGACAAATCGCGCAAGGTTTGGGCGGGCGCCCGGACGTCGAAAAGATATTCCTTCGGATCATCGATCCGATATTGGACTACCCACTCGACCAGGGCCGCGTTCAGATCGCCGGTCACCATCGATTTTTCCTCGACCTGTTGCCGGCCGGGCTGATCAGGATTCGAATAACCCGAAGTATAGAACCCGAACTCGAGCTTCAATTGCCGGCGCGTCGGAAGGATCGTGATTTCGTCAACCCCGAGAGGAATTTTGAAATGGAGCCCGGGTTCGACGGTCGTGAGGAACTTGCCGAATCGAAGCACGACTGCTTCGGACTCGGCCGGCACCGTGTAATAGGAAGTCCACAGGATAATCAGAGCCGCGAAGACCAGGACCGCGAGGCCAATCAGCCGCAACGGGGGACGCGGCAGATTGAGATTAATGACAGCAGGCGGTTGATTATTCATGCAAACGGAATCGAGCCGAAGTCGCGGCGGTCGCTCGGGATAGGGAAGCTACCGAATGAAGCAGCAAAGAGAAGCGCAATCTTCTACGCATCGTCGGCCGCTCGTCGATTTCGCAACAGTCGGGCCGCAGGAAATCGCGAATTAGCTGGCCAAGAAATATTGGCCTTTCTCGCGAAAGTTTGTATTATTTTCGACAGACCTATGAAGAGAACATCCGAAGAAGTCGCGAATACCATCGAAGGTTTCGTCAGTGGCACCGGACGCCAATGGGATTGGGACGGATTCACCTCCATTCGCATCGATGATCCGGAGCTCGAGGCGATCCGGCAAAAATGCATCGCGGTGCGCGACGAATTTCCACCTGAGAAGGCCGGCGATTACTGCAGCCCGGCAGGGATGGAGGCCATGCGAAAATTGGCCGGCGAATTGCGCGCGCACGCCGCGGCCTGATTGCCCGGCAGTTCGATGGAGCCGGCCGGCCGGGTGGTCGGTCCGACTGACGGTTATGGCCGCTCCTTGAGGCTTTGAACGGCAAGCTAGGAAGACGGGCTGATGGATTACTTCGACGAAGAGAAAGTTCGCCGCCTCCTGCGAGTCGAGGAACTGATACCGGCAATGCGGCAGACCTTGGCGGAATTTTCCGCGGGTCAATGGAAACAACCCTTGCGTAGCGTGCTCGCGCAGAACGGCGGGTTCTTCGGAATCATGCCTGCTTCGGGCCAGTCGATGGGAATCAAGATGGTGACGTTCTATCCTGGTAACGCTGGAACCAGCCTGCCTACTCACATGGCGATCATAGCCTTGTTCGATCCTAAGACTGGCGAGCCCCTCGCACTAATGGATGGTCGCTACATAACCGAGATGCGGACGGCGGCGGTATCCGCCGTGGCGACCGAGGCACTCGCCGCGCCGGACGCGAAGGTGCTGGCGTTGCTCGGCGTTGGGGTGCAGGGACGCGCGCACCTCGAAGTCCTGCGCCACGTCCGCCGCTTCGAAGAGGTGCGTGTCTGGAGCCGCACGAGCGAGCGGAGCAAACAATTTGCCGCCGAGCATCGAGTCAAAGCCATGAGTCTTGAGGATGCAATTCGCGGTGCCGACGTAATCGTGACCGCTACCAGCGCTCGTGAGCCAATTCTCAAAGGCGCATGGCTAAAAGCTGGCGCGCATGTGAACGCAGTCGGCGCGTCGCGGCCGGATTGGCGCGAGTTGGATGATGCGGCCATGGCTAATGTCGTGGTCGTGGATTCCTACGAGGGCGCGAAGAACGAAGCCGGCGATGTCATCCTGTCTGGGGTTACTCCCTACGCCGAGTTGGGCGAGATATTTAACGGGACGAAGCGTGTAGATCCAAACGTAACCACCATCTTCAAATCGCTGGGCATGGCGGTCGAAGATGTGGCGGCGGCGAAATTGGTCTACAACGCCGCGCGAGAAATTGGAGATGGCCTGCTCCCGCAATCGCGGGACCGTTGAGAGAAATCCGAGCGGCAATCTCTCCGGCACGAGGGCGTGCCGGCTCCATCCATTCGGCGATTCAAGAAATAAGCTGTGCTCCCAGCCTGTTCCCGTTAAAATTCTGATATGGCTGTGACACTTGAAGCGGTCCGTCCAATCGAGTTGGGCGAAATCCAGGAAGCCCGCAAACGGATCGCCGATACAATTGTGCGCACGCCGCTCATTCGCCTCGACCTGGGGCCGGGCTATCCCGATATCCAGTTGAAGCTGGAAAACCTCCAGCCGATCAACGCCTATAAACTGCGCGGCGCCGCGAACGCCGTCGCAATGCTCTCTGAATCCGAGCGCAAGAGTGGCGTGTGGACCATCAGTGCGGGAAACGCCGGCCAGGGAGTCGCCTACGCCGCTCGGCGATTTGGCGTGCCGAGCACGGTCGTGGCGATTGAGACCGCGCCGGCATCGAAGCTGGACCGGATGCGCGCGCTGGGGGCAAAGCTCCTCCCGGTTTCTTACGAGACCGCCTGGAAAGCGCTCGATGAGCGGTCCTATCCCGGAGCCGAAGGGACGTTTATTCATCCTTTCGATGACGACAATTTTATCGCGGGCCATGCTACGATGGGCCTGGAGATTTTTGAGGACGCACCCGATACGGTGGCGGTCATCGCCAGCATAGGAGGTGGCGGACTTATCTCCGGCGTCGGCAGCGCCCTGAAAGCGCTCAAGCCTGGCATCAAAGTTTGGGGCGTCGAGCCGGAGACAGCCGCGCCCGCGGCGTTGTCGTTCGCGAAGGGATCGCCGCAAGTCTTCAAGGATTGGAAGGCATCGTTCGTCGACGGCGCCGGCGGCCAAAGTGTTTTTCCCCGCATGTGGGAGCGAATGAAGCTGGTGGTGGACGACTACATAGTTGTCAGCCTGGAAGAGACCAGGCAGGCGATGAGACTCATGGCAGAGAAGGCACGCGTTATCGCGGAAGGGGCTGGCGCACTGCCGCTGGCGGCTGCCTTAACGGGGAAGGCAGGCCAGGGTCCGATCGTCGCGATTGTTTCCGGCGGTAACATTGATTTGAAGAAGTTCTGCGAACTAATCGGAGGACCCCTATGAAGACATTGGCTTTCATGATTGCGCTCTTAATCATAGCCATGGGCCTTACAGGCCTCGTCTGCCCAGATTGTCTGGTGCGGATTGGCTATTATTCCTTTACTGCGGTCGGGCTGTATGTTGTGGCGGGTCTGCGGGTAGGTATCGGACTTGTCCTCTTTCTCGCTGCGCCTGCGTCCCGCGCGCCCAGGACCTTGCGCATCCTTGGCGTCCTGGTTTGCGTCGGCGGAGTAGTCACCGCCTTTCTCACGGCCGAACGCGCGCACGCGATTCTGGATTGGTGGTCCGCCAATGGAACTACCTTCGTTCGGTTCGGAGCGGGCGTTGCCCTCGCCCTGGGCAGCTTCATCGCTTATGTCACGGCTCCGAGCCGCCGCTAGCCGCGTAGTTTCCTCGATCTATGAAAGACATGACTCAAGGCTCGGTGACGAAGCACCTCCTGCATATGTCGGTCTTTCTCGCCGTCAGCATGCTTGTCCAAACCTTGTATTTGTTGGCGGACCTTTACTGGGTCGGTCGGCTGGGAAAGGAAGCCATTGCCGCGGTAGGCCTGTCGGGGAACCTCATGATGGTAGTCGTGGCGCTTACCCAGATGCTTGGGGTAGGAACAACTACGGTGATCGCGCAAGCGGCGGGACGCAAAGCGCAACCGGAGGCCGAGCTTGCCTTTAATCAATCCATCATCTTATCGCTCTTGGTGGCCTTAGGTTTCGGTCTTTGTTCTTTTCCATTTCGACATCAGTACAGTCAGGCCTTGAGCGCCGATGCTCCTACAGCTGCGCTGGCCGAGAGTTATCTGCTCTGGTTTATTCCGGCGCTGATGCTGCAGTTTCCGCTTGTATCTCTTGGTTCGGCCTTGCGGGCAACCGGCATCATCAAGCCAGCGGTCGGGTTGCAGGTGCTAAGTGTCGTAGTCAACGCTGTCCTCGCGCCTTTTCTCATCTTCGGGATTGGGCCGTTCCCAAAGCTAGGTGTGGCCGGCGCGGCTCTTGCGACTTTCATCTCTATTCTCGTCGCGAACGTTCTTACCATCGTTTATTTTGAACGCAGCTTTCGCTACCTGCGCTTTCGGTTCGACCAACTCCGGCCCCGAATGAAGATTTGGTGGTCGATGCTGCGGATCGGACTCCCGGCCGGAGCGGAGTTTGCCTTGATGGCGGTTTACATCGTTGTCGTCTACGCCATCATCCGTAACTTTGGCGCGGCGGCCCAGGCCGGATTTGGCGTCGGCATGAGGGTCATGCAGGCGATGTTTTTGCCGGTCATAGCAATCGCTTTCGCCGTGGGCCCCATTGTCGGCCAAAACTTCGGCGGCCGGCGCGCCGATCGCGTCCGCGCGTCGTTCTACTCCGCCCTCGCCATTACTACTGGCACGATGGTTCTGCTAACTATCGTGGCACAGGTCTGGGCCGCCGGTTTCATCCGGGGTTTTACGAAGGACCCGGGCGTCATCGCTGTCGGCAGCGACTACCTGCAAATCATCTCGCTCAATTTCGTGGCGATGGGGATCGTGTTTACGACGTCAAGCGTCTTTCAGGGTATTGGTAACACCTGGCCTCCCCTTCTCAGTTCCGCGACGCGGTTACTTCTCTTTGCTCTGCCCGCCGCCATGTGGTCGCGCCTGCCTGGCTTTCAGATCAAGCACGTCTGGTATCTGTCCGTCGGCTCCATCCTGCTCCAAGCCTGCACAAATCTCCTGCTGCTGCGTCGCGAGTTTAGAAGGAAGTTAACCTTCACAGAGACGCCGAACGTAAGTGGCGCGATCTCGGGAGCCGCAACTACAGGATAGGAGATTACTTCGGAGGTTCCGGAGGAGCGACTTCAGCGGGCGCGGTCTTGTCCAGGCCGCGTCGTTTCAGAAGCGGCGCCACGTCCGGATCGCCGCCGGTGAAGTTATGAAACAGCTTCAAGGCGTCGTCGCTGCCACCACGAGAGAGAAGGGTCTCGCGGAAATGATCTCCGTTCTCCCGCTTCAAGCCGCCATGCTGCTTGAACCATTCCACGCTGTCGGCATCCAGCACTTCGCTCCAGAGATAGGAGTAATAGCCGGCCGAATAACCGCCCGCGAAAGCGTGTGAGAAATAGGTCGAGCGATAACGCGGCGGGACGGGCGGATACTCTACTCCCGCCTTCTTCAGCGCGTCGGCTTCGAACGCGAGAGTGTCGGCCGGAACCTCCGACGGTTTTAGCTGATGCCAGGTCTGATCAAGTAACGACGCAGCAAGATATTCCGTGGTCTTAAAACCTTGATTGAACTTTTCCGCGGCGAGCACCTTATCGAGCAGCTCCTTCGGCATCGGTTCGCCTGTCTTGTAATGCTTCGCGTAATTCTTGAGAATTTCCGGCCAGGTCGCCCACATCTCGTTCACCTGTGAGGGATATTCCACGAAATCACGCGGCACGCTTGTCCCGCTGAACCGCGGATACTTCACGTTGGAAAACATTCCGTGCAACGCGTGACCGAACTCATGGAACGCGGTGTTGACTTCGTCATAGGTCAGTAGCGTTGGCTCCCCCGCGGGCGGCTTGGGGATATTCAGGTGATTCGCGACGACCGGTTTCGTTCCCAGGAGTCCGCTTTGCCCAACATACTGATTCATCCAGGCCCCGCCGCGTTTAGAGGGACGCGCATAATAGTCAGCGATGAAGAGCGCGAGCGGTTTGCCGTCTTTATCGCTGACCTCGAAGATGCGAACTTCCGGCAGGTAAACCGGAAGATCTTTGCGTTCCTTGAACGTGATTCCGTAAAGCTTGGTGGCCGCGAAGAAAACGCCGTCGATCAAGACGTGATTGAACTCGTAGTACGGCTTCAGTTGTGCCCCATCAAAAGCGTAACGGGCCTTGCGGACCTTCTCTGAATAGTAATCCCAATCGCAGGCCGCGAGTTGGAACCCGCCTTTTTCCTGGTCGATGATCGCCTGGATATCGGCGCCTTCCTTCTTCGCGTTGGCGACGGCGGCGGGGGCGAGATCGGCGAGCAATTTGTTTACCGTCGGAACATCCTTCGCGGTTTGATCGTCGAGTTGAAACGCAGCGTGGGTGGCGTAGCCCAGCATCGTGGCGCGTTCTGCCCGCAACTTCGCGGTGCGACTCACGACCTCCTTATTATCAAACTCGCCGCCATGACTGTTCCGCGCGAGCGACGTCTGCATGATTTTCTCGCGCAGCGCGCGATTCTGGAGCGTGGCCAGCGAAGGCTGTCCGCTCGTGTTCAATAACCGGATAACGAACTTGCCTTCCTTACCGTCGGCCTTGGCCGCAGCGGCCGCCGCCGAGATTTCGTTCTCGGACAGACCGGCCAGATCTTCGCGCTTATCAACGATGATCGACGCCGCGTTTTTTTCCTTGAGCACGTTTTGCTCGAAGGTCGTCTGCAACGTCGCCAATTCCGCGTTGATCGCTTTCAGCTTCGTCTTGTCCGCCTCTGAAAGCTTGGCGCCGGAGCGCACGAAATCCTTGTAGTAACGCTCGAGAAGCCATTTCGATTCGGCATCGAGACCGCTTGCTTCGCGGTCGTTGTAAAGAGCTTCGATCCGCGCAAAGAGCGGGCCGTTGAGATGGATCGCATCGTTATGCGCGGAAAATTTCGGCGCCATCTCTTTTTCGATCTTCTGCAGATTCGGATTCGTGTTGGCCGCGGTGAAGTTCGAGAAAATGCGGCGCGCCCGTCCGAGGAGTTTCCCTGAACGCTCGAGCGCCACGATCGTGTTCTCGAAGCTCGGCTTTTCCGTTTGCCTGGCGATCGTGTCGGCTTCCTTTTCTTCCTCTGTAATCCCCTGCTCGAGTGCTGGCTGGAAATGCTCGTCCTTGATCTTATCGAACGGAGGGAGCTGAAATGGCAGGATGCTTTCAGTGAGAAGCGGATTCGCGGTCGCTTTCCCATCTGCGTTTGGGCTCGGAGACGGAGAGACCGGTTTCGCTGCGTATGAAGAAGGCACGCAGATCCATCCGAGGGAGATCGTGACGACGCAAGCGGCGAGTGATAATCGAGAAAAGAAAGACGCGGAAGGTAGATGGAAGTTTTGCATAAGGTTTGGACGCGGAATTCGCGAAGCCGGTTGGGAAGCCGGAGCGATTCGCGGTAACACTCACTAAAGCAATCGACGGGGCCTTGCGCAAGTGACGCAGTCATTCGGAGCGGAGGACTTGCCTAACGACTTGAAGCGAGGGCTTCGATCACGCATGGTCGGAGCGCTTGATAATCTTTCACGACCCGCGTTGCCGGGAATACTCAAGGCCTGGACATCCGGAACGGCCGGAGCGGATTGCGCTCACCGTGCCGCTCTTGAGGGAACGTCATCCTTCCTGGGACTGGCGCGAGCCCGCGCCAGCCGCGGAAACTTCGCTCCTGCTCGCGCACTCGCGCGAACACATCAAGAGGGTAAAGATCGCCGCGCAGGATTTTGACGTAGACTCGCCGGCGCATCCCGGAATTTACGAGCATGCCGCGCGGGCGGCCGGCGCGGCCGTGGATGTCGCTCAGGAATCACGGAAAGGAAACCTCGCCTTTAGCCTGATGCGGCCGCCGGGCCATCACGCCACCCGCGATCGCGCCATGGGTTTTTGCTATTTCAGCAACGTCGCGGTGGCTGCGCTCGATGCCTTGGAGAATGGCGCCGAACGCGTCGCCATCTGGGATTTCGACGCGCATCACGGCAACGGCACGGAGGATATCGTCGCGAACAATCCGCGGATCATGTTCGCATCGATCCATCAGTTTCCCGGTTATCCGGGAACCGGGACGCAATCCTTCGCGAACATCCATAACTTTCCCGTCGCGCCCCTCACGCCCCGCGCGCATCACGTCGCGGAAGTACGGCGCGCGCTCGATCAGCTCGCGACGTTCAAACCTGATCTCCTGCTCGTTTCCGCCGGATTCGACGCCTACGCCGGTGATCCGATTACCGAAATGACCCTCGAGCCCGAAGACTTCGCCACGTTCGGGCAATGGCTGCGCGAGACAAAAATTCCGACGGGCGCAATTCTCGAAGGCGGATACAGCGATGAACTGCCAGAACTCATCGATGCCTTTCTGACTGGGTGGATCGAGCGCTCCGTCGCTCGATGATCGTTTGCGCGGCTTTGCCGCCACTTCTCGTCATCGCGCGGCGGAGCGCGCGATCCACCTACAAGATCGCGTCGATCTTCTTCATCACCTCGCCGGTTAATTGATCGGCCAGCTCACCCGCTTTCATGTTCTCTTTCACCTGCGATAGTTTTGACGCGCCGGTGATCACGCTGCTGACGCGCGGATTCTTCAAACACCACGCCAGCGCCAGCCGCGGCAGAGTCGTTCCAAGATCGCCCGCGACCGCCGCGAGCTTTTTCACTTTTGCCAGCCGCTTTCGCGCTTCCTTCGTTTCAAATTCCTCGCGCAACCACGCGTAATCCTTCAAGGAAATCCGCGTGCCGCCCGGATCGCCGTCGTTGTATTTGCCGGTCAGAAGTCCCGAGGCGAGCGGCGACCAGATCGTGAGGCCGAGGCCGACTGTGTCGTAGAGCGGCACGAATTCCTTCTCCACCTTCTCCCGGTGAAACATGTTGTACTGCGGCTGTTCCATCGTTGGCGGGACCAGCCGAAGCTCGCGCGCGATCCGATGCGCCTCCGTGATTCCTGCCGCGCTCCATTCTGACGTTCCCCAATAAAGCACCTTGCCTTGCGCAATCAGGTCGCTCATCGCGCGCACGGTTTCTTCAATCGGCGTGTCCGGATCGGGCCGATGACAAAAATAGAGATCGAGATAATCGAGGCGCAGCCGCCGCAAGGCCGCGTGACACGCTTCGATCACGTGCTTGCGGCTGAGCCCTTCCTGATTGGGAAGATCGCCGCCCCAAAAAACTTTGCTCGAAACCAGAAATGTATCTCTCCCCCACCCTCGCCGTTTCAGGATCCGGCCCATCACGATCTCCGCTTTGCCGTTCGCGTAGGCCTCAGCGTTATCGAAAAAATTGACGCCCGCATCGTACGCGATCGTCATCAATTTCTCGGCCGTCTTTTCCGTGATTTGCTGCGCGAAGGTGACCCAGGCGCCGAACGAAAGCTCGCTTACCTGCAATCCCGATTTCCCCAGCCGGCGATACTTCATCAGAGACGCTTACCACCTTATTGAAAACTGTCATTGGCATTGCCCCGGCGGGAAGTGAATAGTGGCCAGGTCATCGGGTCGTAGCACAGCTTGGTAGTGCGCTTGAATGGGGTTCAAGAGGTCCCGGGTTCGAATCCCGGCGGCCCGAGACAATTGCGACTCATGGCATCTCGCGTTACCGTCCGCGCCTATGTTGAGTGCTGGAATCGTCGGGCTGCCGAATGTGGGCAAATCCACGCTCTTCAACGCCGTTACTCGCACCCGGAAAGCGCAGGCGGCGAACTATCCGTTCTGCACGATCGACCCCAATCTCGGCATCGTCACCGTGCCCGACGCCCGCCTCGAAGCGCTCTCGAAGCTTTCGCATTCGCAAAAAATTATTTCGGCTGCGATCGAATTCGTGGACATCGCGGGCCTGGTGAAAGGCGCCAGCGCGGGCGAAGGGCTCGGCAATCAATTCCTCAGCCACATCCGCGAGGTGAACGCGATCGTGCAGGTTGTCCGCTGTTTTGAGGACGCCGACATCCACCATGTCAGCGGCACGATCGATCCGGTTCGCGACATCGAAGTGATCAACACCGAGCTGGTCCTGGCGGATCTGGCATCACTCCAGAAGCGCCACGATCGTTTGCAGAAGGAAGTGCGCGCTGGATCGAAAACCGCGAAGGCCGAAGTCGCCGTCATCGACAAGCTGCTTCCGCATTTGGATAGCGGAAAGCCCGCGATCACGCTCGAGCTGTCGCCAGAAGAAAAAGAGATCGCTCGCGAATTTTTTCTCTTGAGTTCCAAGCCCACCCTCTTCGCCTGCAACGTTGGGGAGGCCGATCTCGCCGCCATTTCGCAGGAGCTGGAAACGAATCCAGCGTGGCAGCATGTGCGTGCCGTACAGGAATACGCGCGCAATCATTTCGCCACCGAGGCCGTCGTGATCAGCGCTCAAATCGAAAGCGAGCTGGTGGATTTGAGCGAAACCGAAGCGCAGGAATATCTGCGCGATCTCGGCGTCGAGGGCAGCGGCGTGAACGCGCTCATTCGCGCGGTCTATCATCTCCTCGGCTTGCGCACTTATCTGACGACGGGCGAAAAGGAAACGCGCGCCTGGACGATTCGCGCCGGCGACAAGGCGCCGGCCGCCGCTGGCGTGATCCATTCCGATTTCGAGCGCGGCTTCATCGCGGCTGAGACTGTGCACTTCGACGATCTCGTGACGCTCGGTTCGTTCGCGAAAGCGCGCGAATCAGGAAAACTGCGGATCGAGGGAAAAGATTACGTCGTGAAGGATGGCGATGTGGTCGAGTTCCGCTTCAACGTCTGAACAAGAAAGCATGAGATGAATAAGGAAAGCAGGAAATTAGGAAAAGAGTCTGCTCATTCCTGTTCTTTCCTATTTTCCTGCTTTCCTCATTGTTTTATTTGATCACTCGGCGGCGTAGAGAATCCGGCCGCACTGCTCGCAGCTCACGATCTCCTTGCCATTCTTCACCCGGTGCGCCGTTTGCGTCGTCACCTTCATGTGGCAGCCGGTGCAAACTTCGTGTTCGAGCGACACGACCGCGGCGTCGCCTTTGCTTGCAAAAAGCCGCTCAAACCGGCTCAGCAGATCTTCGTCGATTTTTCCCGATAACTCCGCGCGCTCTGCGCTCAATTCATTCAGACGGCCTTCGAGCGTTCCGGCCTTCTGTTCCAAATCAGCCATCTGTCGCGCAATCGAGTCGCGCGATCCCGCCGCATTTTTTTCCGCGGCGGCCACTTCGACCTTCGCCTTCTCCGCCTGGTCCATCAGTTCGAGTTCCTGATCTTCGATCAACCGGATTTCTTTTTCGTAGCGTTCGATCTCGTTCCCCATCGCGCGGAATTCCTCGTTCTTGCGCGTCTCATATTGCTGCGTCTTCAAGCGATTGATGCTTTCCTGCCGCGTGCCGGCATCGAGCTCGAGCTTCTTGCGATCCATCTCCAGATGTTGCGCCTTGCTCTTCAGCGCCCCCACCGTTGCGGTGATGGCGGCGAGCTGGGCCTCGAGGTTCTGGCGCTGTTGCGGCAGCGTTTTGATCTCGTTCTGGATCTGCCTGATCTTTTGTTGCCGATCTTGAAGGACGAGCAACTGCTCCAGTTCCGCTTGCACGCGCGCATGTTATGGGCGGAGCGAAGTATCGTCAATCGCTCCCGTCTTGATTCCGCCGCGGCCGGTAATTCATAGTGGGCCGGCTTATGGCCCGGACTCCTCTCTTTAAAAACATCCAGCGTGCACTTCGGTTCGCCTCTTGGCTGGAACGGACGCGCACCGGGACAGCGGAAGGCTTCGAGCGGATGGAAGAAATCCGCTGGAGCCGTCGCCGCTTTCTCAGAACGGCGGCAACCGTCACCGCCGGAGCCGCCCTCGCGCCGATTTTCAAGGAGACCGCGCGCGGAGCGCAGGCCGCGAAAGTCGTGATCATCGGCGCGGGCACGGCCGGGCTGGTTTGCGCCTACCGTCTTCAACAGCGCGGCATCAGCGCGCGCGTCATCGAAGCGAGCACGCGCGCCGGCGGTCGCATGTTCAGCCTGCGAAATTTTTTTCCGGACGATCAGCTCACGGAGCTCGGCGGCGAGTACATCGATTCAGGCCACAAAACGATGCGAAGCCTGACGAAAGAGCTTGGACTCACCCTGAATGATTTGGGCGACGAGAAGGCGACGGGCGGCCACACTTACTTTTTCGACAATCGGGTAATTCCGGTGGACGCCGTGTTCATCGAAATGTTTCGTCCTATCGGCAAGGCGATCGCGGAGGACCTCGAGCGGATGAAGGTCCGCAAAGACGGTGAGAGCGAGATCAGTTACACTAGTCCGCATGGCCGGGAGATGGATCGCCTCAGCATTCCGGAATGGTTTGAGAAACGCGGAGTGACAGGACTGCCGGGCAACATTCTGCGCGCTGCCTACGTGGGCGAGTACGGTTTGGAGATCGACCAGCAAAGCGCGCTGAACTTGCTGATCACGATTGGCGACGAATCGCCGGCAGATGAGTTTCGGGTTTTTGGCGAGAGCGACGAACGCTTTCATATCGCCGAAGGAAACGACAGCGTGCCGACTCGCCTGTCGGAGCGGCTCGAAGGCAAGGTCGAATTCGGCACGCGCCTCGAAGCGATCACGGCCGAAGGAGATGGATATCGCCTGGCTTTGCGACGCGATCAGGCGAGCACCGAAATCAAGGCGGACATCCTGGTTCTCGCGCTTCCCTTTACCATTCTTCGTCAACTGGAGGTGCGCGTGAAACTGCCGGAGGCGAAACGGAAGGCGATTCACGAGTTGGGGTACGGGACCAATGCGAAATTGATCGCCGGCTTTTCGCGCCGGGTCTGGGAGGAAGCGCGCAGCACCGGCTACACATTCACGGACCTCGACTTTCAATGTTGCTGGGAAACGAGCCGCGGGCAGCGAGGCAGTCACGGGATCCTGACTAATTTCGCGGGCGGCAAGCTCGGCGAACATTTCAATGAAGGAAACGTGCAGGATCGCGCTTCGGCTTTCGCTTCGCAGGTCGATCGGATTTATCCAGGCACGGCGGAGGCCTTCACGAAGAAGGCCGTGCGCCAGCACTGGCCGAGCTCGCCCTTTGTCCTCGGCTCCTACACCTGTTACAAGCCGGGCCAATACTCGACGCTCTCAAATTCCGTCGCGACTCCGGTCGGAAACATGTTCTTCGCCGGCGAGCATACCAGCGTCGACTTCAACGGCTACATGGAAGGCGCCGCCGAAACCGGCCAGCGCGCCGCGAAAGAAGTGCTGGCGCGAATCGGACGCCGCGTCTGATCCGCCGCAATCTAGGGCTTGGCCGTGCTCGTGGGGCGCGCTCTCTTGTTCAGCTCGGCGATGACCTCCGCGGTGAAGTCCATGCTATCGGGCGAAAATAGAATGGGAGAGAAGCGATTCAAACTGGCGCCAGACTTGTCGAAAACGAGATCCAGGTTCTTGAATTTTCCACGCTCCAATACGACATCCGTGATTTCCTTCAAAAGGCCTTCGCGCAGCCGGAGCATCTGTTGCTCGAGCTGCTGTTCACGCGTCTGCCGGAATTCAGTGATCTCGCGCTCCATGGTCTTGAGGATCGCGATTTTCTCATCGCGTTCCTTAGCTTTCGATGCCTTTGCATCGGCGCTCAAAGCCGGTGCGTCGAGCTGCGCGGTGAGTTTGTTGATTTCTTCGAGCTTTTTTTTGTAGGCGTCCGCCCGTTCATCAAATTCCCTCTTCGCTGCATTCTTCGCATCATTGAGTTTCGCCTCGGCTTCTTTGGCTTTGCTGTATTCCTTCAGCACCCGCTCCATATCGACTATGCCGATCTTCGTTTCTGCCCGCGTGTTGACGGCGCTGACAAGGCACAGCGCGATGATTGAGAGGTTGAAAAATATGCGCATGGATCAGCTGGGGGTTTCGGCGTCGGATCACGGAGTCCTGGCAAACCCATCTTCGGTGAGGATCGCTCTGACGGGCAGATCGAGGCGCAGGCCGAGTCTCGCCTCGCTTGCATTGGCCAAGTAAACGCCACTGCTCGCAGAGAAAGCGGCCTGGAGCGACGCCGGTTCATTTGTGTTGAGGTTGAACGGGCCGATCGCCGTCTTCCGAGTGAACGGGTCTGCTTCCAATATTACTTTGGACTCAATTCGCGCGCGCGGGGCCTGCGGGAAGTTCTGCGCATTTCGCCGCGATGGAGTTCCCCCTTTGCCGAAGAACAGAATTGCCGCGGTGATCATGGCGCAAGCCGCCAATAGCCCGCCGAGCGGCGACCGGAAAAACCGTAGCCATGTCGCGACGCCATGTGGCCGCCGAATTCCGCGACTCACTCCCTCGGTAACTGCAAGGCCGCGCAAATTCGCTTCGACGGATGCAGGAATTTCCAGCCGATGCCGGAGCAACTCATCTCGTTTTGTCGCTTCCTCACGGAGCGGGCGCTCCACTGAAAACTCACGGGCGAGGAAATCCGCCAGCACGGCGCCGCGCGCCGGAGAGAGCAAGGGCCCCTCGCTCAACAGCTCGTCGCGCTGCTTCGCCACCCGGCGCAACGCGTCGTCGATTTCGCCAGCTCGTTTCATCTCATCCATCAGATTTGGTGAGGTCGAAACGCGCCAGGGTTACGAGGAGCTTCTCTTTGCATCGGGTCAGCCGGGTGCAGACTGTTTTCGGATTCATATCTCGCGCCTCGGCGATTTCCCGAAAGGTGAGGTCGCCGAAAAAGTGGAGATGAACCAGATCGCGATCAGCTTCCGGCAGCTGGTCTATCGCGCGATGCAGGATCGCAGCCCGGTCGTTCTCGGCGGAGACTTCCGCGGGAGACTTGGCTTCGTCTTTGTGATCGTCGAAGTCGCGAAACGGGACCAACAGCTGCGCGCCACGTTTCTTGGCCGAGCATGCGCGGTGGAATGTCGCCGCTTGTCGCACCGCAATGCCGAACAGCCACGCCCGAAACAGCCCTTTTTCTGAAAAAGTGCTGATCGCCCGAATCGCAGCCTGGAGCGACGCCTGCGCGATGTCCTCCGCATCCTGCTGCTCGAAAGAATGGTAGAGGCGATGCACGAACGTCACGAGCACCGGCCAGACTTTGGGAAACAGCAAACTCCAGGCAGCGAAGTCGCCCTCTTTGCATCGTCGGCCGAGCGCTTCGATCTCCTCGAATTTCGATGGCGCTGCGATGATGGCCAAGCCCTCGGGAGCGGAATGCGATGCGCCGTTAAGTGGCGTGCGCACGACTTCGCGCGGCGTTACGAAACCATTCGGGCGCGTTCCCAAGGCCGCGGGGGCACCGGCAGTCAGCCGGCTCTTAAGGATCAACATCGTTTCCTTTAGACTCTCTCGTTGTCATGGCGTTGAGTCGCGCCTCCACTGCGCTCCCTGCAGGTAGGTAGCAATTGCCGCCGGCAATCCTTCAACTTTCTCGAAATTACGCGCTCGTCTTTGTCAGTACATCTCGACCGGTGAGCGCTTCCCATCTTCCGGGCTTCGCTTCGCGGCTTCCTCTTCGCCAAGGACCGCCACCCGCAGGTCCCCAACCTCGCCGTCGAGTTCCTTGAACTTTGCCTCCGAGAATTCGTGCGGCGCGGCCAACTTCGTTTTTGTGCGCGCGACACTTTCAAGCGCTCGCTGAATGTGTGCCGGTGGAAGTTTGCCGAGCGTAGTGTGCACCTCCTCGATCGATGCAACGCGATGGCAGATCATGACCCAATCGTTCCCGGCCTCGATCGCGAGCCGAATAGTTTCCTTCAGCCCGTATTCATTCAGGATCGCACCCATATCGAGGTCATCGGTCATGATGAGGCCGTCGTACTGAAATTCTTCCCGCAACAGATTGGTGACGATTTCTCGCGAAAGCGAAGCCGGTCTTTTCGTCGGGTTGAAGGCGGGATACCAGCCGTGACAGATCATCATGCTATCGATCGTCGGCGTGAAATGCTTGAAGACCGCGAGCTCTTCCGCATCCAACTCCGCGCGGCTTCGTTCGATCTTCGGAAGATCATGGTGCGCATCCACGGTTGCCGCCGAGTAGCCGGGAAAATGTTTTCCGCAACTCAGGATGCCTTGCTCGCGCATGGCGTCGTTGAAAGCGCTCGCCAGTCTAACGACTTGTTCGACGCTCTTGCCGTAGCAGCGGCCCCGAAGTGAATTGTCTGCCTCATCGTCGAAGGAAATGTCCAGGACCGGGCAGAGATCGAGGTTGAATCCGAACAGACGAAGAAGCCGCCCGGTGATTTCTCCGTGACGCCGCACGAGTGAGACCTCGTCGCGATCGCGGAGTTGCTGCGCATTCGGCGGTTCGTTCCCGATCAGCCGCAAGCGCGAGACGCGCCCTCCTTCCTGGTCGATCGTGATGATCGGCTCGATGTCGCTCAGATCGCGCAGATCGTCGATCAATTTCCGAAGCTGGGCCGCGCTTTGAATGTTCCGGCCGAAGAGGATGAAGCCGCCCGGTTGCACGCGACGAAATAACGCCGCGGTCTTCGGATCCAGCTCGAATGCCGGAACCCCCGTAAGGATCAATTGACCCAGTGAATCTCTCTCCATAACGTCACGCTACATTTCATGTCCGCCGCCGGAAACAAACATGGCCCATAGGGTCGTGGCTAGAAAAAGCATTCGTTTGAAAAAAATCGGCATTTTCGGCGGCACCTTCGATCCGATCCATCACGGTCATCTGATCCTGGCCCGTGATGCCGTCGAGCAGCTCCAGCTTGAGACCGTGATCTTCGTCCCGGCCGCGATTTCACCCCACAAGCTCGAGCGCGAACCCACCGCGCCGGACGCCCGTTTGGAAATGGTCCGCGCGGCGATCGCCGACGAGCCGCGTTTTGCTTTGGATGCGCTGGAGCTGGAACGGGGCGCGCCCTCCTATGCGGTCGAGACGGTCGAAGCACTCCGCGCCCGCGACCGCGATGCTGCTTTTTATTTCCTGGTTGGGGAAGACAACGTCACGCGTCTCCACACCTGGCACCGTTTTGCGGAGCTAAGGGCGATGGTGCAATTTGTCGTGCTCGATCGCACTGGTCTGGAAACCGAGCATCCCTATCCGATCATCCGCCGCCATGTCGATATTTCCGCGACCGATATCAGAAACAGGATTGCCAGCGGGCATTCGATTCGTTATCTCGTACCACCGGCGGCCGAAAAAATCATTCACGCCCGCAAGCTTTACAGGGAGCCTTAAAAAATCACCGCGGAACAATTAGCCAAAACCTGCGCGAATTTCGCGGCGAACAAAAAGGCGGAGGACATCGTGGTCCTCGACCTCCAGGGAATTTCCACCTTTACCGACTTCTTCGTGATTTGCTCGGGCACGTCGGAGCCGCACCTGAAAGCGATCGCGGGCGCAGTCGAAGCCGGATTAAAAGACGATCATGGCGTGTCCCCCGTGTCGGTCGATGGATTCCCGGCGAGCCAGTGGATCGTGCTCGATTACATGCAAGTGATCGTGCACGTGTTTCATCGCGACAAGCGCGAGTTCTACAGCCTCGAAGACTTATGGGGCGACGCGCCCCGGCTGGCTTGGGAGCCGGCGGAAGACCGTCGATAATTTTTCCGCGCCGTTTACTTTGGCGAGGGCGAGGGCGCGGCTGGCTTCACCGCAATGGACGGAGATGGCCGCGCTGGTGGCGACGCCGCGGCCGGGCTGCTGGGGTTTTGCTTAGCGGGTGCGATGGCAGCGGGTGTGCCCTGCGCAGAGGGTGGGACCGCTGTGCTTTCTGGCGGGACGATGCTCAGCAATTCCAGTTCGAATATCAGGGTGGAATTGGGGCCGATCTCTTGCGAGCGGGCCCGCTCTCCGTAGGCGAGCGCGGAAGGAACGAAAATCTGGTACTTGGAACCAGTCTTCATCAACTGCAACGCTTCGGTCCAACCTTTGATAACGCCAGTGACCTTAAAGGTCGCCGGGCCGCCGTGTTTCTCGGAACTATCGAACTCGGTGCCGTCGATCAACGTCCCCTTGTAATTGGTCATCACCGTGTCGGTATCTTTCGGCGTTGGACCGGTTCCTTCCTTCAGCACTTTGTACTGCAAACCGCTGGCCGTCGTTTTTATTCCGTCCTTCTTTTTGTTCTCCGCCAAAAACTTTTCGCCTTCAGCCGCGTTTTTTACCGCCGCCTCTTTGCTGGCCGCGACCTGTTTTTCCGCCATCTCTTTTTGGAAAAGCTCGAGCACTTTGTCGCGTTCTTCCTTGGACAGGACAGGCGGTTTTCCCCCGAGAGCGTCCTTCAACCCGGCAATCAAGGCATCAAGATTCAGCTCAATATTTTGTTTCTTGAAAGTCGTCCCGATATCGTGGCCAATGCTGTAGCTTGCCTTGTCTTTTTGGTCTTTGAGCTGGGCTTTATCCTGCGCTAAACCAGTGGAAGCTGCGCAAAGGGCGGCGAGACAAATAATGAGACGTTTCATAAGCAGAATGGAGGCGGGCGCGGTTACTATTTCCGATCTGAGCGCCGCGGGAAATGCCACGCTAGAGAAGAAACCTGCGTCGTCAAGCGCGGCGGCCACCACCCGCTGGGGACGCCGGATTGGCTTCGCCCTGGCGCTTCTGCTCATCGCCGGCGGCCACGCTATTGCCGCCATTAATCTCTCGAAGGCGGAGACCCGGCGCATCGGAAATCGAATCTGGCAAAACGAATGCGGCGGCACTTTGGCCGGGCTTACTTCCTGGAATGCGGGAGAGAATTTCGCCTCGCTCGGCATCGGTCATTTTATCTGGTACCCGAAAGGCGTGCGCGGTCCGTTTGACGAGAGCTTTCCGAAGTTCGTCGATTTCGCAGCGGCCCGCGGCGTGAAGTTGCCGGAAGTTTTGCGTGCGAAAGAAGGTTGCCCCTGGAAGTCGCGCGCAGAATTCAATCAAGCCAGTCAGTCGGCGCCGATGAAACAATTGCGAGAATTCCTCGGGCACACCGTCGATCTTCAGGCGGAGTTTCTCGTGAACCGGCTGCAGCAGGCGCTTCCGAAAATGCTCGCGGAAGCCGGCGCCGCGAATGGCGCGCAGGTGCAGGAACGCTTCGACCGCGTGGCCGGCTCGGCCATGGGCTGCTACGCGCTGGTCGATTACGTGAACTTCAAAGGCGAAGGTGTTCTTGCCACGGAGCGTTACGCAGGACAGGGTTGGGGGCTGTTACAGGTGCTCCAAGGAATGTCTCAAGAAACCACCGCACGCGAAGCCGTGAAGAGCTTCGCCCAATCCGCCAGAACCGTATTGAAGAATCGCGTTCGCAATTCGCCGCCCGAGCGGAATGAAGCGCGCTGGCTTCCGGGTTGGCTCAAGCGGATTGACACCTACGTCGGCAGCTAAATTACCGTGACCTCATTTCTTCTTCGCTCCAGCGTCGCCGCCGCCGTCGTTCTCTTCGGTGTCGAAGTCGTGCACGCTCAGATTCCGCGACGCACGGTCCAACCGAAGTCTTCGCCTTCCGTACCGGCCAACCAAAACAAAACTCAGGTCCGGCCCAAGCCCTCTCCTTCCGCATCACCGACCGCGCCCCAACCGATGAAAAAGGCCGCGGATCTAATTAGTAAACAGCCGCCCATCGCCACCAACGCCGCGATCCTGCAAAAGATCGCGCCCGACAATGCGCACGTCATCGTTTCGATTTCGAAGCAGCGCGCTTACCTGATGATCGGCGACGAGATCGGGATCGATAGCCCGATCTCTTCCGGCAAGCGCGGCCACACCACGCCGACCGGAAGTTTCACCGTTCTCGAAAAAGATAAGGATCATCGCTCCAGTCTTTACGGCGACTACAAGGATTCCCAAGGCCGCACGGTTCGCGGTGGGATAAGCGCCCGGATCGATTCCGCTCCCAGCGGAACTCATTACGTTGGCGCCTCGATGAAATGGTTCATGCGTTTGACTGGCGAAGGCGTCGGCATGCACGTGGGGATTTTGCCCGGCTATCCCGCGTCGCACGGCTGCATTCGGATGCCGGAGCCCGCCGCCGCGCAGTTCTATTCCCATGTAAAGGTGGGCACGCCCGTGCGCGTCGATCCGTAGGACACGGTGACGCTGGAGCGTCAGCCTAATGCAAGTTGTAGATTTCGACGAGGCCGACGCCGGTCGTGTTATCTTTTCCGCGAATAATCGCTGTGTACGC
>JBEEHU010000036.1:0-33677 GCA_041167565.1 Verrucomicrobiota bacterium | reverse complement strand
GGCCACGTTCGCAGAGTTCGTCGGGCGCGACAGCGCCATAACCGAAAGGTCGCTGCATCATTCGACTCTCGGGGGCATGAGCGATCGTTCTCGTTCCGAGCGGTCCTTTGGCGGCTACCCATCCTGCGCTCCGTCGCCCAGCGGCTGCATGCGTTTCACCCGATCGCATGATCGATCCGAACCAAATCAATCCACGCCCGGCGCACGCTGGCGGCGCGTTCGTCGCGCCAGTGACCCATCGCTCTCTGCAACCAACTCCGGAAGCCGAAAAAAGCCGCGTCGCGCGGCTTCGCCGGAAACAACGCCTTCTGATCAAAAATAAAAAGCGCGCGTCACTTCTGAAGCTGGCCACGCTTCCGCCCGCGCCCGATCCGCTGGCTCCCTGATTCAAGGAGTGGCGGTTTCCAAACCGCCGACGCTGGTTAAAGCGCGAAAAAACTTGCCTCGGAGCTGCGTTGCCCCGGACTCTTCGCGCTCGAACAGGCGCTTCCGTGGTAAAACCAATCGCTCGGCACCGACTGGCAGCCCGGCGTCGGGCAGCGCAAAGAAAATGCGCCGGTCGAACCGCGAGTAATTTCGATCTGCCGGCCGGTAATCGCCCGGTCGCACAAAACGCAGACGCGCTGGTCATCGAGCGAATACCACTTCCGCCGCGGATCTGCCGCTTGCAGGATCGCGAGTTTTTCTTCGGGTAAGAGATGGGAATTCATGGGGAATGGCGCACTAAAACAAATCGATTGGGTTTTGCCATAAGCCGCCCGGATGATCCCACTATCAGCTAAACTCCTAAGGCGAAGGTGAGTTGCGCGATTCTTCTGCGTGGTGAAATCGGAGCGCACCTACGATAAATTTCGGGCGCTGAAGCCTCGGGATTTTTCCTACGGCTCAATGCTCCGCTCGGCTGATAGCCTGCCGCCGCGCCTCGTTCGAATCTATTTTTACTATGGCGCTATTCCCCGAACTTCAGATCCCACAGACCGACGGTCCCGACGCTTCGTTCATCTGCGACGAAACGTTGATGGAGAAAATCACGCAGCGTCAGCAACCGGCGTTGCGCGAGCTCCATTCGCGTTACGCCAGGTCGCTTCGCGCCTTGATCGGCAGCGTCGTCCACGAAGAATCGGAAGCTGACGATGTTCTCCAGGAATCTTTTCTCCAAATCTGGCGCGAGGCGCACAACTACTCGCCGAAGGCGGGCAAGCCGCTGGGCTGGGTCATCACGATCGCGCGGCGGCGTGCGATCGATCGGGTGCGGCGGCGTGATAGTTATCGCCGCGCGAAGCAGCGCTTCGAAGACGAGATAATCCCGCAAGCTAACATCGGCGGCGCAAGCGCAACGGCTTCCGAGGTCACGCAAACCGATCTCCGCCGTTTTCTCGGGCAGCAGATGCAAACTTTGCCGCGGGTGCAGCGCGAAGCGGTCGAGCTCGCGTATTTCAGCGGTTTGAGCCAGCGCGAGATTGCGGCCACGACGCGAACACCGTTAGGCACGGTGAAAACGCGGCTGCAATTGGGATTGCGGAAATTGACCCAGTGCGTGCGGCCGCTGCGGAATAAAATTTAGGGGGCCTTCTTCACAGACGCGAAAGCGTTTGTGGGAAATTGGGGGCCGGAGTTCCCGAAGGGCTGTGGGGCGGGGACTCCGGCAAGGGCCGCCTATGATCTCCTGCTCCTGATCCTGATCTTGCTCCTGATCTCGCTGGCAACCGCGCGGCGAAGACTGAATGCAAACCTCCGCACCCCATGCTACGTTGCACGCATAATGGATACGCCAAAGATCACTGCCTACCTGAAAACCACCTGCGGCTGGAGCGCCGGCGTTCGCGCGGTGCTCGCGAAATACAATCTCCCCTACACCGAAAAAGACATCATCCAGAATCCCGCGTTTCGCTGGGAAATGGAGACGAAGAGCGGCCAGCCGTTGTCGCCCTGCATCGAGATCAACGAGAAGATGCTCGCCGATGTCAGCGGTGAGGAAGTGGAAGAATACCTGATCGACCACCAGCTCGTGCAGCCGAGTAATGCCGAGGCCGCTGCGCCGATCAATGCGCCCTGCCCGACCGAACAGCACGACAGCGCGGTGCAGATGCGATTGTAAAGCGTTGAAGCGTTGAACGGTCGCAGCGTGACACCGCTCTAACGTTTCAACGTTTTGACGATGAAGTTGTTCGCTCGCGGCTCGTCCGGAAAAAGCAGCCCGCGCAAGGGCCGCGGTCGTCGCATCAGTTTTAAGCTGGCGCTGCTTGGCCTGCCGGTGGTGGCGGTGTTTGCCGTCCTCTTTTTCTACGCGCTCTGGGCCCAGACATACGACCTGAAAAATGTCGGCGACATGCCGGAACGCAATACGGTCTTCGACGTCGACGGCAAAATCTACAGCCGCCTCGCCGGCGCGAACCGGGTCAAAGTCGCGCTGAACGAAGTCTCGCCGTTTTTCGTCGACGCCCTTCTCGCGCGCGAAGACACGCGCTTCTTCGAGCATGGCGGCATCGATTGGCGCGGCATCGCGCGGGCGCTTTACCGCGATGTAATGAGCGGCTCGGCCAAGGAAGGTGCGAGCAGCATCACGCAGCAGCTCGCCCGCAACAGCCTGCCGCTTGGCGGGCGCACCCTCAGCCGCAAACTTCTGGAAGCGATGGTCGCGTTGCGGATCGAGCGTGATTTCACCAAGCAACAAATCATCGAGCTCTACATTAACCGGATCTATTTCGGCTCCGGCTGTTATGGAGTGCAAACGGCGTCGCTCGCCTATTTCGGCAAGGACGCCGCGAAGCTGAACCTGTCCGAGTCCGCAGTGCTCGCCGGTTTGATTCGCAGCCCGAATCGCTTTTCGCCGCTGAAGAATCCCGAAGGCGCAACCCTCCAGCGGAATGCCGTGCTCGATCGGATGCTGGACCTGAAGAAAATCAGTTTCGCGCAGACTGAGGAAGCAAAGCTCGCGAAAGTCACTTCGCATCCGAAACGCCTGCCGCAGATCCAGGAGAATTACGCGATGGACGCGGTGCAGCGCGACCTGAACCTGCTGCTCACGCCCGATCAGATCGACAACGGCGGCCTCTTTATTTACACGACGCTCGATCCCGCGATGCAGACGGCCGCGACGCAAGCGCTCGAGACCCAGCTCGCCAAGATCGAACACCAATCGAACTTCCGGCATCCGCTCAAGGCGAACTACCAGACGCCGGCAGAAGGCGAGGATTCGTCAATGCCGTATCTCGAAGGCGCGCTGGTCGCGATCGACAATCCGAGTGGCGGGATCCGTGCGCTGGTTGGCGGGCGTGATTACGCGCAGAGCAAATTCAACCGCGCCCTCTCGCCCGCGAACCGGCAGGTGGGCTCCTCCTTCAAACCATTCGTTTACACCGTCGCCTTCATGCACGGCATCCTGCCTGGCGCCGCGGTTAGCGACGGCCCGATCGAGCCGGGCGAAATTCAGGGCGCGGGGAATTGGACGCCGGGAAATTCGGACGGCACTTACGGCGGTATTCAACCAGTCTCCTACGGTCTCATTCATTCGCGAAACACGATGAGCGTTCGGGTGGGCGAGCTCGCCGGTCTGGATGACGTGCAGAAAATCGCGACCACCCTCGGGCTCGGCGAGAACATTCCGCACGGGCCTGCGATCTACATCGGGTCGTTCGAAACCAACCTGAAAGATTTGACGTCGGCCTACTCCGTTTTTCCGAACGCCGGGGTGCGCAAACAATCCTATATCATCGAGCGGATCGACGACGCGGACCACAATCCGATTTACCGCGCGGCGCACGTGAACATTCCGGCGCTGGATCCAAGCTCGACCTGGATGACGTCGCAACTAATGGAAGAGGTGCTGACCAGCGGGACCGCCGCGAGCGCGAAGTCGTTAGGCTTCAAACTGCCGGCCGCGGGCAAAACCGGCACGACCAACGATTACAAAGACGCGTGGTTTGTCGGCTATACCACCGCGCTGACCTGCGGCGTCTGGGTCGGGTTCGATCAGCCGCAGACCATTATCCCTCGGGGCTACGGCGCGGCGCTGGCCCTGCCGGTTTGGACGCAGGTAATGACGAAAGCGGCGCAGCGGTATCCGGCGCGGCCTTTGGAGCCGACGATGCCGATGGCGCGCGCGGTCGTCTGCTCGATCTCGAATCATCTCGCCACGACAGGATGCAACGCCGCGGGCACCGCTTACGAAATGACCTTGCCTAACGATAAGGTCCCGGCGGTCGCGTGTGAAATTCACGGCGGCACCCAGACTCAGTTCGTCCAGAAGTTGCAGGACCTCGAGCAGAAGGCCGGCGCGCTCCCGAATCGTCTCTTCCAATCGTTCCGGAAATTTTTCGGCGGTAAATGATCGGCAAACATTTCATCGTATGACGCGCATCACCCTTTTCCGGATCGCGGCCGGTCTTTGCTTTCTCGCGGTGGCGCTGGGCGCCTTCGGCGCGCATGCCCTGAAGGCGACCTTGCAAGCCAGCGGGATGCTCGAAGTTTGGAACAAAGCCGTACTTTATCATTTGGTGCACAGCGTTGCGCTCGTCGCTTTGGCGCTGCATGGAACCGGCAATCGCGCCGCTTGCTTCTTCATCATCGCCGGCATTCTTTTTTTTAGCGGAAGCCTCTACGTCATGGCGCTGATCCCGCATCAGCGGGACTGGCTCGGGGCGATCACTCCGCTCGGCGGCCTTTGCTTTCTGGCAGGCTGGGGCTGGCTCATTCTCTCGCCACCAAAAATGTAGCCACGGCCCTGTGGGCCGTGATCTGATCGAACATCCGCAAAAACACGGCCCACAGGGCCGTGGCTACATCGCGGCACGACGACACTTGTCGCGGTCGCCTGCACGCTGCTATTCTGCGCTGCCAATGTTCACCTTGCTCGAAACGCAGAAGACCGCCGTTACCGCCATCATTTTCGTCGCGACGTTTTTCATCGCGTTGACGATCGGCCGCCTGCTCAAGCGCCGCGCGGGCGTTCAGCTTGGCGTTCCCTTCCAACTTTTTTGCCTCACTCTGGCGTTCTACGCCGCGATCTTGTTTTACGGCGTCCACGTCGAATGGCGCAAACATGTCGACGCGGTCGGCATCCTATTGGCCACGGCTTTCATCGTCGCCCTGCTCGATCGCTATCTTTGGGCCGGATACTTCGAAAAGAAACGGCAGACGCCTATCCCGGAATTTCTCCGGCAGGTCGTCGCCCTTTTCATTTACCTGATCGCTCTGCTGATTGTCTTGAGTGTCGTCTATCACGCCGAAGGGCAGCTCAAGACCTTGCTCGCCGGCTCGGGCATTCTCGCGATCGTTCTCGGCTTCGCGACCCAGGATCTCTTCGGCGGGATCATCGCCGGAATCGCGTTGCAAATCGCCCGCCCGTACAAAGTCGGCGACTGGCTCAACATTCAGGAGCGCTACGCCGAAGTGATGGAGATCAACTGGCGTTCGACGCGGCTGCGCACCAACGATGGGATTTACCTCGACGTCCCGAATTACACGATCGCCCGCGGAACGATCGTTAATCTGCATTATCCAACCCAGACCCATGCAATGCGCCTGCGCGTCGGCGTTGACTACAATGTGCCGCCGAATCGCGTGAAGGATTCGCTCCTCCGCGCCACAGCGACTGCCGAAGGCGTCATGCCCGAGCCGTATCCGAAAGTCTTCGTCATGGATTTTGCGGAATCGTCTGTCGTTTACGAAATAAAATTCTGGATGGGAAATCACGCCGCCTACAACGACGTTTGCGATGCGATTCGGACCAATATCTGGTACGAATTGAAACGGCAGCGGATCAGGATCCCGTTCCCGATCCGGACGCTGCATCTCGAACGCCGGCGCCTGCCCTCCGTGCCGGAAGGCTTCACCGAGGCCCAGGCCATTTTGCGCGGCGAACCGCTTTTCGATTGCCTGGACGACGCGCAGCTCGACAACGTCCTGCACAGCGCGCGCATCAATCATTACGGCCGCGGCGAGCGCGTGATCGAGGAAGGCGCGGAAGGCGATTCGATGTTCATCGTCCTGCGCGGCAGCGTCCACGTCTCCGTTTTACGAAATGGCTCCCACATCCGGCTCGGGAGCATGCGCTCGGGCGATTGCTTCGGCGAAATGTCTCTGCTCACGGGCGAACCGCGTTCCGCGACGATCCGCGCGGACAGCGATTGCGAAGTCCTGGAGATTAGCAAGGAGGTCATGGGCGACATCATGCGCGAGTCACCGCAATGCCTGTCGCAGCTCAGCGATATCCTGGCGAAGCGAAAACTCGAGGGGGAAGACATTTTGCGGGATACCGCGCATCCCGAGGATACCGCGGAAAAGGAACGCGCTTACCGGGCCTCTTTCCTCGGCCGTTTGAAGACAGTCTTCGAGCTTTAGCAGCTCGTTCTTCCACGACCGATTTACCCGTTGCCAGCGAGGGAAAACTTACTAAAGTCCCCCACTTTCAACGGAGCCGTCATGACTTTCCTCGCCTTTAATATTCTTAATTCCGGTGTCGCCATTTCGATGGTTTTGGCGAGCGTTGGACTGGTCTTCGCTTTTGTTCTGATCAACACGGTCATTCGCCTCTCGCCCGGAAATGAACGCATGCGCCAGATCGCGAGCGCGATCGAGGAAGGCGCAAAGGCCTATTTGAAACGTCAGGTCGTCACGATCAGTGCGATCGCCGCCGTCATTTTCGTTCTTCTCTTTATCTTTCGAGACAAAGCGACCGCCCTGGGATTTTTGATCGGCGCGTTTTGCTCACTCGCGGCGGGCTACATCGGCATGCGCATCGCCGTGCTCGCGAACACGCGCACCGCGCAAGCCGCCAGCCAATCGCGCTCGGCCGCCATGCGCGTCGCGTTCAATGGCGGCGCAGTAACCGGATTGCTCGTCGTGGGTCTGGCGCTGCTTTCGGTCGGAATCTTTTACACCCTCACGAAAAATTGGCTCGGTCACGATCTCGCGGTGAAAAGCCTCGTCGGCTTGGCGCTCGGCTCGAGCCTGATCAGCGTCTTCGCTCGTCTCGGCGGTGGAATTTATACGAAAGCTGCCGATGTCGGCGCCGATCTCGTGGGCAAAATCGAGAGCAACCTCGAGGAAGATGATCCGCGGAATCCGGCGACGATCGCGGACAACGTGGGCGATAATGTGGGCGATTGCGCCGGGATGGCCGCGGACGTTTTTGAGACCTACGCAGTCAGTTTGATCGGCGCCATCCTCGTCGGCGCGCTCACCCTCCACAGCTATCCGGAAGCCATAGTGTATCCATTCGTGCTTGGCGGCATTTCCGTCCTCGGGGCGATCATCGGGATCTTGTTCGTGAACATTAGCGGCGGTAAACCTGGCACGGTTTTGATGGGAGCGGTCGGCGCCAGCGCGCTGGTCTCCGCCATTTTGTTTTGGCCGGCGACGCATCTTCTCTTCCCGAAGGCGGTCATGATCGGCGGCATTCTCCGCACCTCAAACGATCTCTATTTTGCCTCCCTCGTCGGGCTGCTCATGACCGGCATCGTGGTCCTGATCACGAATTATTACACCTCCACCAATTACGCGCCCGTGCGGAAGATCGCGAAAGCATCGGAAACGGGACACGCCACGAACATCATCGCCGGACTGGCGATCGGTCAGCACGCCACGGCGTTGCCGGTCGGTTTTATTGGCATCGCGATTTTGCTCAGTTTTCACTTTGCCGGTCTCTACGGAATCGCCATCGCCGTCATGAGCATGCTTTCCATGGCCGGCATCATCATTTCGCTCGATGCCTTTGGTCCCATTACCGACAACGCGGGCGGCATCGCCGTCATGAGCAATCTGCCGAAAGAAATTCGCGGCATCACCGACGAACTCGATGCGGTGGGCAACACCATGAAGGCAGTCACTAAGGGTTATGCCATCGCGTCGGCAGGTCTGGCGGCGCTGGTTCTTTTCGGCTCTTACGTGGAGGAATTGCGCGCGCATTTCACGCTCGCCGGAAAACCCTTCTCGTTTCAATTTTCCTTAACCGAACCAAAAGTGATCATCGGCCTGTTTATCGGCGGCCTCCTGCCGTTTGTTTTTACCGCATTCAGCATGGACGCGGTGGGCAAGGCGGCAGGCGCGGTCGTGCGTGAAGTGCGCCGGCAGTTGACTGCCAAGCCAGGAATCTTACGCGGCGAAGATGTTCCGGAATACGGCACCTGCGTTGACATCGTGACGAAAGCCGCGCTCCGCGAGATGATCGTGCCGGCTTTGTTGCCGGTGGTCTTTGTCCTTGCCGTCGCGATGATCAAGCCGCTTGGGCCGGTCGTCCTTGGAGGCCTGCTCGTCGGCACCATCGTCACCGGGCTCTTCGTCGCGATCGCGATGACCTCGAGCGGCGGCGCGTGGGACAACGCGAAGAAGTACATCGAGGAAGGAAACCTCGGCGGCAAAGGTTCCTTCGCTCACGCCGCGTCGATCACCGGCGACACGGTCGGCGATCCCTACAAGGACACCGCCGGTCCGGCGATCAATCCGATGATCAAAGTCGTAAACATCGTCGCGATCCTGATCATCCCGATTTTCTTTTAGGGGCACCTCACCGCGACAGACGGCGGAGCGGGGCTTTCGGGAAGCATGCGACGGGACACCGCAGGACTCGTTAGGGGATTGGGGCGAGTGCTGTGCTATTCCCGCGACGGCGGGATGCCGGGTCTTTGAAGGCGGTGGCCGCGATGCCGTTCCTTCTACCGCAGCAATGCTGCGCTCGATTCTGCCTTTAGGCGTGATCGCCGACTTTGGCGATGACGCCGATTCTACTCCTAACGCTTTCCCGTTCTAGCATTGTTGCGAATCGCTGATTGTAATTGTCGGAGTGAGTCTAGCGGGGACCCTAATGCAAAATCCGCGAAGACGGTACATCCCGTCCGATCGCGATTGAAAATTAGCGCTCGATTGGTCACACCCAGACTCGCGTGATCTTCAAAACAGAGGACAGACTTACCGTCCTTTAATTCAGAGAAAAAGAGTAACCGAAAGCGGCCATCACCAGCTCGTCGAATATCCTTAAGTCTAGGAAAATCCTGTCCCTTCTCGATGAAAACAAACGGTATTTCATACCAACGTGCCAGACCTCGTAAAACGCACTTTGGCACATCGGCAATTCTTCTTTGAGGGCGACCTGAACCATCGGACAGCAGTTGAATGACTGCACTGGTCCGGTCCGGTTGAGCCGAGGAGATTTCGGTCCACGTTATGCAGCAGGTCAACCCTACTAGCAAGACAACCCCCTTCATCGTTCGAAGGGACCGTTCACCGGGTACGGCTGAATATTGTAATCTGACCTTGGTCCTTCGTTATAGAAAGTCCTCAACATGGAAGCCTCAGAACCGGTGATAACCCTGCGTTCTTCCCGATTGCTGTACTGTGAATCGCCTGCATTACGATCGTTCCTGTAGGTGTCTTGGTTAAGCACGCCTTGATAGATATGATCTAACTCATGCCCGAGAACCAACGCCGGCGATAAACGAGTGCCACTGCCAACGCTTTTGATGGCACTATTAGGATTCCATCGAACAGCGAGTTTGGGATCGAAGACCGCCCCACTGACTTTGCCTTTGAAGATGTCAATCCTTACCTTGATACGGGCTTCGAGAGACGATCGATGATTTTTCGCTGAGCAGGGTCCTGTCGCAAATACTGCTTCACTTCATTCCAAAGTTTCTTTTGATCGTCCTGCACTACGAACGTCAGTCCAGTTGGGTCACTCTTGTTAACTGGATCATTGTGGCAATAGCGATACAGATTGTAATCGCCGGCGGCGAACTGCTTTGGATCGGGCTGAAGAAAGCGGCCCAGCTCCGGTTGGTACATCCGGTTTCGGTAGTCATAGAGGCGTAGGTCGCTCAGCCACTCGCGCCCCGTGAAGAGAAAGCGATTGCCAACGGTTGAGGAGTCTACTGGTTGAAAGGCTGAGTCGAAAAAATACGGGTAGCCGAACGCATCGTACTCGTACTGCTCGAGGATGGTGCCGAGACTGTCGGTCAAAAGCGTGCAATGACCTCTGGCGTCGTAGTGATGAAAGGCTTGGTCGCCGGTGAAGGTGTTATAGCTCCAGATGATCTCGTCCACGCGGCTTCCGTGGACATAGACGCGTGCCGGTCCCCATGCATTGTTGCCTTCCTGAAGGAGATTCCAGCCGTCGTAATGGAAGTATGTGGCGGGATTCGAATAGACGTCTCCCGAATCGCCCACCCATCGTTTTACGCACCGCCCCAGCGGATCAAAACCGAAATACATCCAGTTGGAGGTCCCGGCATCCGCCGGGCCCTGGATCATCATCGGCTGGTTCAGCGCATTGAAGCCGGCCGTTATGTTCCCATCCTGCATTAGCACTCCGTTGGCCGCTCCCGGCGCACCCCATACCCCCCCGATGTCGTCATCGTAGTTCGTATAGGAGAACGGCCACCACGCACGATATTGGTTTAACCCATTGTCTTTCTTGGTGAAATCCATCACTCCTCGGCTGGCCACGTAGTTGCCTAGGCCACGATTGCCCAGCGCATCGTAACTGAAGCCGTCATAACGAGTGTTCCCCGCACCAGAGTTCGCTGGATCGGTGGCGTTATACCATCCCTCCAGAAGCTGTCCTTCTTCGTCGTAGCGGAACCGGTCGCCGCGCCCGTTCTCCTTTTGGAAGGCGGTGATCCGGTCCCGCGTGTCGCGGGTGTAGGTATGGGAGGCGAAGACGCTCCCGGTCGCCGTTGCTTTATGCTGGATCGAGCTCACGAATCCCCGACCGTCGTAGCCGGGGTCGCTGGTCGTGCCATTCCCATAGTCCACCTTGTCCACCTTCCCGTCCGGCAGGTACGTATAAGCGGCCAGCTTCATCCACCAGCTATTCTCGTCATCGTCAAAACCGGTGGCCGCCAGTTGGCCACGCGAGGTGTAGTCCTGCCGGATAAACCCACCACCTGGGTAATGCAGGTGGGCGACCGTCCCGTTGGGGTAACGGTAGTAATTCGTCTGGGTCCGGCCGCCGCTGCCGGCGACCTCGTCTCCTTCCCAGATCATCTGGCCGGCGTCATCGTAGGCAAAGTCGATGCTCGACCAGATGTTCGTGATGCTGGCGAGTCGGTTCGCATCGTCCCAACTGCGCGAGATCGCTGGCGTCACGCCATCGTCCCAGCTATGAGACTGCTCTCGGCCACGTGCATCATACACGATCGTCTTGAGCTGCCCTTTTCGCGTGCGCCAAGTCTTAAGCTGACCGAATTCGTAGGTGCTGTCCTCATGGCTTCCATCCGGCAATGGGAATCGCACCTGAGTAGGCCGTCCCATCGGATCGTAGCTGAAAACCGTCTGCTGCTCTTCCGTGCCGCCGCCATCCTTGGCGCGATGGGTGACGACGCTAGCCAGCTTCTTCATCGGCCCCCATTGGTGGTTAAGGTTGGTGGTGTTGCCACGCTCGTCAATGAAACGTTCGGCCTGACCAAAGGGCGTGTAATCGAGCCATTGCTGCGTCCGGGCATCGGGAAATGTCACTAGCGTTTTGTTGCCGGTCACGTCGTAGAGTGTTTCGGTCGTGCGCGGAACCGTGTTCACTGTTTCGTTTGTTTTCCAGAGCCGGTTTCGCAGATCGTAGTCGTAGGTCGTCAGGCGTCCTTGCGGATCGGTGTAGCTGCTCTTCTGCCCATTCGCGTCATAAGTGAAGAAATGGTTCTCGCCGTCGGTCGGGCTCCAATACCAGTTGCCAATGGGACCGGCGGGTTGAATCCAGCCGGTTGACTCGACGCTGACGCGGTTCTGCAAGTCATGCGCCCGCGCCGTCATCCGGCGATCGCCTGCGGCGTTAAAGGCGGGCTCGATCTGGATGCGCCACTCGTTCTTGGTATGCGCGTAGGCATCGCGCTGCTGGCCGATGCCATCGACATCGATCCAGCGATCGTAAATCCAGTTCCAGGTGCGAGCGGGAATGAACGTGGCCGGATCCGGGTTTCCCGTCCAATCGGGGGCGTTCAGCGGCTCCGTGTATCGGATACAGCGCCGATAGGAATCGTATTCGTACGAACTTTTCTGTCTCAGCTCGTTCCAGATTTCGATGCAATTCCCGTAGTCGTCGTAGCATCGTAGGAAGCTCCAGTCGTTACCTGCCCCTTGAGCGCGTTCCACGGCAAAACCGGCGCCGCCACCAACGCCGTAAGGTTTCGCCCTAAAATGAAGCTGCCGCCAAAACGGCGGCAGCTTCCAAATCCGACGATGGCCGGAAAATTATTCCTTTTTGACCTTCGTTAACTGCGAATAGACTGCCTGCCATTTGCCACCCTTCTTTTCGAAGCAGTCGATGGCGCGATAATCTCCGGAGAATTCCTTCCCCTCATCCGAGCCACTCATTTTGAGCAGCGTGGTGACACAGGCGGCGTTGTCGCCCATCATCCGGCATTTGAAGTCGCTCATCGTCGCAGTTTTCATGACGAATTTCTTGTCCGTCACCGATTTGACGTCCTCGGCTTTGGTCGTGACTGCGCCGTCCGACTCAACGATCACGTAATCGTCGGCCTCGATGGCCTTGATAGCGGCTGCGTCGCTCTTCATATAAGCGTCCAGCCATTGCTGCTCGATCGTTTTCAGCTCGGCCTCGGCAGAGGCGCCGAATCCAGCCGTCGCGAGACCCGCGACCATAAGTAAGGTGAGTAGAGATGTTTTCATAGGACGGCGATTCTGGTTTGACAGAATAGGCGAGTCAATCCACATCTGTGCCCCCACCTTATCCTCCTTTCCGGAGCGGGAGTTGCGGGGAAAAATGGACGAACCACGCGATTATCAGCTCGTTTCCGCGGATCAAACGGCGCTCAAAAAGGAACTCGCCAAACCCGACGCGGGCGCGACACCGTTCAAAGTCGTCGTCGATCCCGAAATGCGGGTGAAGCTGCGGCGCGCGTTGGTCGAGCTGATTGATTACCACGACGAGGCGCTGGCCGAGCACTTCGCCGAAGGCAAACTGGCGCTGGAATCCTACAAGGAATACATAGAGCTTTTTGCGCGCAGTTTGAAAGAGACCATGGAAAGCCGGGAGGGCGTTTCCTATCTGCTGCGCGCGGTCGGGTTCGAAGTCCCACCGGAAGAGATCAATCTCCATCCCGATTTGCGCTGGAAACGCGGCAAGCCCGGCGCATTTGGTTCCAGCCTGCTCTAGCGCCAGCGAAAATCATCCTGCGGCAAAAACTCTTGGTTTCGCGAAAGCCCGCTGACAGAATCTCGCGCTAAAGCACATGCCGACGGTTTTAGTCATCGAAGACGACGTGGAGAGCCGAAACCGGATCGCGCGACTGTTTGCCGACCGGGGTTGGGACGTCATCGAGTCGGAAGACGGGAAAGTCGGCATCGAACTCGCCTACGCGAAACGACCCACCGTGATCGTCTGCGATTTGCTGCTGCCGAAAATGAGCGGCCTCCAGGTCTGCCGCGCCATTCGCGAAAAACTGGATTCGCCGAAGATCATCATTGTCGCCGGCCGCAATTATGAGATCGATCGCGACGCGGTCCTGGAAGCAGGCGGCGATGGTTATTTCGTCAAGCCGTTGCAGTGGAAAAAAGTCGCCGCGATCATCAAACGTCCGCGTCGCCGGGCTGGAAAGCTTGCCGCCCGCGAATCACGCGCCCTGAAGTTTCATCCACCCTCGACGCGAATAAAATTCTGGGGCGTTCGCGGATCGATTCCGGTCCCGGGTCCCTCGACCATCGGGTATGGCGGCAACACCACTTGTGTCGAGGTGCGAACGAACGGCGACATCATCATCCTCGATGCCGGTTCCGGAATTCGAGAGCTGGGGCTTGCGCTGGAAAAGGAATTCGGGAGCGCTCCGATCGACTTGACGCTGCTGCTCACGCACACCCATTGGGACCACATCCAGGGTTTGCCATTTTTTCTCCCGGCCTACCAGGCCAAGAACACGATCAACGTTTTTGGCTACCAGGGCGCCCGCGATGGACTCGCCACCATTCTCGCCGCCCAGATGGAACTGCCTTTCTTTCCGGTGAGTTGGAAGAATCTCCCCGGCACGATCAAAGTTCGGGAACTGAAAAAGATGGAGTTCTCCGTCGGGAAGGTCCGGGTGCGCTCGCGATTCTTGAATCATCCGGGCGTCTGCGCCGGCTACCGCCTTTTCACGAAAGAGGGCTCGATCGCTTTTCTGCCCGATAACGAACCATTCGAACCATTGACCTTGAAACTGGCGGCGCGCGATGGAATGCACCCGCACCGGGCCCGGGCGAAAGCGGTCGTCCAGCGATCAAAGCTGGTCGAGTTCTTGAAAGATACCGACGTGCTGATTCTCGACACGCAGTACACGGACGAGAAATATCAGGAGCACATTGGCTGGGGACACGGCGCTCTGAGCCGCGTGGTGTCGCTCGCTCTGGAAGCGCGGGTGAGGAAGTTATTTTTGTTTCATCACGATCCCAGCCACGATGACGCGAAGATCGACGAAATGCTCGAGCGCGCCCGGTTTCTCGTGGTAGAAAGCGGCCGCCGGTTGGAAGTGGAAGCGGCGAGAGAAGGCCAGGAAATCTGGTTGAGCGGGCGGGCGCCTGCCCGATAGTGGAGTCCGCTTGGGTCGCGAAGCGAGAGCCTCCCGGGTCTTTCGCCTCAGCCGTTGATGCCTCGTAGTGTAATGGTAGCACCAGAGATTCTGGATCTCTTTGTCAAGGTTCGAATCCTTGCGAGGCAGCCACGTAAAAGACCTGCGGTCTCACGTGGCCTGGCCAAATGAACCGAGTAAACCGCGTGAGCGAAGCTTTTACGCGGTTCGAATCCTTGCGAGGCAGCCACGTAAAAGACCTGCGGTCTCACGTGGCCTGGCCAAATGAACCGAATCCTTGCGAGGCAGCGGCCAGGGATTACATACCGCTGCCAAGCTTTTTGATCTCCATCCGCAGGGTAGCGTCGAGATTATTCTTGAAGCCCCGTCGAATGGCCCACCCTTTCCCTTCGAGACCTTCCGGTCCCTTGATCTCGGTCCATTTGCCGTCCGCCTTCAGGACCGCGAGCCGTGCGCATCCGTAATAATCCGCCTGATCGCCACCCGGCTCGTCGAGATGCGCAAAAGAAAGTGCCATGGTGCCGTCCGCGATTTGGTAAATCAGAAGGTGCAGCAAAATCGAGGACCCGACATTGGGTCTGTCGATCGTATAATTTCCCGCTATCAGCATCTCATTCGCCAGCTTGAGGGCGAGAGAATCATAAGCGCCGTTCAATTCAGAGCGCACCAGGCGTATCCCCGAGAGACGCGTGCCCACGAGGCTCGCGCGGACAACGATCCATCCTTCGACCGGGGAGACAAGCAGGGTCTTGTAGAATTTCGGACTGATGCATCTCTGCAATACTCGCGGCGGAATAACGTTGAGCTCTCCGAGTTTGCGACCCTTCGAGGGCCCATCGGCCGCAAGGTTAGTGCCAAGGACGGAGACGAGAATGAGCAGAGTGAGCAGCGAAGTGAAGGGCTTCATGCCTCGATTGTGATCAGCAAAAAGCCAATCAGGCGAGACAATTCCCAGTCTATTTCCAATCACTCCAGCCCCGCTATCGCGGGCTCCCCGACGAGAAGTGCTGAGGAACTTTGTCCATCTTGAAACTGTTCCTCACGCCGCTTTCGCGCACAGCCCAGCCTTTGCCCTCCAGGCCCTCGGGTCCTTTGATTTCCTCCCATCGGCCATCGCTCTTCAAGACCGCCACCCGCGCGCAGCCGAAGTACTTCATTTGAGAACCGCCAGGACCGTCCAGGTACGCAAAAGAAAGCGCCATGGTGCCGTCGGCAATTTTGTAAATCAAAAGATGGAGCAGGACGGAGTCGGTGAGGCTGATTTCTCCGATGGAGTAATTTCCGGCGATCTGGAATTCATTCACTCGTTGTAGAGCGATGGCGTCGTACTTGGGATTGAGCGCAGGGCGGATGACGCGCGCCCCGGAAAGTCGCGTATGTGCGAGCCGTGCGCGCACCACGACCCAATCATCAATTGGTGAGACGAGCAAACTTTTGTAGAACCAGGGGCTGATCGATCTCTGCAGGACCCGCGGAGCAATGGCGTCAGCTAAATCCCGGATCGTTCGTGGCGGCACCGGCGCTGCGGCGAAACTGCTCGCGGGCCAAACGGCGGCGACGCTCCCCAAAAACAAGACGCACAGACATACCCTTGTCATGCTCCCCACCTCCCACTTCGATTGCTTTTCGTTACGGCAAATTTAACGCGCGCCGCACCGGAACTGTCAACCTGCCGTTGACGCGCTGGGTGTGGTTTTTCTGCACGCGCGCAATCGCATCGCTCACCTCGCTCGACATGATCCCATCGATTGGCCCGCAGTAATATCCGCGATTCCGCAAGACAACCTGAAGCGCTCCCACGTAGGCCGGATCGGCGAGCAGCTCGTGTCGCGACTTGAAGTAGAAGAACCAGCGGGAGCCGGAGCGGTGCGCAAAGTCGGTCGGATACAAGGTCGGGCTCTGGTGCAGGACGCCCCATTCATCCCTCGGAGCGAGCGGATCGGTGGAGTGAAAAAGCGGTTGGTCCGCCCCGCGAATCGAGGTCCCGCACATTCCGAAAATCAAAAAGGCAATTGAATAGCGGCGAGTGGTTGCAAACATATGCGTTCACAAACTAGATCATGTGCCGCGACTTGGAGCGAGCGCAAAATCCTCTGCAGAAAAACATCCGACCGGGTCCGCCGGATCAAGCGGATGCTCACGCTGGCGTTTATTCCAAGTGATAGATTTCCACCAACCCGACTCCGTTTTTGCCGTTTGCTCCGCGTACAATTGCCGTATACGAACCGGGCGGCAGCGTCGCGATCAAGGCCGAATCGCTGTCGTGCGTCGAACCAAAACCAAGCGCGGCGAGCTGTGTCCATTGCGTTTGTTTCCAATCGTCGTTCTCGGCAACGACGGAACCGGATTGATCGTACAGAGTCAGGGTCGGGTCGGTTAGCGGGCCAGAAACGCCCGAAGAGGCGAGCGATGGTCCCAAGGCTCGAATGACAACCGTCGAGGTTTCCGAGCCGCGCAGAATGAAACCTCCGATCATGACTTGGTAGCCGCCGTTAACGACTCCGCGAGTGCTGATATTCGCGAGGCGTGAATTCGCCGCCGGATCGAGGTCATAAACTTCGGCGAGAGCGATGCCTTCGCCGTTGTTGCGCCCCTGAATCACCGCCGTGTAGCTACCGGGCGCGAGTGTCGCCACGATCGCCGATTCCGCGGTGTTCGCCGGCGGAATCCCGCTCGCCGTGATTTCTGCTTCCTGAGAATCCCGCCAATCGTCGTTCCGCGCGATGATGGCGCCGGTGGCATCGTGCAATTCCAAAGATGGATTCGCGAGGAGGTCCGATCCGAGAAAGCCATTTGAGGCAAGCGAAGGACCAATGGCGCGGATGATGACCTTCTTGGGCGCATTGCCCGTAATAATGAAGCCGCCGATCTCGACCGCCTCTGCGCGACCGACCTGCGCCCGGGTAGAAATATTCGCCAGCTTCTTCGGCGCATTCCCATTCAATCGAACGATCGCGTGCCGCTCGACACCGTTCACCTGATTGAATCCGCCGGCGACAATAAGTTGACCATCGGCTTGGAGAAGGAGGGTGCTAAAGGTCGCGCCGGAATTAAAAGCCGGGGCGAAATTCGGATCGCGGCTGCCATCTGGAAGCAGCCGAATGATTCCTGGCTGAGAGGGAGAGTTGCTTGGCGCGATGTTAGCGGGAACGTAGATTCCCGTCTGATCGGCCGCCGCCAATTGTGCCCCAAGTTTAGGGTCGAATGTTTGGTCGATGCTGCCGTCCCGATTGAGGCGTGTCAGCCAAAGAGGAATTACGGAGCTCACGAACCGGCTAACGAGAAGCTTTCCGTCCGGCTGGAGGGCGAGGAACGAAGGAGCGATAAACCCGAGGACCCCGTCCGCGTGGAACTCGGTATCCATATAGCCATCAGAATTGAGGCGAATGATCTGGTTGCTGTTGTTTAGCAAAATCTTTGCATCTGGTTGAACGAAAACCAGAGATCCGATTTCACTGGTGTGAAATGTAGAATCAAGCGATCCGTCGCGTGTAAGCCGCACCAACCCGTCAGGACGATTTAAGAGAACCCTTCCGTCAGGTTGTAGTCCGAGCGTGGCTACGTAACCATTCGAGCTATAATGAAACGTGTCATCGGCACGCCCATCATTATTCAGCCGGACAACATTCTTCTCGAAGGCGACCAGGATTTTCCCATCGCTTTGCACAGCCACTGCGCTAAGGCTGCTGCTTCCATCCGAGCGGGGGCCAATCAGCGCGCCCGTGTCGAAACCGGCATCCAGAGTGCCATCGGAATTCAAGACGGCGATCCGATTTCGCGCCGTGCGGTCGATGTAATTGAAGTTGCCGGCGATCACAATCTTGCCGTTCGGCAAGAGACGCGCACGATCGATCTTGGAGCTGGCGATCCAAGTCAGGCCTATTTCGGGAGCAAAGCTATCATCGCGCGATCCGTCGAGAAACAGGCGGCGAATGCCATAAGGCCGGTCATATATACCGCCGACTGTAACCAGCTTTCCGTCCGCTTGCTGCACCACCGACAATCCCAGTGTCTGCGGCTTAAAACTCCAGTCTGGTGTCCCGTCAGGGTTCAGGCGCGATGGGCCGTAAGTGAATGAGACGGCGATAATGAGCTTTCCGTTGCTCTGTAAGAATAAAGCTATCCCGCCAAGGCTGGAAAAGGATTGGAACCCATCGTCATTGGTCCCATCAGCATTTAGTCGCTGAATGGTAGTCGGATACTCAGGAATAAACGTCTCTTGGACCGTAGTCCAAATCAGCTTGTCATCCGGTTGGACTATAAATTCAGCGCCGTAATTATTCGGGGGAGCGGTTGCGGTCACGAATGTATTATCAAGAGTGCCATCGGCGTTCAGCCGGACGAGTTGATTCGTGCCAGCTGCGACTACCAATTTCCCAGTCGACTGAATAACGAAACGCAAACTAGCTACGGCAGGTTTGAACGTTTCGTCCAAGGAGCCGTCGCCCTTGAGGCGCGCGAGATAAGGACGCGCAACACCGTTGATTTTATCGAAGCGGCCGGCGATCAGCATTCTGCCATCCGAAAGAACGGTTGCTTGTCGAACCGTTCCGGCTGCGGTGCCGTATTCGATTCGCGGACTGAACATCGTGTCGAGGCTGCCGTCAGCATTCAATCGCGTGAGAGATCGAGTGCTGCCATCAGAATTGCTGAACTTGCCGGCGACAAGAATTTGTCCATTCGGCTGCAAGGCCAGAAGCGCTGCCAAATTGACCGAAGCGAAGCTGGTGGGTGCAGGCAATACCGAAGCGTTGAAGCTATTGTCGAGCGAACCGTCCGGATTGAAGCGGACTACTGCGGCCGCGAGATCCAAATTCACTCCGTTGAAGTCCCCGGTGACGAGAATCTTTCCATCTGGCTGAATCAGCGTCGAGTTTCCGCGGCTCGCGCTGACACCTAGCGGACCGCGACCCGGATCAAAAGTCGGGTCGATGCTGCCGGGCTTGGGTGCGGCGCTGACAGAAATGAGCGTAATCCCGCTAAGGAACAGAACCCGCGACCAGAGAGAGAACGTTGACATAAGGGAACAGCGAGAATCGCGGTTCACAACCGCGAACCTTTTTACGCTGATCTCTTATTCCGAGCAAGCCAAAAGGATCGATCAGCTCTCGCGCGTCCTGGCGTAGCAAAAACAATCGCGCGGAATTGAAGAAACGTTCGGGTGAAGCGACCATTTTTTTAGAAGTCCCTCCTGGTCAAATCCGCTCTTTTCCAGCACGCGAGCGGACGCGCGGTTCTCGACATCGCATACGGCCCACACTCGGAAAACAGATGGATCCGAGAAAGCCCAGTCGACGACAGCAGCCAGCGCTTCGTTCATTAATCCTCGTGCCCAGAATGGGCGGGCGAGGAGATACCCGAGATTGATCCCCTGTTCTGGCCGAGCGGCGACGCAGCCAACCAGCTTGCCATCATCACGATGAAAGAGAAGCCAGCAAAAGGATCTGCCCGAGCGCCAACCTTCCAGAAAATTGCGGACAGCCTCCTGCGCGTCGTTCAAGTCGCGATGCGGCCTCCACATCAAGTAGCGGGTTACTTCCGGATCCTGTCCGTAGGCGGCGAAAATGAGCGCCGCGTCTTGCTCGCGAGGTTTTCGCAGAAGCAATCTCTCCGTGGCAAAAGACTCTGGAGCTTCCAGCGAATCAGGCATCGGGAACGTCATTTGGTCTTCGTGCCTGGAAAAAAGTTTTCAGGAGATTCGCGCAGTCCGCGGCCAGCACGCCACCGGTGATTTCGCAGCGGTGATTCAAGGAAGGCATTTGCAGCAGATTCATCGCGCTGCCGGCGGCGCCGCCCCGTTCATCGGCGCAGCCGAAAATCACGCGGCGCATTCGGACGTGCACGAGCGCGCCGGCGCACATGGCGCACGGTTCTTTCGTCACGTAGAGATCGCAGCCGTTCAACCGCCAGTCACCGACGGCAGCTTCGGCCTGGGTAATGGCGAGCATCTCCGCATGCGCCGTCGCATCCTTCAACAGCTCAACCTGATTGAACGCGCGCGCGATGATTTTGCCCGCGCGCACAACGACCGCGCCCACTGGGACCTCCTCTTTTTCAAAAGCTTTCGCAGCCAGGCGCAACGCTTCCCCCATGAAAGACGCGGCGGTGTGTTCCTCGATCAGATTATTCATGCTAGTGCAGGCCTAACGAGTGAGCCCGACCGTCAATACATCCATTCCCCCTGGATCGGGCGAACTAATTATAACCATGAAAACGATCTGCGCGCTTCTCGCTATTTGCCTCCTTCCGATCGCCTCGGCAACCGCTGCCACTGAACAGGAGGTGGTCAATCAATCAGCCTCCATTCTCCGTCAATTTCGGCGCATGCCTGAAAGAGGCATTCCCGCCAGCGTGATGCGCAACGCCAGGGGGCTCGCCATTCTGACCGTCGTGAAGGTCGGCCTTGGCTTGAGTGGAAAAGGTGGCCAGGGCGTGGTCGTCGCTCGCACCGGCCATGGCTGGTCGGGCCCGTCATTTGTCGGCACCGGCGGCGCCGGCTGGGGACCGCAGATCGGCGCCGAGATCACGGAATTCGTGTTCATTCTTAACACGAATCGCGCCGTCCGCGCTTTCTCCAGGGATGGCAATGTCACACTTGGCGCCGATGCGAGCGCAGCCGCCGGACCGGTTGGGCGCGATGCACAGGCCGCTGTTACGCCGACTGCTGCTATTTATACCTACAGCCGAAGCAAAGGGCTCTTCGCGGGAGCGTCGCTCGAAGGGGCGGTGATCGCGACCCAGAAAACCGGGAACGCGCGCTACTACCGAAGGCCGGTGAGCGCGGGCGACATCCTCAGCGGCAATGTCGCCGCTCCGGCGGGGGCAAGAGTCCTGCATTCCGCCTTGGGGCATTAATCGCCGCAGGGACAATTTCCTTTACAACCCAGCGCGAACTTCGGCACGTTCAGCGACGTGCGGAAGATCGTTGCACTCCTGACGCTGTTGGCCGGCGTCTTCCCGGCGTCCGCCCAGAACCAGGAAAGCAAACTTGTTGATCGTTTGCTGAAACCGAATACGTCGATGGCAAATTCCGCCCAGGACAAAAAGTTCGTCACGACCGGCATTTCGGTCGACAAGCGCGTTCCAGCGCGGCGTTTTTATTCTCAGGAAAAATCGCTCACGAAAACCTTTCCGGGCGAAGGCGCTTTCACGCCCCAACAATTTGCGGCGCGCCATTTTCGATTGGGCGACTCAGCGGCAAGTCTTTCATCACGGTCCCAAGTGACTAAGAACGACATAGTCATAGCGACCCCGGCCGCTCCAGTTACCCGCATGGCCCCGGATAACGACGCGACGGTTGCGGTCGCCCAGTTTACCGGCAGCCGTCCATTTCTCGATCGCGGCAAGAGCCAGAAAGTTCTGAACGCGTCCAATCCGCCGCTCACCATCGAGCAAGTGTGCGAATTGTTGAACCGGAATAAGTAGGCTTCGGTCACTGCATTTCGCGGCATATGCAACCGGACGAAGCCCTTTCCATTCTCAAGCAAGGCGCGGCCCAGATCATCAGTGAGGCTGAGCTTCGGCAAAAGCTCGCGCTCGGCCGGCCGCTTCGCATAAAACTCGGCGTCGATCCAACCAGTCCCGATCTCCACCTCGGGCACGCGTTGATCCTCCAGAAGCTGCGGCAATTCCAGGACCTCGGTCACCAGGCCGTGCTGATTATCGGAGACTTTACTTCGATGATCGGCGACCCGAGCGGCCGGTCCGTCACTCGACCTCAGCTCACGCGCGAACAAGTGCAGGCAAATGCGGAGACCTACCGGGAGCAAGCGTTCAAAGTGCTCGATCCAGCGCGGACAGAATTGGTCGCCAATGGCGACTGGTTTTCAAAAATAGGCTTCGCGGAAGTGATCCGGCTCAACAGCATGGTGACTCTTCAGCAAATGCTCCAGCGCGAGGATTTCCGGAACCGGATCGACCAGGGCCAGCCGATTCACGCCCACGAAATCCAATACCCGATCATGCAAGGCTGGGACTCGGTCATGGTGCAGGCCGACGTAGAACTCGGCGGCACGGACCAGCTCTTCAACATTCTCGTTGGACGCGATCTCCAAAAGCAGGAAGGCCAGCCGCAGCAGATCGTGTTCGTTCTGCCGATTTTGGAAGGACTCGATGGAACGAACAAGATGAGCAAGAGCCTCGGAAATTATGTGGGGCTCACGGAACCCGCCGCGGAAATGTTCGGCAAGCTGATGAGCATCTCCGACGAGCTAATGGCGCGTTATTATCCGCTCCTTCTCGGGGATCCGCTGGATCCCAAGGCGCATCCCCTTGAGGCAAAGAAACACCTGGCCTCGGCAATCGTGGAAAAATATCACTCTCGCGAAGCGGCGCAGAAGACGGTTGAGGATTGGAACGCGCGCTTCAGCGAAAAGCGGCTGGCCGAGGCCGATCTGCCGGCATTTCATCCGGAGGATTCCGACATCGTTTCGATAATCGCATCAGCCTACGCAAAAGCATTTGCGCTGATGAAATCGCGCGCGGATGTCCGGCGGCTGATCGAGCAGGGCAGTGTTCAGCTCGACGGCGAGAAATTGCGCGACCCGAAGGCGACTCCGCAATTAAAGGCCGGCCAGGTTCTCCGCCTGGACAAAACGCACGCCGTTCGAATCGCGTAACACCCGTACAAGATAAGAGCACGAGGCCCCCCGACTTCGTGCTCTTTTTCGAAACAGCAGTCCCTCTATGCCGTTGCCGTTTCGAATATCGAAAGCATCGGCGTGCGCTCCACGACAGGCGCCGCGATTCCTTCGAAATGTGCGCGAATGCCTCGCAACTCCGAGGTGACGAATGCATCCACAAAATGAAACCGCCGATCGAGCCAGGCAAACAATTTGTTCTTGATCTCGTAATGCAGCGCCAGCGTCACTTCCGTGCAGTTCGGCCGGATCTCGGTGAATTCCGCCAGGCCCATCACGTCGAGATTTCCGCCGGTCGATTCAAACGCCATCTGATCGGGCGAATCGCTCTCCACTGACAACAAGACCGTCCGAGCCTCAAAGCCCAGCGGTCCGCGAAAACTAAAATCAACCGTCTTCGACGAGGTGACGGTGGCTTTCGTCACCATGACGAACTGCCGCCGATACGATTGAATGCTCGCGAGGCGTGATTTGCACTCTTCGAGCGATTGATTCATGTGTAGGGTTTTTTGTAGCAACATAGGATTAGGTAAGTGCGGGTAATTCGAGCAATGCACATGCCCGCCAAATCTCTCCTAGGGAAGAGCTTCTGCATGGGGAAAAACGTGTAATGATCCGTTACACTTGTGTCGATTTGACGACAAATCTACGGCGTGACAGACACGCCGAAAAGGCCGGTCAAGCCGCCCGCGCCTGGCCCGCCTCGGCGCTCTTGATCATCGACTCAAAGATCCGGAGGCCATCGACGCTGCGGAGACGCTCTTCACACGCACGATCCGGGTGCGGCATTAACCCAAAGACATTGCCGTCGCGATTGCAGATGCCGGCAATATTTTCGACCGATCCATTCGGATTCGCCGAAGCTTCGATGCGGCCATCCGCCGTCGTGTAGCGGAGAATAATCTGCCGCCGGTCATTGAGTTCACGCAGCGTCGATTCTTCCGCGAAGAAGCAACCTTCGCCGTGAGCGACGGGCATACGCAAAAGTGTCCCCTGGGCACAACCATGCGTGAAGGCCGAATCAGCGACTTCGACCCGCGTCGTGATCATTTCGCAGACGAAATGCAGGGAACGATTGCGGACCAGTGCTCCAGGCAACAAACCAATTTCGCAAAGAATCTGAAAGCCGTTGCAGATGCCGATCACCAGCTTTCCGTTTCGCGCTTCCTGCACCACGCTCGGCATGATCGGAGAGAAACGCGCGATCGCGCCGCAACGAAGGTAATCGCCGTAGGAGAATCCGCCCGGAAGCACAATGGCGTCGAATCCGTCGAGCGACGTTTTCTTGTGCCAGACATATTCCGCCTCGATGCCGGCAATTCCATTCAACGCTGCCAGACAATCCTGATCGCAATTCGAACCGGGGAATTGGACGACGGCGAATTTCATTTGGCCGTCGCCATAGCCAGCACCTCGTAATCTTCGATCACGGGATTGGAAAGCAAGTCCCGGCAGAGTCCATGCAGCCGCTTTTCCAAGTCGGGCGCGTTCTCATCGATCTCGATCTCGAGAAATTTCCCGATGCGAACCGAGCGAACCTCAGGCATCCCGAGGTGTTGCATGGCGTCGCGCACCGCCGCGCCCTGCGGATCGAGCACCGCGGCTTTCGGAATCACCACCACCTTCACTTTCATGCCGAAACATCTGGACTTCGAAGCGATTGGACAAGCGCAATCATTTAGCGCCAGAAGCGACGTCGCGGCCGACTTCCGTCGGCTTCTTGTCTTCGCGTAACCCGAGGAAGACCGGCTGCCGCAACTTCCCATCACGCGTCCACTCAGCAAATTTCACCTGGCAAACGAAAACGGGATTCACCCAGGTGATTTGCCGCATCATCCCGGGAGTAATTCCCTGCACCCATTGTCCTCCTTGTTTCGAAGGCAAATCCGCGAAGGGACAATCGTCCCGCTTCTCCGCATTCAATCGTTTGTGCAGAGAGGCGAGCAGCTTCGTGTTGAACCCGGTCCCCACTTTGCCCGCAAAGAGGAAACGCTTCTTCTCGTAATAACCGACCAGCACCGCGCCGAAATGTTTGCGCGCACCCTGCGGTGGCGTGAATCCGCCGATGACAAATTCCTGCTCGTTCACGCATTTAAGTTTGATCCAGGCGCCGCTGCGCCGGCCCGGCTCGTAGGCTGAGCCGCACTGTTTGCCGATCACGCCCTCCAGTCCGAGCCGCTTCACTTCGCGAAGGAGCGCGACCGGGTCTCCGCCGATCTCGCCGGAAAATCGGATCGATCCGCCCGCATCTTTGCAAAGCGACGAGAGTAGCTCCTTCCTGCGCTCGACCGGCAAACCGATCAGGCTTTTCCCGGCCGCCTGAAGCAGATCGAAAACGTAGTAATAGATCGGCGCCCGCCGCCCTTCCATTTCATGCGACTGCAGCAGCTGGAACGACGATCCGCCTTTTTCGTCGAGCGCCACGACTTCTCCGTCGATCACACAATCCTCGATCGGCAGCGCTTTGATGTCGCTCGCCGCCTCCGCAAATCGCGCTGCGAGTTCGTTTTCATTCCGCGAGATCAAACTGACTTTCTCGCCGTTCTTGACCGCGATCAGGCGGATCCCGTCGAACTTCAATTCGTAAAGCCAATCGCCCGCCGTCGGCGGCGCTTCCAGCAACCTCGGCTTCATCGGCTCGATGAAGCGCGCCTTGCTCGCCGGCAATTTCGCTAACTCTTTTTCCGGTAACGCCGACGCGCCGCTTTTCCGTCTCCCTTTCTTCGCTTTACTTTTCGGATCGTCTTTTTTTTTAATCGCCGCTTTGATCCGTGACTTCAAGCCTGGCTTCTTCTCGTCCTCCCGATTCGACTGCCATTCCGCATCTTTTTGCGCAGCGATTTGCGCCATGGTGCGACCGCTCTTGACCGACTCATCGTCGCGCTTCTTCGAGATCGGCTTCACGCTCGTCCCGCTTTTCAAGAGGAGCCATTGTGATTTGCCGCCATCCATTCGCGTCCTGATCAAGGCCCACTCGCCTTTTGCCTTCTCGCCGTCGAGCACAAGATGGAGCCTGCCGTCCTTCAGCGCCTTCAGCGGTTCCTCTCCATGGACGTGGTAATTGCCGCGGTCCCAAACCATCACCGTTCCTCCGCCATATTGCCCCTGCGGGATGATCCCTTCGAATGTCGCGTATTCGACCGGATGGTCCTCCACTTCTACCGCTAAATGTTTTCCTCCCTTCTCCCACGGAAGGCCCTTCGGCACCGCCCAGGATTTCAGAACGCCTTCCATCTCCAGCCGAAAATCGTAATGCAATCGGCTGGCGTCATGTTTTTGAATGACGAAGTGGCAGGCGCCTTTCACCAGCTTCGGCAACGGCTTCCCCGCAGGCTCGGCCGTCACGCCGAAGTTCCGCTTCTTCTTGTATTCGGCTAATCCCATGGCCCTTTAACTAGAAACGAAATCGCCACCGCAGTCACGCGGACTGTGGTGGCGATTAACATTTAATGTCGCTGTCTTTTAGCGCCGACCGACAGATTTCTTCGCGCCGCGCTTTGGCCTTTTGTCCTCTTCCGCTTCGCTTGCTTCGACGTTGATGATCGATTCGGCGAGGCCGGTGAGTTTCTTGTCGGTTTCGGCCTCTTCGTTCAAGGTCCGCTGCAACAGGTCCATCGCGCTGTTTTCACCCAGCAACGAGGCAAAGGTCCGGACGACGCCGTATCCGGCAATCTCATAATGCTCGACCCGTTGCGCCGCGCCGATGAGAGCGGCATCGAGCACGGAATCGTCGCCATCTTCCTCGATGATCTCCTTACCCTCTTCGATAAGGCCTTTCATCGCCTTGCACGTTTTGCCAGTCGGTTTCTCCCCCAGCCCCTTGAAAATCTTCTCCAGCCGATTCACGTGGCCCTCAGTCTGCGTCAGGTGATCCTGAAACGCTCGCTTAAGTTCCGGCGCTGAAGCTTTCTTCGCCATTTTCGGCAGTGCCTTCAGCAGCTGGTTCTCCGCGTTATAAAGGTCTTTCAACTCGTCGACGTACAAGTCCTTCAATGAATCCATGCTCATAATATTCTCCTTCGTTAATGTTTTTTGAAGGGCCGGGAAATCCCTCAGCACCCCGCGCGGTTTCGAATTGAAACCGGCACAAAGAGAAAACGCAAAAGCCACCGCGACTGCGCGTATTTTTCTCTTCTGTAGCGGCGGTCTATGACCGCCGAGAACGAGGACGTGGCGACGATTCGGCGGTCACAGACCGCCGCTACAGAAAACCCTACGCCGCCTGCTCTTCTTCCTGAACCGGCGGGGTGACCTCAGAACTCAGCGGCTCACCCACCAGATAACGGGTAAAGCGCCGGATCACGATGTTCTCCCCGAGTTCGGCGATCTTCGTCGCCACCAGCTCTTTCACAGTCTGATCGGGATTCTTGATAAACCCCTGCTCCATGAGGCAAACCGTGCTGTAAAATTTGTCCAACTTTCCTTCGACGATCTTGGAAATCACGTTCTCCGGCTTGCCCTTCACTTGCGCTTCGTAAATGGCTTTCTCGGATTCGATCACCTTCGCCGGCACCTCTTCGCGATTTACATAAAGTGGATGCGCGGCCGCAATATGCAGGGTGATGTCCTTTACGAACTCCCGGAAATTCTCGTTCTTCGCCACGAAGTCCGTCTCGCAATTCACTTCCACCAGAACCCCCACTTTACCCTGCAGATGAATGTAGGAAGCAACGATGCCTTCCTTCGTCGCGCGCGATGCTTTCTTCCCGGCACTGGCGATTCCTTTCGTCCGCAACGCGGCCTCGGCCTTCTCCAGATCGCCGCCGGATTCAGCCAGCGCGCGCTTGCAATCCATAATACCGGCGTTGGTCTTCTCTCTGAGTTGCCTGACGAGGAGAGGAGAAATTTCTGTCTTCGCTTCCATTGGAATTTGGATTCTGGAGCTTCCGCGTTTACGCGGAAACGCCGGCCATCTCCACTTGCTCGCGCACGCGGGCTTCGCCGCTCGCCGAGACAATGGCGTCCACGAGTTTTTGCAACATCACGCGAATCGCGCGGATCGCGTCATCGTTGCCTGCTATCGGATAATCGATGATCTCCGGGTCCGCGTTCGTATCGACGATCGCCACGGTCGGAATTCCCAGGCGCCGCGCTTCGAGCACCGCATTCGCTTCGCGGGTGGTATCGATTACGACCATGGCGTCGGGCAAAGCGGCCATCTCAAGAATTCCATCCAGATTGCGCCGGAGCTTGGCCGCTTCACGATTGAGCGCCGCGAGCTCCTGCTTGCCCATTTTCTTGTAGTCGGGGGATTCTTCGATCTGGTCGATATACTTCAGGCGTCCGATGCTTTTCCGGATCGTCGCCAGGTTCGTGAGCGTGCCACCCAGCCAGCGCTGGTTGACGTAAAATTGTCCGCAAGCCGTCGCCGCTTCCTTGACCGCTTCCTGCGCCTGCTTCTTGCAGCCGACAAACAGGATCTTCCCGCCGCGTTTCGTCACTTCCTGGAGAAACTCCGTGGCGCGATGGAGCTGACGCGCGGTCTCATCGAGATTGATGATGTAAATCTGGTTCCGCTTTTCGAAAATGTATGGCTTCATCTTCGGGTTCCAACGCTTGGTCTGATGACCAAAATGGACCCCTGCTTCGAGGAGCTCTGGAATTAATTCTATCGGTGTCGCCATAGGTAATTTGCAGGCCGCAAGCTGGGTCGCGGCGGACGGGGAAGATGCGCTAGCGCACCGCCAAAGGCAAACGGAATATTACCGTTTTTCCTCCATGGATTCGCTCTCATCGTGCAGATGCTCGGCATATCGCGCCAGCAGCCAGCAGAGATCGGAAAGGCGGTTCAGGTAACGGAGAATTTCGCCATTGGATTTCTCCGTTTCCTTCATCAAGGCGGCAACCCGGCGCTCTGCCCGACGGCAAACGGTCCGCGCCAGATCGAGCGTGGCGGCATCGCGCGTCTTGCCCGGAACGGCCCATCCTTTGAATTTCCCGAGCTTGTTCTTCTCCAGATCATCGACAACCGCCGTCAGCCGGTCGGTCATCGCAGCGGTGGTCAGGTAAAACCCATCCTTCACGTAGCGATCCAAATCTTCCTGAGCGGTGGCGAGTTCGCCCATGACGATGACCAGTTCCTTCTGGGCGGCGAAAATTTGTTCGGTCAGGAATGGATTGTTTGCGTTGACCCGCGCCAGACCGAGCGCCGCGTTCAGTTCGTCCACGCATCCGTACGCATCGACCCGGGCATCCGCCTTGGATACACGGCGCCCATACATCAGCGAGGTCTCGCCCGCATCACCGGTCTTGGTCGCGATGGACATTGGAATCTTCCCCCTAAAACGCGAATGACGAATCAGCTCTCGCCAATTCGTCATTCGTAATTCGCACTTCCGTCCTTCGCCTTATCCCAGCGCCGGCCGCACTTCCGGCTCGTCCACCAGCGACGTGCCGATTTGTTCGCCGAGCTCGACGAGTTTGATCTCGCGCACCGCCGGGAAGCCTGTGCCCGCCGGAATCAGATGACCCATGATCACGTTTTCCTTGAAGCCACGCAGGCGGTCGACCTTGCCGAGCGTCGCGGCTTCGGTAAGCACGCGCGTCGTGTCCTGGAATGAAGCCGCCGAGATGAAGCTGTCGGTTTCGAGCGAAGCCTTCGTGATGCCGAGCAACACCGGAGTCGCTTCAGCCGGCTTGCCGCCCTGCTCGACCACCTTCGTGTTCTCCGCCTCGAAATCGAGACGGTCCACCTGATCGCCCCAGAGCAGCGACGTGTCGCCCGGATCGGTGATCTTCACCTTCCGCAACATCTGGCGCACGATGATCTCGATGTGCTTGTCGTTAATCTCCACGCCTTGGAGGCGGTAAACTTCCTGCACTTCGTTCACCAAATGCTCCTGCAGATCCTGCGGTCCGCAGACCTCGAGAATTTCGTGCGGCACCACCGGACCTTCGGTGAGCTGCTGCCCTTTCTTCACGAAATCGCCCTTGAAGACGATGATGTGTTTGGTCAGCGAAATCAGATGCTCTTCTTCGACGCCGGTCTCGGGATCTTTCAAAATAAGTTTCCGCTTGCCGCGAACCGTGCCGCCCATTTCGACGGTGCCATCGATCTTCGCGATCTCGGCCGCGTCTTTCGGACGGCGCGCTTCGAACAGCTCGGCCACACGCGGCAGACCGCCGGTGATGTCCTTCGTCTTCGCGATCTTTCGGGGCGTCTTGGCCAGCAACGCGCCGGCGCGGATCTTATGACCTTCCTCGACGACGACGTGCGCTCCCGCCGGGATCGAATAGCTCGCCAGCACTTCCTTCTTGTCGCCGACGACGACGATTTGCGGATGCAGATCTTCTTTGTGCTCGATGATGACCGTGCCCATCAGGCCGGTCGCTTCGTCAACGTCGCGTTTGATGGTGACGCCCGCGATCATGTCGCGGAATTCGATCTTGCCGGGCTTGTCCGTCAGAATCGGCACGTTATACGGATCCCACTGCACGAACGTCTCGCCCTTCTTCACCTGAGCGCCATCCGGCTTCGAGATAACCGAGCCGATGACGACGTTGTAACGATCCAGCTCGCGTCCCTCAGAATTGTGCACGCTGATCGAGCCGTTTTTGTTCAGAACGATCCAGCTTCCATCGAGCGCCTGCACCGTGCGGAGATCGTTGAACTGCAGTGCGCCATCGTTCTTCGCCTTGATGATCGGTTGCTTGAATGTCTGGCTCGCCGTGCCGCCGATGTGGAACGTCCGCATCGTCAGCTGCGTGCCAGGCTCGCCGATCGATTGGGCGGCGATGATGCCGACCGCTTCGCCGAGCTTCACGAATTGCCCGGTGGCCAGGTTGCGTCCGTAACACTGCGCGCAAACGCCGCGACCGGTTTCGCAGGTCAGCACCGAGCGAATCTTCAAGCTCTCGACGCCGATCTTCTCGATTGCCGCCGCCGTTGGCTCATCGATGAGCTGGTTTGCCTTGATGACCTTCTTCTTCGTAACCGGATCAGCGATCGTTTCGCAGCTCACGCGGCCGACGATTCGAGTCGAAAGATCAACCACTTCTTCGTCGCCTTCGTAAATCGACTTCACCGTGATGCCGTTGACCGTGCCGCAATCCATCTCGTTGATGATCACGTCTTGCGACGCGTCCACGAGTTTGCGGGTGAGGTAACCGGAGTCCGCCGTCTTCAGCGCAGTATCGGCGAGACCCTTGCGGGCGCCGTGCGTCGAGATGAAATATTCGAGCACGCTCAAACCTTCGCGGAAGTTCGAGGTGATCGGCCGTTCGATGATTTCGCCCGACGGCTTCGCCATCAATCCGCGCATACCGGCGAGCTGTTTCACCTGCTGGCGATTTCCTCGCGCTCCGGAATCCACCATCAGGAAGACCGGGTTCAGTTCCTTGCGTCCCTCGTTGTGCTCGAGAGTGCGGAACATGACGTTGGAGATTTCGTCGCCGGCGTGGGTCCAGATATCGATGATCTTGTTGTAGCGCTCGCCGTCCGTGATGATGCCCTTGCGATACTGCTGCTCGACCGTCTTGATCGACTTGTAAGCGTTCTGCAGCTCGGTCTCTTTTTCCTTCGGAATGATCATGTCGGAAATTCCGATTGAAATTCCCGCCTTGGTCGCTTCCGCGAATCCGAGTTCCTTTAAGGCGTCGAGCGTCTCGACCGTGCCGGTTTGTCCAGCGACCTGATAGCAACGCCAGATGATGTCGCTGAGTTGCTTTTTGCCCGCCGGCTTGTTGAAAAATCCGAGCTTAACCGGCCAGATGGCGTTGAAGATGACGCGCCCCGCCGTCGTTTCGATTACGCGGTCGGTCGTGTTTCCATAAATGGTTTCCAGACCGACATCCGGATTCTTGTAGCGGATCCGATCGTGCGTCTTCACTTTGCCATCGGCCATCGCGAACTCCACTTCTGTCGCATTCGCGAAAAGCGGCAGGCGCGATTCCGCAGCCACGCCCGTGGCGCGCCGTGGATTCTGCGTGAGATAATAACAGCCGAGCGTGATGTCCTGCGACGGTGTCGTGATCGGCTTTCCGCTCGAGGGCGAGAAAATATTGTTCGGCGCGAGCATGAGCATGCGCGCTTCCATCTGTGCCTCAACGGAGAGGGGCACATGGACCGCCATCTGGTCGCCATCGAAGTCCGCGTTGTAAGCGGTGCAGACGAGCGGATGAATCCGGATCGCCTCGCCTTCGATCAGGAGCGGCTCGAAAGCCTGGATGGAAAGGCGGTGCAAAGTCGGCGCGCGGTTCAGCAATACCGGGTGGCCTTTCGTTACTTCCTCGAGAATGTCCCAGACCTCCGGCGTCTGGCGCTCGATCATCTTCTTCGCGCTGCGCACGGTGTGCACGTAACCGAGATCCTTCAGTCGGCGAATGATGAACGGCTCAAACAAAACGAGCGCCATCTTCTTTGGGAGACCGCACTGATTCAATTTCAGCTCAGGACCGATGACGATGACGGAACGGCCCGAATAATCGACGCGTTTGCCTAACAAGTTCTGACGGAATCGTCCGCCCTTGCCCTTGAGCATGTCGCTCAACGATTTCAGCGGGCGATTGCCAGCGCCGGTAACCGCGCGGCCGTGACGGCCGTTGTCGAACAACGCATCGACCGCTTCCTGAAGCATGCGCTTCTCGTTGCGGATAATGACGTCTGGAGTTTTGAGCTGAAGCAGGTTCTTCAACCGGTTGTTCCGGTTGATGACGCGCCGATAGAGATCGTTCAGATCGGAGGTCGCGAACCGGCCGCCTTCGAGCGGAACGAGCGGACGCAAATCCGGCGGGATTACCGGCAGAACATCGAGCACCATCCAGTCAGGACGGGCATGCGACGACGCGAAGCCCTGCACGAGCTTCAAACGCTTCGCGAGTTTCTTGCGAATCTGTTTGCTCTTCGTGTTCCCCATCGCCTCTTCCAGCTCTTTGTTGAGCTTGTTGAGGTTGATCTCCGACAAAAGTTTCTTCACCGCTTCCGCGCCCATCCCGGCGACAAAATCCTCGCCGTATTGTTCCTGCGCTTCGCGATACTCGACTTCATTCAAGAGCTGCGTCTTGGTCAGCGGCGTCTTGCCCGGATCGATCACGATGTAATCCTCGTAATAGATGACCCGCTCGAGTTGCCGCGCGCTCATGTCGAGCATGAGGCCGAGCCGAGACGGCATGCACTTGTAGAACCAGATGTGTGAGACCGGCACCGCCAATTCGATGTGGCCCATGCGCTCCCGGCGAACCCGCGCCAGCGTCACCTCGACACCGCAACGATCGCAGATGACGCCCTTATGCTTGATCCGCTTGTATTTTCCGCACGAGCACTCCCAGTCGCGGGTAGGCCCGAAAATGCGCTCGCAAAACAAGCCGCCTTTTTCCGGTTTGAAAGTCCGGTAATTGATCGTCTCCGGATTTTTGACTTCGCCCTTGCTCCACGACCGCATCGTGTCCGAGGACGCAACGCCGATGGCCACTTGATCGAAGCCTACGGTGCGTTCTTCACCGACTAGTTCCCGCCAGGAATGTTCGTTCATTATATATTAAGAGATTCTTTGTTGAAAAATTAAGCCACGTTTTCCAGGAACGGCGAGGGCGC
>JBEEHU010000035.1:0-22318 GCA_041167565.1 Verrucomicrobiota bacterium | reverse complement strand
GGATTACTGGAAGGGCTGAATCCAGCGAGTCCCACACCGACGCCATCGAAGTTGAGGCCGGTCGAAGTTGGTGCCGAGGTTAGCGATCCCATAACGGTCTGAATCGGCGCGTTCGAGCCGCCACTTTGCGTTGGAGGCTTGGGAGGAATCGGTTCCAGGTGATAATGCGTCGCGACCGTCTCCGGATCGATCGGCGGCATGTCCCGCAACTTCCCGCTGCGAACTGCAGTGACCGGACGCAGATCGAGTGGCGGGCCGCTATACGGGACAGCGGACGCCATTTGCGATGTTAGGGGTGGTTGCTCTGCGGGATTTTTGTCGAGTTTCACCGCGCCACCGCTCGTGGCTGAGCGCTGTGATGGTGACGCTATGCCGAAAGTAGACGCCAGCCGCGTCAACCAGCGCGACGAATTAGTCGTTGGTCTTTTGTCATCGCGCGGCTGCGCGACCGATACGAAGGCGAGCAGAGTGAGCAGCCCTGCCGTGAGGCACAGGAGAGATGCGATAAGGACCCGCAAGTTAAAAAAGGCAGCACGGCGGAAATTTTTTATTTTCATTGCTAAGGATCTCCGAAGACGAGTCACCAAACCGCTTACCCGCCTGGTTGTGAGGCACAGAATGGGTTCGTTTTCGCGCAATCAGCCGGGTGTATGTTTGCAAAGGGCGCGCCAAAACTTTCGTTCTCAAAGCAGCCCACGTGGGGAGCTTCGCCCGCAATTCGTTTGCCGAGCCTCAGGCCGGCGGCCGAATACGAGAGGATTATTTGAGATCCGCGCGATCAAACTCGGCGGCGCGCCATCCTGCGCCACGACGCTTGTAGGTGATCTTCACCCGATACTTTTGTTCGCCCGATGGCGTCCGCCCGCTCAGGATTTCGCGTCGTTGTTCCGGTGAAATCCAGGCCGTCAGGCCACCGGCAATCCTTTCGCCCGCGCCTGGCTTGAACGACACATGGATAGTCACCAAAACGGTACACGTATCGCCCGAGCAAGAGATTCGGTCCGTCTTCATCTGCCGAAACGTCAGCACCTCCGCGCCTTCGGCAGGACATCCGGGGCAGTCGGCACTCGGTGCCCGCGCAGGAACAACCTTGGTCGAGCGAACGAAAGCCACGCAGTCCTCCCCAATCTCGTCTTCGCGCGGCTGCAGCTCCTCGTTGCCTTCAACTCTTTCGGACTCGCGTGGCGCATCGGACGCGGCCGAATCGTTGGCGCGATCAGGCGCAGACTTCTCGGAGCAAGATGCGATGACGATGCCCACGACAAAGCTGAGGGCGGCGCGACGAATGTCCATACGCTGCTGATCTATTAAGAAATATCGCGCGAACTAATATCCCGCCGCCTGACCGTCCTTGCGGCTTTCGCTCGCGCCGACGTAAACACGCTGGCCGTCGTGCATTTCAACTTTGATCGCCTGATAGCCGCCGTACCCGCCGAGGTCGAACCGAACGTCGTGGCCTTTCTTCTTTAGTTCGCGCACGGTTTCGTACGGCACGCCGCTTTCGACATTCACGTAGCCGCCGGTTTCCGTCAGTTTTTCGCCAGTCGGCTCGCTATCGCCTTCGTGCTGCCAGCGCGATGCGTCGCCGGCTTCCTGCACCCCCATGCCGAAGTCGATCAAATTGGTCAACACCTGCACATGCCCCTGCGGCTGCATTCCTCCGCCCATCACGCCGAACGCGAGCCACGGTTTTTGATCCTTCATGACGAACCCTGGGATGATCGTGTGGAACGGCCGCTTGCCGGGCGCGTAAACATTCGCGTGGCCGGTCTCCATCGAAAATAATTCGCCCCGATCCTGGAACATGAAGCCGAGTCCGGGAACGACAATGCCGCTGCCCATTCCGCGGTAATTGCTTTGGATGAGGCTGACCATGTTCCCTTCGTCATCCGCGGTGCACATGTAGATTGTGTCGCCATCCTTTAATGCCGGATTGCCGGGCGCGACTTTGCGCGCGGCGCGCTCCGGATCGATCAACTTCCGGCGCTCGGCCGCGTATGGTTTCGAAAGCAAACCGGCCAGCGGGATTTTCGAGAATGCCGGGTCCGCATAAAACTTTGCGCGATCCGCCCAGGCGATTTTCTTCGCTTCGACCATCGCGTGCAACGTCGCCGCGGAATTGAAACCCATCGCGCGCAGATCGAAGCCTTCCAGCATGTTCAGCATCTGCAGGGTAGCGATACCCTGGCCGTTCGGCGGCAATTCGAAAACGTCGTAGCCGCGATAATTCACCCAGACCGGATCGACCCAGGTGGAAGTATGCTTCTCGAAATCAACCTTGCGCAGGTAACCGCCATTGGCCTGCATGAAAGCGTCGATCTTGTCCGCGATTTCGCCTTTGTAATAAGCGTCGCGTCCTTTTTCGCCGATCAGGCGAAGCGTTTTTGCCAGCGCCGGATTTTTGAAGATGTCGCCCTTTGCCGGCGTCCGCCCTTTGCCATCGAGCGTGTAGGTTTCGAGAAACGCCCCGGGCAATCCTTTGTAAAGCTCCGGTCCGAAGTGCCAGTAAAACGCGATCAGCTCGGTCACCGGAAAACCTTCCTCCGCATAATTCGCAGCCGGGGCGAGATCCTCACTTAGCTTGAGTTTGCCGAACTTCTTATGCAGCTCGCTCCAGGCATCCACAGTTCCGGGCACACTGATCGGGAGCATGCCGCGCGGCGGAATGGTTTCGCGTTTTAGTTTCGCGAGCTCGGCTTTCATCTGCTCGTAGCTAAGCCCCAGCGGCGAACGTCCACTCCCGTTCAGGCCGTAGAGTTTGTTCTCCTTCGCGATGTAAACGATTGCGAAAAGATCGCCGCCGATCCCGTTCGAGACGGGCTCCATCAACCCGAGCGTAGCGTTGGCCGCGATCGCGGCGTCGATCGCGTTGCCGCCGCGTTTTAGAATATCGAGTCCGACCTGCGTTGCGAGCGGCACACTCGTGCACACCATCCCGTGGCGGCCGAGGACTTCGGAGCGCGTCGCGAAAGGTTTACCGGTGATCCGATCGATTTGCGCGGAAAGCGGTGAGACCGCGAATGCGAACAGCGAGGCAAAAGAAACGAATCGGCTCATAAAGGTAAACTATCCATCTCAGTGAGCACCAGACAAGCATGTCATCCCGAGTCGCGCAGACGACGAGGGACCTCGCAACTGCAAGGCTGATTAGCTTGCGCCCTAATCATGTCATCGCTTCCGACGATTCACTTTTTGCGCAAGCTCGCGTGCGACCGCTTGTGAGGTCCCTCGCCGTCTTCGCGGCTCGGGATGACATGCGTGCGCGACCTTACTCGTAGCGCAACGCCGTCACCGGATCGAGCCGCGCGGCGCGATACGCTGGGAGGAAGGCAAAGATGCAACAAATGAGAAATGCGCCGAGGCAAATGATGGCGACATCGCGCGGTATGACTTCGGCGGGGATTTGGGAGAATTGGTAAACCTGTTTCGGAAAGACTTCGATGTGGGCGGTGGTGGCGAGCCAGTGGCTGAATTCATTTCGATAGCGCACCAGGGTCATGCCCAAACCCAGTCCGGCCAGCGTCCCAAACAATCCCACGATGATGCCCTGACCAAGAAAAACGCAGACGATTTGGGTGATGTTCGCGCCGATCGCTTTCATGATGCCGATGTCGCGCGTCTTTTGCACGGTCACGGTGATGAGCGTGTTCATGATCCCGAACGCCGCGACGACCACGATAAAGAAGAGAAGGAAAAACATCACGGTGCGTTCCAGACGCACGGCCTCGAAAAACTGGTTATTCATGTCGATCCAGGTTTGCGCGTACTGCGGCGGCTGTAGAAACCCCTCGATCTCGTGTTTCACCCGCTCCGCGCCGTAGGGGTCTGTCGTCTTGACCGTAATGCCGTGGAGCGCGTCTTCCAGATTGTAGAGTTCCTGCCCAATGTGGAGCGGCACCAGCAAGAATTGCGAATCGTGCAGGTAGTGGCCGGTCTCAAAAATACCGGTGACCGTCAATTCCTTTGGTAGGACAACCTCACGCAGTTTATCGATCGCCTTGCGTTCGTCCTCTCCCTTGGTCTTCTCCAACTCTTTTATACCGTTGAGAATTTGGCCCAGATTGCCGGGAGAGTAGATCGTCAGCTTGTCGCCGATGTCGATATGCAAGCGTTTCGCCAGCTCCACGCCAAGCACGGCTGATTCGCCCTCGAGATCGAGCGCGCCTTTTATGATGAACCTTTTCAGCGGCACGACCTTCTCTTCCTCGGCCGGATCGATTCCACGAACCATGGGAGCAATCCGCTGCTCCTGAAATTCGGCAATCACGGGCCCCTGCACATAGGGCGCAGTGCTAACTACGCCCGGCGTGTTGCGAATCTTCACCGTGAGATCCCGCCAATCATGCAAAACGTCCTCGGAGCTGACGAGGATGTGCGCGTCCCAATCGACCACCTTCTGCCGCAGCTCGCGGTCGAACCCGGTCATAACTGAAATAACAACGATGAGAACGGTGACGCCGAGCATGACGCCCACCATCGAGATGAGCGTTATGATCGAGACGAAAGTGCGTTTCGGTTTGAGATAACGAAGCGCGAGAAAGAAACTGAAGGGAAGTTTCAAAGCGCGTGCGCTTTCAGCTCTTCGAGCGTGACAAACTCAATCACAGAGGAATGGGTCGCCTCGAGATCGATTGGCGCGGCGCGGCCGTGATCGAGCGCGGCTTTCCAACGCGTGACACAGACGCACCAGCGGTCTCCCGGTTTGAGGCCGGGAAAACCCCATTGGGGCATCGGCGTCACAAGGTCGTTCCCGTCGAGGACCGAGAAATCGAGGAATTCCTCAGTGACTTCGACGCAGACGGTGTGAAGCCCGAGATCTTCGGGCCCGGTGCGGCAATAGCCATCGCGATAAAATCCCGTCATCGGATCGCGGCAACAGCAGCGCAGTTCGGTGCCGAGGACATTCGTGGGCATGGCGAATGGTAGCCAAGGAGCGGCGGTTTGAAACCGCCGATTTCGATTTTCCGGGTAGCGCGCGCGTCTCGCGTGCTGGTTTTGGCGTCTCGCCAAAATAAGCTTTCCCCCGCGGGAGCCACACAAGACGGCGGTTTCAAACCGCCGCTCCTTGTTCCGTCGCATCGCCTAATGGATACTTCGTAGTGAGCAGCGCCGCGGCAAATGAAATTCTGACCTACTGGCTTTGTCCGGGCGAGCCGATGCGAACTTATTTTGCCACGATCATCAACGATCTCGCGGCGAAGTTCGACGGCCCCACCTTCGAGCCGCACGTCACGCTATATGTAACCGACGCCGCAAATGAATATCCCCGCGCCGTCCTTGAGCCGGTCCTGAAAGATCGCGGACCTTGTCGCCTGTCGGTCCGAGGCCTCGAATACTCGGACAAATTTACGAAAACCGTCTTCGTGCAATTTGAGCCAGACACCGAACTGGCGCGCTTAAGTTCGGATTTGCGACGCGCTTCAATGGTTCAAAACGATTACGAACTGAACCCTCACCTCAGTCTGATTTACAAGACGATGGACCATGAAACCAAACGCAAGATCGCCAATTCGATCAGCCTTCCGTTCGCGAGCGTTGTTTTCGATCTGGTGAAGGCGGTGATCAGCCCGGCCGAGATCAAATCGCGCCGGGATGTCGAAGCGTGGCGCGTTGTCGCGGAACAACAGCTCACGGAGTGAAAACAAAAATCTTTGGCGAACACGATGAAGCGACGATCGCGCAAATGGATCGTTGCGTCGCGGCCGGCGGCGAACGCGCGGTCTTGTGCGCCGATGGCCACAAAGGTTATGCGCAACCGATCGGCGGCGTTCTCGCATACACCGATAAGATCTCGCTCTCGGGCGTCGGATTCGACATCGCCTGCGGCAATCTCGCGATTCGCACGGACGCGACGCGGTCGCAGATCGCGCCCTCGATGGAAGAAATCATGAACGATGTTGTGCGCGATATTTCCTTCGGCATCGGGCAAAAGAGCAAGACGCGCATCGATCACGAGCTGTTCGACGATCCGGCCTGGGAGCTGTCTCCGATGCGCGAGTTGAAGCAAACCGCGGCTGATCAACTCGGCACAGTCGGCGGCGGTAATCATTACGTCGACATTTTTGTCGATGAAGAGGAGCGCGTCTGGGTGGGCGTGCATTTCGGCTCGCGCGGATTGGGGCATAAGACAGCCACACATTTTTTGAAAGCGGCCGGCGGGAAAGACGGAATGGATGTTCCGCCTACGGTCGTCTCCGAGGCTTCGCCGCTTGGGCAGGATTACATCGCGGGGATGACGCTGGCCGGGCGTTACGCATATGCGGGTCGCGAAGCCGTGGCCCGCCATGTCGTGCGCGGAATTCTGCGGGCGAATGCACTGGAAGAAGTGCACAATCATCACAACTTTGCGTGGCAGGAGGAACACGATGGCCGGCGCTACTGGGTGGTGCGGAAGGGCGCGACGCCGGCATTTCCCGGGCAGAAGGGTTTCGTCGGCGGAAGCATGGGGGATGACGCCGTCATAATCGAAGGTGTCGATTCACCCGCTTCGCGCGAAGCGCTTTTCTCCACGGTGCACGGCGCCGGGCGAATCATGTCGCGCACGGCAGCGAAGGGAAAGTTTGTGAAGGTGGGCGGAAAACGAGTCCGCACGGAAGGACTCGTCCGCCATGACGAGATGATGAAATGGATCGCGAACAAAGGCGTGGTGTTGCGCGGGGGCGATCTGGATGAAGCGCCGCAAGCGTACCGGCGATTGCCGGAAGTGCTGGCCGCGCATGCCGGCACGATTCGGATTTTGCACACGTTGACGCCGCTCGGCGTGGCGATGGCGGGCAGAGACATCGTCGATCCGTACAAGGACTGACTCGAATCGCTCCGCTGGTTGGAACTCTTTCAAGGAGGGGCGATTTTCAATCGCCCCCAACGGCGGTTGCAAACCGCCGCTCCTTGGCTGGCGACACGCGTTGTAGAGGGTTGATGCGAACTCGTGGCGCGCGAGATTGCCTTCGAAATTATGAATTCCATTGTCGGCATTGATCTCGGGACCACCCACTCCCTCATTGGCGTCATGGATGCGGGGTTTCCGATCTTGATCGCGGACGCCAACGGAGCGCGATTGACGCCATCGGTGGTCCATTTTCCTACGGAGGGCGAACCTTTGGTTGGGCAGACGGCGGCTCGAATGCGCGCCCTTAAGCCGGCTCAAACAATTTACTCCATCAAACGCTTCATTGGATTGCGTGGAGACGAGCTGCTCGAAAACGACGCCGATGTTTCCTACGCAATCGAGCGGCGAAAAGGACAATCGGTTCGGGTTGCCGCGAACGGCCAATCGTATTCCCCCGAAGAAATTTCCGCGCTGATCCTGCAAAAGCTCAAGGCCGATGCGGAGCGCGCGCTCGGCGAATCGGTTTCGCGAGCGGTCATCACCGTGCCGGCGTATTTCAACGACGCCCAGCGAGGCGCGACGAAGCGCGCTGGTGAGCTCGCCGGTTTTATCGTTGAGCGGATCGTGAACGAACCGACCGCCGCCGCGCTGGCTTACGGTCTCGACAAGCTCAAGACCCGCTCGAAGATCGCCGTTTACGATTTGGGCGGAGGCACTTTCGACATCTCGATTCTGGAATTGAACAACGGAGTTTTCGAGGTGCTCGCGACGAACGGCAACACTCGCCTCGGCGGCGACGATATCGACAATGCCATCATCGGCTATCTTCGAGACAAAGGGTTTAATGCCAGCACGCCTGAAGCGATGGCGCGGCTGCGCGAGGCGGCGATCGATGCGAAGCACCGGCTATCCAGCGCCGAGCGCGTTGAGATGGAGATTCCTTTTCTCGAGGGCAGGCAAAACTTTTCCTGCGTTCTTTCCCGCGAAGAACTCGAGCGGCTTGGCCGGCCGGTAATCGAACGGACCCGGGCGCATTGCCGCCGCTCCCTGGCGGACGCGAAGCTCACTCCCATCGATCTCGACGAAGTCATTCTTGTCGGCGGGATGACTCGAATGCCGCTTGTGAGGAAAATGGTCGCGGAGATTTTCGGGCGCGCGCCGAACACGTCGCAGAATCCCGATGAAGCCGTGGCGATCGGCGCTACGATTCAGGCTGGCATCTTGTCGGGAGCGGTGCGCGATGTCGTGCTCCTGGACGTGACGCCGCTGTCGTTAGGCATCGAAACCTTCGGCGGGTTGATGAACGTGATCATCCCGCGCAACTCGACGATTCCGATCAAAGCGGGCGAGATGTTTACGACCGCGGTGAACAATCAGCGCGCGATGTCGATCAGCGTGCTCCAGGGTGAGCGAGAAATGGCGCGGGACAATTGGCCGCTGGGTCAGTTCGAGATTGAGTTTCAACCGGCACTCAAAGGCGTCGCACGTGTGGGCGTGCAATTTGAGATCGACGCGAACGGGATTCTTCACGTGCTCGCCCGCGACACCCAAACCGGCGCGGAGAAAACCGTGGCGATCAACAGCGCGGTCGATGTTTCCGACGAAGCGGTTGAGGCAATGATCTCGGAGTCGCTCGATCACGCGTTTGACGACATGAACGAACGCGTCTGGACAGAGGCGAAGCTGAAGGCGGAGGAGATGCTCGGCGCGGTGGAGGCAGCGTTTGCGCAGGTGGCTGACGAGATCGATTCGACGGAGCGGGAGAAGATTCAGGCGGCCGCCACGGACGTGCGGGACGCTCTGGGGACAAGCGACGCCAGAAAATTGCAGGCCGCAAACGCCGCGCTCGATGACGCGACCCAGGAGTTAGCCGCCGTGCTCGTGGAGAAGGCGATGCAAGCGGCGCGATAAGTTACCTTGTAGCCACGGCCCTGTGGGCCGTTCCGCATAAGGAATCAGGGGGTTGGTGATGGAGTCGGTCTCGGACTTGGCATTGCCGCGCCGGCTTTGGCAATCGCTTCTTCGAGCAGCTTTTTTTCCTCCGGGAAAATCAGGCCGGCTTGCGCGGCGGCAATGTATTCGTGTGCAGCCGCGACTTGATTTTCATCGAGGAACAAAATCGCGGCGTAAACGGCGGCGTGCGGATCATGAACTCCTTCCGCGGGCAGTTTCTTGACGATCTCGATTCCTTCGGCGGTGCGGCCGAGTCCATACAGGGAAAACGCGTAAGTCATGGCGGCATTAATATCCTCCGGTGCGCGATCGTAGGTTTCCTTCGCGACGCGGTGTCCTTCTGACGGATTCTGATCGACCAACAGAGCCAGCCTGGCGTAATTCGCCGCCGCTCCAATTTCGTTAGGCGAACTTTCATGCAACCGCTGCGCGGTGCGATAGAGATTCGGCAGATCATTATTCGCCCGATAGATCTTGAAGAGAGCATCGAGCGCTTCGCGACGCGTCGGCGCGTTCTTCGAGACGCGCAGCCAAAGCTGCTCGGCCTCCGCCGGCAAATTCCATTTCGAGGCGAGCCGCGCGAGATTCACTTCGCGATCCGTTTTGTCGGCGGCCGCTCGCTCCGCCGAACGCCAGAGCGAAGAAAATTCTGCATCGGAGGACGTCTGGCGTGCCTGCTTCGAACTGTAAGCCTGGTAAGCGAGCCGGAGATATTCCGCATCGCCCCAGGCCCCGCTGCGCGTCCAGCGCTTCAAGCGCGACCAGTTTTTCGCTTCCGCAAAAGCATCCGCAATGGCGATCGCGGGCGGCGGATTGGTGGTAGTCTCGGATGGAAGTTTCTCCATCCACTTTAGGACTTCCGCGCCAAGGCCGTTCTTGTTCAGCCAATCCATCAGCAGCGCGAGATCCGAAGGATCGCGAGCGGCGACGGGCTTTACCTTTTCCAGCAGCGCCCCAAATTTTTGCTGGTTGAGCTTCCGATAAAATTCGAGGCAAAGAAGATAATCCGAGAAGGTGACTTGCTGACTCATCTGCAGGTCTTGCGCGAGATTGTCGGCGCTCTCCAAATCGTTTCGTTGCACGGCGTCGCTGAGCAAAGCGCGGAGCGACCCGGCGCGGTAAGCCGGCATCTTGCTCAACCGTTCCAGGACCTTGCGCGACTCATCGCTCTTCTCCGGGGCCGGTGAGCGGATGCGAAGGACGGCGAGGTTGAACTGGTAGAGATCGTTGGCCGGCTCCTGGCTGACGGCCGCCGCAAAGTGTTCTTCGACCTCCGCATCGTTGCCTTGCGCGCGGGCGAGCCAGCCGGCGACCACGTGATACGCGGCGCGGTCGCGTTGCGCCGGCGGGACGCTCTCGAGCGCTCGGCGGGCGGGATCAAGTTGACCGAAGCGAAGCGCCGCTGAAGCGAGATTGAGCTGGCTGTCGAGATTTCCCGGTTCCAAACGCGCGATCTGCGCGCGCCACGCCACCGTCTCGGGCCGGTTTTGTTTTTCGCTCGCTTCCGCCAGAACATAAAATGCCGGCAGCGAATTGTGATGAATCTGCAAAACTTCGCGCGCCGCCCGCGTGGCTCCCTCAAAATCTTCTTTGGCCAGCATCGTGGAGGCGTCCTTGAGAAGACGCGATTCACGCCAACCGCGATACGCGCGTGGGCCAAAGGTCAGCAACCCGAGGCCAAAGCCGAACCCGAGCAATAACGCAACGACGCAGATCGCGATCCGGGCCGGGTTGAAAGTGAAATGTCCGCCCCTGGCAGTTTTTACCCGGCGTTTGCGGCGGACGCGTTTAGCGTGTTGTGGCATTGCGCATTTTTCTATGCCTGCGCGCAGCGGTGAATGCAACTGTCCCGAAGCGTCAAGACACGCCGCGCCCTTATGCCTGGGCCGCGCTTTCCGATCGTTTGACCACGGGGACTTCCTCGATCGCGTCCGCCACTTTTTCCCGCAGGCGCCGGCCCCAGACGTAACGCGCCAGCAACACTTTCGCGGTCGCGGTCAAAGGGACGGCAAGGATCGGCCCGAGCAAACCTCCGATCAGTAATCCCCAAATGAAGATGGAAACGATCACCGTCATCGGATGCAAGCCGACGGAATTCCCGACGATGCGCGGCGCAATCAGGATCGATTCGAGATTTTGCACGACCAAAAAAATGCCGGTTATGATGAGCGGATGAGTCCAGTCGCCCCATTGGCCGGCGGCGATCAGGACTGCCGGAACCCAGCAGAGCACGATGCCGATGTACGGGATCATCGTCAGGACCACGACGAGGAGACCGATGAGTGGCGCGAAATTCAGGCCGCAAAGGAAAAGGGCGGTGCCGATGAGGCAGCCATCGATCAGGCAGACGAGAAGCTGCCCACGAAAATAGGCGATGATGTAATTGTTGATCTGCGAGATCACCGCGGCCACTTCATTTTTCAAAGGCGAATTGCGCAGCGGGAGATACTCGCGCCAACGACGTTCGATGGCCGGGCTCTCCTTGAGCAAAAAAAACAGGTAAATCGGCACCATGACGAGACTAAGGAGGAAACCGGTCACGCCGAGAAAGCCGCCAATGCTCTGCTTCAAAAGCGACCAGATTTTCTCGCTGATGTAAGGCAATTGCCGCTCCAGGTTCGGCAGTTGTTTTTGCACCCAGGCCTGGATGCGCTGGCGATCGGCGGTAGTAAACTTTTCCGGCGCGGGTCCGATTTCTTCCCGAGGCGCGGGGGATTCAGCTGGAGTCGGTTCGACTGCAGCGGTGTCTGGCGTGGGCGATGGTGAGGGGGAAGTGTTGGTTCGGCGTGCGGGAGTGGGCGCGGCAAAAAGCCAGTTCAGGAAGGTGGAAGTGGCGGAAGAAGATTTCTGTTTCGAGCCCGGGACGCCAAAGGTGTGATCGTACTTGTAAATGAGATCGACGATACTATCGCGCGCCTTTTGCGTGTACTGCGGCAGCTCGCGTCCCACGTTTGCGGCTTGCATGGAAATGACCGGCGCGAGCCACGCAATAAGAGCTCCGATCGAGAGAAAGGCGATCGCGAAAAGGGCCAGCACCGCTTTCGTGCGCCCAAGCCCTTGCTCGCACATTTTTGTGACGAGCGGATCAAGCAAGTAAGCAAGGATGGCCGCGATCGCGACCGGAATCAGGATTGGTTGCAGGAATCCGATCAGGTTCGCAGCCGTCCAAACCACGACACACCCAATCGTGATGAGGACGACAATGAAGAGGGCGGTGAGCGCCGCCCACATCGTCTTGCGCTGCCAGGCCGTGGGATACTTCGTCATTTCAGCTTTAACGGTTGATCTTCGCCGGCGGGCCCTTGCTGATGGTCGTTTTGGTTTTCTCTATCTTATCCGCGAGCAATTTATTCTCCGGCGCCAGAGCGATTGCCTTTTGCCAGTAGTCGAGCGCCTGCGGAATGCGGTTCAGTTTTGAATAGGTATCGCCAATGTGTTCGAAGACGACCGGATCGTGGCGCGTGAGACTTTGCGCCGCGCGGAGCAATTCGCCCAGGGCCTCTTCGTATTTGCCCTTGCGATAATGGACCCAGCCGAGGCTGTCGAGGTACGCTCCGTTGTTCGGATCGAATTGCAGAGCGTGCCCGATCATTTCTTCCGCTTCATCCAAATGCAGGTTGTGTTCGGCCCACATGAAGCCGACGTAATTATAGGCTTCGGCTGCGTTCGTGGGATCGAGCGAGATCGATTTCTTGAACAGATCCGCAGCCTTGTCGTAGAGGCCGGCCAGGTCCGCGGCCGCGCCGTAATCGAAATAAAAACGGGCATTGAGAACTTCCTCGTTTTCGCCCTGCGCTTCGTTGAGCGCTTCCTCGAACGTCACGACAGCTTGCTGCGGATGCTTTGCCTCCCGCTGGGCAATCGCCAGAAAGTAGGTGAACTCCGGCGCACTGGGAAAGCGCCGCCGCGCTTCCGTGAGAATTTTGACTGCGCGTTCGCTTTCCTTCAGCGGCGCGATCAATAATTCCGCCAGACGCAGATAGGTGTTGGCGCGGCCGGGATTGATCAACAAACTTTGCTCGTAATTTGCCGCCGCTTTCGCGAATTCCGATTTGGCCTGCTCCGGCTGATTGGCGCGTTCGAGTGCGCGCGCGCTTTCATCGAGGAGCTGGGCGAGCAAATCGTAAGGTTGGTATCGTTCCGGATGCAGCTTGATGATTTCATGCAACATCTCGATGGCTTTTCCGCGCTGATTGGTCAGGACGAATCCTGTGGCCAGTTTCTCGCGCGCGTTGGCGTCGTCGGGCTGCAGCTCGACGACTTTGAGATATAGAGGAATCGCTTCGGCGATCTGTTGCGAGGCCGCATAATAATCCGCGACATCCTTGAGCATGGCCGAATCTTCGCCGGCGTGTTCGACCGCTTTTTCAAAAAAGCCGTTTACCCGTTTGATGTCTTCCGGCTTCGGTTCGGTCTCAGACTTGAAAATAATTGAAGCATAGAGTTTCCCCAGTCGGATCCAGAACGAGGGATCCTCGCTTTTCACCCTGGCGGCGCGGTCCAGGGCCATGACCGCTTTTTCCGGCGCGCCGGCCACGAGTTCTATTTCGTAAAGACGCTGATACGCGTCGAAATTCAGCGGATCCAGGACGATGGCCTGGTTCGCATACTTCAAAGCCTGATCGGTTTTCTTGAGATACTTCGCGTAGATAAACGAAAGTTGCAGATAGGGCGCCGGCTCTTTCGGTTTTGCCTTGATCGCGTCTTTCAGCACATCGATCGCGCGAGGAAAATCCTCCTGCCGGCTCAACAAAGCGGCGACGCGCAAGGCCAGCTCGGCCTGGCCGGGATCCACGTTCAGGACTTTCTGATACGCGGCCAGCGCCTTTTCCATCTCGGCATTTTCTTCCAGGCGCGTGCCTTCCACAAAATCGGCCAGCGCGTCGGCCTTGCGCGCGTTAGCCGGATCGAGCGCCAGATCTTTTGCGGGGACGAGGATGAAGGAATCGTCCTGGCTGGTCCCCTTTTTCGCCGGCGTGGTTTTTGTCGCGGTTTCTGTCGATGCCGGAGCCGGAACGCGTGCCGATGCGAAATCGCTCAGGCCAAAAAATATCCCGCAAAGGAGAAAACGGAGGAACACGCTGCTCCAGTTCTTCCCGGGAATCATTTCGACGACTCTAAGGGCAGCGGTCGCGGGGTGCAAACCAAGGCGGCCCGCCTAACGAGACGTTGGCTACGATTTGTAACGTAAACGTTTCTTATGGCGATTCTCTTTCATGCGCTTGCGGCGCTTGTGTTTGGAGATCTTCGCTTTTCGACGTTTCTTCAGGGAGCCCATAGAGATTTGATCAGCATGCCGGTTTCCCGGAGCGCAATGCAAGCATCGGATGCCCGTATCCGCAACAGACTTCTTTCATCACAGCGCCGCCTCGCCGAGGGCCTTCTGCACAATCACAACATGTTCCTCCGGCTTGACCTTGCGGAAAATCGCCGAGATCCGCCCTCGTCCATCAATCACGAAGGTGTTGCGCTCCGCGCCCATATATTTTTTCCCATACATACTTTTCTCCACCCAAACCCCGTATGCCGTGACGATATTTTTCTCCGGATCGGAGAGAAGCGGAAACGGGAGTTGATATTTCGCGATGAATTTCGCGTGGCTCGCCGGGGAGTCCACGCTGATCCCGAAAAGAGACGCTTGCGCTACGAGTTCACTCCAGGCGTCACGCAAGCCGCAGGCTTGAACGGTGCATCCCGGCGTGTCGTCTTTCGGATAGAATAAAGGACAAGCGGCGATCCGCGAAAATCGCCGAGCGAAACCTCCGTGCCAGCGCCGTATCGGCCTCCCACAGCGGTAGCGCGAAAATCCGGCGCGTGATCGCCGACCTTTAACTGGACAGAACCCTCTTTCATCGCTCGAAGACAATGATCAGAATGCCGACGGCGCAAAGCAAGACGCCCATCAACGCGCTTTCGTATTTTTCCAGCAGACCCAGTTTGATTTTGCTCAGGCCGACCAGGGTAAGAGAGGTAAAAATCACCATGCCCGCAACGGTTGCAACGGAAAGCACGGCGGTGAGGACGGCGAATCCAGCCCAACCGTAGCGGATGCCCGAAACGTAGAAGGGCACAAATCCTTCGCAGGGCGAAAAAGTCAGAAACGCGAGCAGACTCAGAATTGCGGCCCGATCGGAGGTCGGCCGCGGCTGGTAAGCCGGCTGATCTTCGTGCTCGTGCCTTTCACCGTGATTGTGGTGGTGATCATGGACGTGCCCGTGAGCTTGTTCGTGCAAGTGCTCGTGGGGGTAATGGAAATGCACATGTCCTTTTCCGAGCGCCTGGCGAAAAAGATAATAAAGGCCAAAGAGAAGGAGCGCTCCTCCAGCGATCCTTGGAAACCATCCCCCAATCGTATCGCTCACCGCGGCGCCGAAGAGCGTAATCGCCAAACCGAGCGCGGCCGTCACGAGCACATGTCCGGTTCCGGCCAATGCGGTCACCGCAATTGTTTTCGCCTTATTCCATCTTTGCACCCGCGCCGTTAAAACAAAGGGAAGCCAATGCGTCGGAATGGCCGCGTGAAAAAACGCTACTCCGAAACCTGTGACAGCAAGGGCGGTGAGAACGGTTTGATTCATCGCAACAATCGAAGAATACGCAGGTTCGAAGCGAAATCGGAATTGCTAAGAAGATTCGGGTGAAAATGCGTGCGAAGAGAATGCAAGAGACCCGGCACAATCACGAATGTCGGGCTGACAGGATTCGAACCTGCGACCTTTCGCACCCGAGGCGAACGCTCTACCAAGCTGAGCCACAGCCCGAACTGAGCACCGTGATCGTACCGACGCGGTGCCGCAGTTATCTCGCTTAATTCCGCCGCGGTGGCAAGACGAATCCTGAGAACCACACGATTATCCGCGGCTTCAATACCAGCTCTCGTTCCGCACCCAGATCGAGGCAAATGCCCTCTCTCAAACATTGGGCAGCGCTTGGAATCGCGGAACGATTCCTTGGTAATCGGTCAGGAATCCGTGCATTCGTGGGCAACTAACTGCCTTCACTACATGTGTTTGGGACTATATTGTCAGCCTTGAGAGGCTCTCACATGAGAGAAATGTGCCTCGCAAAAACGAGAATTACCGGCACGTTAAATGCTCCTTTTTTATAATTACCATAACGACAATCCTCATGAAATATTCAGCCAAATCGATTGCCGGTAGCACGCTGATGGACGCTCTCGTTGCCGTCGTATTGTTGGCCACTTTCTTCGCGTCAATTTTCGAGCTCAATGCAGTTTGCCTCCGCTATATCGATGCAACCAAAGAATCGGTCGCGGCGTTGCAGACCGTGCAAGACCGCGCCGAAATGTTGCGAAATCTTTCGTTTACGGACCTGACCAAAACGTCGGTTGTTCAAGGGCTGATGGCGACCCCTCCCAACGCCGCGCCATTCGCACAAAAAGCGACGGAGATCGTGAAAATCTCCGCTTATCCCATCCCCAACGGCATAACCCAGTTTACGCGCCTCCCCAATGGAACTGTCACCGCTGATTCAGTGGCGGGCGATCTCGGGACCTCTCTGGTAAAAGTCGACGTAATTGCCACCTGGACCATGACCCTGGGTGGCCGGTTCAAAACCGAGCAAACCACCAACATTCTCTCCAACGGGACAAAAAAATGAAATGCACATTCTCAGCCAGAAACCGCGGTTTCACCCTCAACGAGATGATGATCGCGCTTGCCGTGAGCGTCGTCGTCCTCGGCATGACGTTAACCTCCTCCACTTCCCTCCAGAAAAGTTTCAATGCGATTGACAGCTACTTCGCAACGCACATGCAGCAGATCCGCATTGTCGACTATCTCAGCCGCGATGTTAAGCGAGGCCTTGTAGTCACGACCTCCTTGGATCTCCAGACAGTCACAATCAAGATACCGAATTATATCATCCAGACTGGCGATGCCGAAGCGATCGCGAACCCCGCGCTGGTGGGCACTCCGCGCACGCCGACGATTGTAAATACCCCGAGCGGCCCGCAGGTGAACTACGGCAACACCACCAGTACGATCGTTTATTCCATTAATGGACTCTCGATCCTAAGGAGCGAAAACGGCGTCGTCACTACCATCGCCTCCAGCACCGATCAGCTTGTGCCGCAAACGACCGACGTCGAACTGGCGAATACCGAGTACACAAAAACGAGCATAACCTTTCAGCCGATTTTTACTTCGGGCGGAGCCGCGGCCCAACGAAGCGGGACCACAGTTTATTCCACGGCATACCTGCGAAACAAACGGCGCGGCTAACCCACGCGCTGCCGGGAAGACAAGCATGAAGATCGAAAAACGTTTATCCGAAAAAGGCAACGTCCTCATCTGCGCGTTGTGCACCGTGCTGATCATTTCGCTGATCGGTTCCAATGTCCTGCTCAATTGCACGACGCGTTTCAACGTCTCGTCGAGTCAGGTTCGCAGTTGGAAGGAATCGCTCTTCGCTGCCGAAGCTGGTGGGGACATTGCCTACGCTGAGATCCGAAAGACGGTGCTTGATCCGCCGCACGCCTTTAACGGCTGGACGAATTCCGGCGCGATCCACGCGAGTCCGATTACCACCCTCGGCACAAATCAGCTCGCTACGAGCGCAGTGGTGGACGTGTTCTACTACGATCCCGCAACGGGCAACCCGTGGTACCGTTCCAGGGCGAAAGGGACCGCTCCGGTGATGGGATTGCACCGAACCGGCATGGACGATCGCATGGGTGTCGGGAGCCGCGGCGATAGTCTCTTGCGCAAGATCGATTTCAACACCGATCATTTCATCGCCACCTACGGGCCGAACGGCGACGGTGTTGCCAAGGCCGTCGTTCCAGTGCCGACCGCTCAGATCACACGGCGGATCGAGCAGATCCATGCGCCCATCACCCCTTTTGAAGCCGCCATTAAATGCACCGGCACGTTTTACGGTCTCGGCTCGGCGGCGATGATCGACAGCTTCAACTCCAAAAACGGTGCATACTATTTCGCCGCCAATAACCCGGCCGATCCGCATTTCGTCGATGCGCGAAGCGGCTCAGTCCAGATTGGCACTGCCGTCATGGAAGTGAACGGAATGCTTTACGGAAACGTCAGCACGAACGGCGGAACCATCCGGCCCTCCCAGTACATCACGGGAACGATTGACAATAATGTCCCCTTCACCGTGCCCCCCTACAAGATGCCGATAGATTTTCCCCCACCCCAAGCGTCTCCCACCAGCGTGACCTCAACAGTGAGTCTCACGCCGCCGGTCGCGGGGACCGCCGCCGTGCCGAATTACTACCTGTTGTCGTCTCTCACTGGAAAACTGATTATCAACCCGGTGGGAAGCGCGCAAACTTATGTCGCGATCCATGTCACCAACGACATGCTGGCGCACATCGATGTGAAACCGAACGTCCACGTGAAGGTTTTCTTCGACGGCAACATGGATGTGAAGGGCCGCGATATCGATAACGAAAGCGGACTTGCGGCCAATCTCCAGTATTACGCGATCAGTCCGCCAGACCCCGCCACGCCGCAATTCATTCACATCGATCCGCCAGGAAATTTTGCCGCGACCTTTTATGCGCCGAGCGCAGACGTCGTGCTGCACGGAAATCCCGACCTGACGGGAGCGATCGTCTGCAAGACCTTCTACGGTAACGGCAACACTAGCTGGCATTACGACCGCGCCCTCGACACCGAAGGCGATGCGGTCGATTACCGTATCGCCAGCTACGTGGAAGACATTCGTTAGGCCGGCTCGACCAAAGCCCTCCGCTGCCTGCGGCGATTGGCAACAAATCGGTTGACAGCGACTTGCGCCACCCGCAAAGTCAAAATTCTCTTTTCGCTGCCGATGCTTGCGTCAAACCTCATTCCACCAGTCGTTTCCGGCAGCACGCCCACCATTCTTCAGTTCCCGACGGAAACCACCCGCGCCGTTCGTTCCTTGCGAAATATGACATCTCAACTCCTGCAGGAAGCAGCTCTAGTGATCCCGAATCAGCAATTGCTGATCAACGTCGTCTCCCGCCGCGTACGCCAGCTGGGATTAGGCCACCGTCCCCTTGTCGAAGCGACCCCTCGTTCCTCGCTCACCGACATCGCTCTCCGCGAAATCATCGCCGGCAAACTCACCTACGAGCTGGCCCCCGAGAAACCAGCGGCCGACGGCGCTGGGTCGTAGCCCGGCCCTCCCCGCTGTGCGGCGAACAGACGTCTCGCCTGTTTCCAGTCGTTTACTGAATTATGGCGAGCGAGACCATCCTCAATCGCAAAGCGCTTCGCGATTTCCACATCCTCGAGCGCTACGAAGCTGGCATCGAGCTCAAGGGCAGCGAGGTCAAATCGATCCGGGCCGGCAAAGCGAATATCGGCGACGCCTTCGTGCGCATCGAGAAAGGACAGGCCTTTCTTTATAACGCCGACATCCAGCCGTACGCGCAGGCCAGCATTGAAATCCCGCCGCCGAAACGCGTGCGGCGCTTGCTCCTCCACAAGCAGGAGATCGACAAACTCTATGGCCTCACCGCCATCGCGGGTCGCGCCCTTGTCGTTCTGAGCCTCTATTGGAAAAATGGAAAAGTGAAATCCGAGATCGGCGTGGCGCAGGGCAAGGTCGCGCATGACAAGCGGGCCGATTTGAAAAAGCGCGCCACCGACCGCGAGACCGAACGCGAAGTCGCCCGCTTCAACCGCCGCCACGGGTAGAAAAAGTGACGAGTGACATGTGACCAGTGAAGAGTTGAGAGGTCGGCCGCTTCGCTGATTTTCCCGGCTTGTCACACGTCACACGTCACTCGTCACTCGTCACTTTCTTCAAAATCACTTGTCACTCGTCACATGTCACTCGTCACTGTCCCCCGAATGTCCCGGCAGCGATCACCTCTCTTCGTTCTCTTCCTTACGGTCTTCGTCGACCTGATCGGATTCGGCATCATCATTCCCGTCCTTCCCCTTTACGCCGAAAATTTTCACGCCTCGCCGATCGCGATCGGCTGGCTCACCGGAATTTATTCCGGCATGCAAATTATCTTCACCCCGATCCTCGGAAAACTTTCCGATCGATTCGGACGTCGCCCGGTCTTGCTGGTCAGTATCGCCGGGACCGCCGTCGGTTTTGCCCTGATGGGAATGGCCCATTCGCTTCTGCTTCTTTTCGTCGCGCGCATTCTGGCCGGCATCACCGGCGGGAACATCTCCATCCCGCAGGCCTACATCGCGGATGTCACGGCGCCCGAAAAACGCTCGCACGCCATGGGAATGATTGGCGCGGCTTTCGGCCTCGGCTTCACCTTTGGTCCGTTGATCGGCGGCCTGATGAGCCGCATTTCCTACAGCGCGCCCTTCTTCTTCGCGGCCGGACTCGCCGTTGCCAATGCGCTGCTCATTTATTTTCTCCTGCCCGAGAGCCTTTCACGCGAACATCGCGTGAAACCCCACGAGCAAGCCAGCTTCGCCGAGGTTTTTCGCCACGGACGCGGCGCCATGTTTGCCATCGTGATCGCGACCTATTTTTTTCTCATCGCCGGCTTCTCTATCATGACGACGCTCTTTGCGCTCTTCACCGAAAAGCGATTCGGTTACGACGCCCACGCGAATGGTTATCTGTTCGGTTTCATCGGCATCGTAGCCGTCATCGTCCAGGGCGGATTGATCGGCCGCTTGATCAAGATCTTCGGCGAAGTGGCCCTGACGCGAACCGGCATGGTCTTGACCACGCTCTCTCTCATCCTGCTGCCCTTTAGCAATAATCTCACCCTCATCTTGCTCGTCTGCGCCGGACTTGCCGCCGGCAGCGGCTTTGCCAGCCCACCGTTGAGCGGACTCGCGTCCCAAATGGTCGAGCGCACCTGGCAAGGCCGCGCGCTCGGCGTGATGCAATCCGCCGGAAGCACGGGGCGGCTGCTCGGTCCGCTTCTCGGCGGTTGGCTTCTCATGTTCGATCTGCAAAAGCCGCTCACTGAATATGGCCGCACCCCATTTCTCGTTGGCGCATTTCTTTGTTTCATCGGCGCGCTCCTTGCCTTTTGCGTAAAGAAACCGGCAAAAGATCACTCGATCGAAGATGTCGCCATCGGGCTATAGATGAGCGCTAAGCGGCTTTTCGTTTCCATCGAGCTTCCACAGTCCGCGACGCAACGCCTCGTCGAATTGGATCCGCACCTGCGTGGCGTCCGCTGGCTCGCGCCCGAGCAAATGCATCTGACGCTGAGTTTTCTCGGCAACGTGCCGGAAGATGTCGAAGAAAAGCTCAAGAAAAATCTCAGTGCGATCGAGTGGAAAGCATTCTTTCTTCCCCTCACTGGCCTCGGCGCGTTTCCCGGCAAAGGCCGGCCCAACGTCATTTGGATCGGAGTCGGCAGCGGCCATCCGCACCTCTTTCAATTGCACAAGCGCGTTCAGGAAGCCGCCCTCGCCGCCGGTCTCGAACCCGACCTGCGCCCGTTCCATCCGCACGTCACCATCGCGCGCTGTCGTGACGTTTCGCCCGAAACAATCCGCCCTTTTCTTAAAGCGCATGCCGGTTTCGATGCCGGCATGATTCACGTCGAATCATTCGCGTTGTTTTCCAGCGACCTGAAAGCGGAGGGAGCAACTTATACTCGTCAGCTCGCCCTGCCCGCTCGCAAATAGCCGTGATGCATCCACGGTTCTCGCGGGCACTTTTTTCTTTTCCTTTTTCTCCCCCGCCTCTAAAAGCGCGCTTGTCATCAACCAACAAAGCCGATGAAACATTGTCCGACCTGTAACCGATCGTTTCCAGATGACGCACCACCGTTTTGCAACGAGGACGGCACACGTCTGGTGACTGACAGCCCACCTCCTTCTACTCCCCCACCCCCGCCAGCCGTCCGGCCAAGTCCGCCTGCAGCTCCGCCACATCCGCCCCTACCCCCTTTCCGGCCGCAATTATCGCCGCCGCCATCTGCGTCTCAGCCGCTTCCTCACCCGGCCCCTCCCGCGCGGCGAGGTTGTGGGCGACCTGCGCTACTAGGGTGTGGCTGCCTGCTACTGATTCTTATTTTTGTCACCGCTATCAGCGCAATTTTCTTTCGTCGACCACTCGCGGCACAAGTGTGCCTATTGGCCTTCAGGCATTCTGAGTATCAGAGCAATTCACAACCGCTGTTTCACCTGGCTGCGTTCCTGGGCGATCCCATGGCGAAAGGAATAATCGAAGAACAAAAAAGTAAGAACTCTTCATCCTCGCCAGCGCCGACCGCGCCGACCGGCACGCCACTCACCGTCGATGAGTTGGAAAGCGCTTTTAAAATCAACCCAAAGGCGGCCGAGGCGCGCTACACTGGCAAGATCATTGTAATTAGCGGCGCGGTGGATTGGATCGGCAATGATCTCCTTTATAAAAAGCCAGCCATTAACTTGATCGGCTCCGGCGCTACGGCCCATACGAACTGTGTCTTCCCCGAATCGGCCAGGTCAGCAGTAAACGCTCTCAAAGTCGGGCAGAAGGTAAGATTGCGCGCGGACTTCGGCGGGTACCTCGCCGGTTACGTCAGCCTGAAAAACTGCGAGGTCATTCGTTAGGCCCGGTTTAGGTAATCGAATCCAGATTCTC
>JBEEHU010000034.1:0-13285 GCA_041167565.1 Verrucomicrobiota bacterium | reverse complement strand
GCCGCCAAATGGGCCGCTTGCCGGTAATCAGTCTTGTCGCTTACCAAGCCTGCACCTAGAAGGAAGTGATGATTCGGGAGGCGCGAATGCGCGGTGCGGCTGCAACAGACCGTCAGGGTTTTCGCCTGCGGGGGCGCGAGGTCACCCGGCTCGAATCATTTTGCGATGCGGTCTTCGGCTTCGCGGTCACGCTGCTGGTAGTATCGCTCGAGGTTCCGAAAAGCTTCGGCGAACTGATGGAAACGATGCGCGGATTTCTCGCGTTCGGGGTCTGCTTCGCCATTCTCGCGATGATCTGGAACTCGCATTATGTCTTTAGCCGGCGCTTCGGCCTCGATGATGGTTTCGTTAGGTTTCTGACCTGCGTGATGCTGTTCATCGTTCTGCTCTATGTCTATCCGCTGAAATTTCTATTCAACCTTTTCATCAACGGAATGATCCTGGGCGGTCTCCGCGGTCAGCTCACCCACGACCAGGGGTCCACGTTGTTTGTCATTTACGGGATGGGATTCGCCGCCATTTATCTCGCGCTGGCGGCGCTCTATCTGCATGCCTACCGCCGCCGCGTCGAGCTGGAGCTCAATGAAATGGAGACTCTGGACACGCGGTGGGAGTTGTACGCCATGCTCTGCCATGCCAGTGTGGGCGTCGCCTCGGCCCTGGTGGCGTTGACGGCGAATTACGTGGACCTGGCCGGCTTCGTTTATTTTTCGCTCTTTGTCATCATGACGATCCACCGAACGATGCACGGCCAAAGACACCGGGCTTTGCAGGCGCGAATGGTCGTCGTCGAAACGTAATCGTTACTGCGCGCACTCTTCCAGAGCGCCGGCATCGCCGCCGAGGGTCGCGAGCGCTTCGCCGGCGAAGTGGAGAGAGCCGGTCACGAGAATGCGTTCACGCCCGGCCCGCGCCTCGTGGAAGGCGGCATCGAGCGAGGGCGCCAGCGAGATGGGCAGTTCCGGGAAAAGATTCGCGCCGACCAGCGCGAGTTCCTCGCGCGGCATCGCCCGCTCGCTCCGGACTGGCGGCAGGATCATTCGTTGAGCGATGGGTGCCAGCGCCTGCAGAATTCCGGCGATATCTTTGTCGGCCAGCACGGCCAGAATGATCGTGGCGCGCTCGTCGCCGAATTGTTCGCGCCAGGTTTTCGCGAGAACGCCGGCGCCGGCCGGATTATGCGCGCCGTCGATGATGATTCGGTCGTCCCAGAATTGAAAACGCGCGGGCCAGACAACATCCGCCAAACCTCGAACGATCGCCCCTTCGTTCACCCCGATTTCGCCGAAGCGAAGGGCAGCGATCGCGAGCGCCGCATTTTCTCTTTGGTGCGCGCCGGCCAGCGCGAGTGGAGTTTCCGTGTACGGAATCTTTACGACGTGCAGCGGCGCTTCACACGTGGCGGCTCGGGCGCGGATCACGCGCTCCGCTTCCGGTTCCTGCACGGCGGAAACCACGGGCACACCCGGCTTGATGATCCCAGCTTTCTCGCTCGCGATTTTTTCCAAACTGTGGCCGAGCCAGGTTTGGTGGTCGTAGCCGATCGGCGTAATCACGGAGACAATCGGCTGGACGGCATTGGTGGCGTCCAGCCGGCCGCCGAGGCCGGTCTCGAGCGCGATCACTTCGCAACCACGCTTTTTGAAATAGAGAAGCGCTAGCGCCGCGGTGATCTCAAAAAATGTCGGATGCGGATCCCAGTCGCTGATCTTGTCGCGAATTCTGGTCAGCCCGGCCGCGACCTCGTCCTTTCCGATCATTTCTCCATCGACGCGGATCCGCTCGCGAAAACTGATGAGGTGAGGGGAGGTGAAGAGTCCGGTGCGATAACCCTGGGCGCGCACGATGGCGTCAACCATGGCGCAGACCGAACCTTTGCCATTCGTGCCGGCGACGTGAACGATGCGCTGGGATTTTTCGGGAACCTCCAGCTCGCGCAAGAGCCGGGAAATGTTTTCGAGCCCGAGCTTGATCCCAAATCGCTCGGTGGCGTAAAGCCAACGAAGCGCTTCTTTGCAGGCGGGAGATGGTCGCGCCGAGGCCTCCCCGGCATTCACGACGTGCTCGAGAAGTAGCTCAGAAACTGCACGATCTGCGCGCGCAATTTTTTCCGATGCACGATTCGATCGATCAGTCCGTGTTCCTCCAGGAATTCCGCGGTCTGAAAACCCTCCGGCAAATCCTGATGCGTTGTCTCCTTGATCACGCGTGGCCCCGCGAAACCAATCATGCTTTTTGGCTCCGCCACAATGACGTCGCCTAACGAGGCGAAGCTCGCCATGACTCCGGCCGTGGTCGGATTCGTCAGCACCGAAATGTAAGGCAAGCGCTCGCAGGCGTGTTTCGCGAGAGCGCCGCTCGTTTTCGCCATCTGCATCAGGCTCAGCATCCCTTCATACATGCGCGCGCCGCCGGAAGCGGAGACGATGATGACGGCGCAGCGGTTCGCCGTCCCGTATTCAATCGTTCGGGTGATGCGCTCGCCGACGACCGATCCCATAGTGGCTGCCAGAAAACTGAAATCCATAACCGCGATTGCGACCTTGTACCCCTCGATCATACCGTAACCGCTCAAGACAGCGTCAGTCAGACCGGTGGCGTCCTGATATTTCTTCAACCGGTCCTTGTAAGTGGCCATGCCCTGAAATTGCAGGGTATCCACCGAGCGCAGGTTCGCGTCCCGTTCGACGAAACTTTGGGGATCGAGAAGGTCTTCGATCCGTTCCCTGGCCGATTGGGAAAAGTGGTAATCACAATGCGGGCAGACCCGCTGGTTCTGCGCCAGTTCGATTTCATGAACGACTTCTTTGCAGCCCGGACATTTTTGAAAAAGTCCCTGCGGGATATCGCCGCGGCGCTTTCTTCCGCTGCCACCGCCGATCGGAGGTCTTTTGAAAATAGCCATGTCGTCAGGCGCGGGCGGCGGTGGCGGCGTGCACGGAGATCGCGCCCGCGCCTTTCAAGACACGCGCGCATTCGCTCAACGTCGAGCCCGTGGTTAATACATCGTCGATCAGGAGCACCCGCAACTCTCGCACGTCCGCCTTTTTTCGTAAACGAAAGGCATCACGCAAATTTTCCATGCGTTCGGTCCGATCGTAGGCGGTCTGGGTGGTGGTGTAACGAATTCGTTCGAGCACCGGGCGAAGCGGCGTCGCGATCTGCCGGCTGAGCATCTCCGCCAGAACGGTCGCTTGATTGAAACCCCGTTCGCGTTCGCGCGCCGGATGCAAGGGAACCGCAACGATGATATCGAAGTGCCGGCCGCGCAGCCGCGCATCGTTCATATTTTCTCCAAGCCAGGCAGCGAGCGGGTAACAGAGATGACGTTGACGCCCGTACTTGAATTCGTGGACGAGCTTGCGAACGATTCCGCGGCTCCGGTAGGCCGCGACGGCTGCGTCGAAGTGCAGAATGCGATGCTGGCAATTGGCGCAACTGAACGTCTGCGTGATCGCGCCGACAAACGGCTCGGAACATTTCGTGCAGAAAGGCACGGTGATTCGCGGCGCCCGGCCGCTGCACCTCTCGCAGAGGTATTCGTCGCGCCCGACTTCTCCGGAACAAACAGCGCAAGTCGCGGGATAGAAGAGCGAACTCAGCGCGGGGAGGGGATTAAACTTCGCGAGCGCCCGCATATTTCAACCAGACTCTGAGCAGGACCCAACTGGCGAGGCAAACGCACAGCGGGATGATTCCGATGAGTAAGCTTTTCCCCAACCACGGCATCGCGAGAATTTCCCGGCGCGCGATTTTGTTAAAAACGCCGCTACCCAGAATCCATCCGGCGTGGAGGCCGATCGGCAGCCAGAGCGATCGCGTGCGCAGACGCGCATGCGCCAGGATAACGCCGATGACAAACAACGTTGTGAAACCGGCGAGCAAAAGCTTGGGGTCGGCAAACTGATCGAAAGAGTGGGCGAGGGAGCTGAATCCCGACGTCCATCCTGCCGATGTCGTTGTTTCATCCGGCGCCTTGAGAAAATGAACGATCGAGAAAATTCCTGCGCTCAATACCGTGGCGGTCCATGGGCGACTGCCGCGAAGCAAAACGCCGAGAAACAATCCGCGAAAAAGTGCTTCTTCAATCAACGGGACGATCGAGGAAGTTAGCGCTACTTGTCCGACTGCGGACCACTCCCACTCCGCGCGTAACGTGTAGACATCTCGCGAGACGAGAAAAATTTCGCAGCCGAGGACGGGGAGAGAAGAGATCAGAAATCCGATGATCAGGTCGCGCCCCCAACGATGATTTCGGTCGAGAGCGAGGTCGCGAGGGCTCTTGATTCCGAGCCAGCGCAGAAAAGGCCAAAGAAACAAGAGCGCTCCGAGCATGAGCGCGCGGTGAAAGAACGCCTCGAAATCGAACGTCGCGAGCGCGGGAAAGATTCCGTGCGCCGCCAGCCAGTGTGCGGCCCAAAAGAGAATGGGCGCGGCTACGGCCCCGAAGAGAATGGTGGCGGCAAAATAGCCGAGCAATCTGGCTGCGTCTTTCAAGGGGCTAATGTAAGATTCCGTCCGGATGCGGAGTCAACACATATGGAAGGAGAAGGACGCGGAAGGAAAAAAGCGCGAAGTCCGGGTAACCAAGTTCGGAGGCGTCTGGCGTTTCCAGGCGAAATCCGCGGATGAATCCGAATGGACTTATTACGACCGTCCGCTGCTCGAAGATCTTCAGGAGTTGAGGGACGTCGTCTTTCGAAAATACCAGCGGCGCAGGGCTTCGGCCGAAGATGTGGATTCGATCGAAAAGTTGCTCCGTGAGTATGCCGCGCATGAGTGATTGGTAGATGACGAAATCGAAGAGGTCGCGGCTGGATGTTTTCCTGGTCGAGCAAGGACTTTGCGCCAGCCGTGAACAAGCGCAACGGGCGGTCATGGCGGGCGAAGTTAGAATTGGCGATCGCGTCGTCAGTAAATCGTCGGTTCTGGTTGGGCCCGAATCCAAGGTTTCGGTGGAGACGCGCTCGCCCTACGTCGGCCGGGGCGGTTTCAAGCTCGAAGGCGCGCTCGAGCACTTCCAGATCGACGCGAAAGGCCTGAACGCGCTCGATATCGGAGCTTCGACCGGCGGGTTTACCGATTGCCTCCTGCAGCGCGGCGCCGCCAAGGTGTACTCGATCGATGTTGGACACGGGCAATTGGCCTGGAAAATTCGCAGCGATCCGCGCGTAGTGGTGCGCGAAAAACTGAACGCGCGGTTCCTCACTCGCGCAGATGTCCCGGACGAGATAGACTTGTGCGTTATCGATGTTTCTTTCATCTCACTGACTATGATCTTGCCGAACGCCTTCGACTTGGTAACTCCAAACGGTCTGATCCTGGCGCTCATCAAACCGCAATTCGAGCTTCAGGCGGCGGATGTGGCCCACGGTGGGATCGTGCGCGACCCGGCGCTGCACGAGAAAGCGCAAAATAAGATCCGCCACTTCGTGCTCAACGGCGGACACAGGGTGATCGGCATGGTTGCCTCCGCCATTACCGGAACTGATGGCAACCAGGAATTCTTCCTATGCGCCCGACGAAAATTGGCCTGATCGCGCATACCGGTAAACCGGGCGTGGCGCAATTGGTCCGGGCGCTGGAGACCGAGTTCAAGCGTTTCGAGCTGACACTCCTGATCGAAGCCAGGACAGCGGATCTCGCCGGAATGACGTCGACTTATTCTGTCGCCGATCTGGGACGCGAGGCTGACCTTCTCGTGGTTCTTGGCGGCGACGGAACAATCCTTCACGCGGTGGGCCAGTTGGGAGATCTGATCAAGCCGATCTTCGGAATCAATGTGGGGTCGCTTGGGTTCCTCACCTGCGCGAATTCATCGACCTACGTGGAAGCAGTCGAATGCATCGCAGCGGGGAAAATGGTTTTCAGCAATCGGACCCTGTTGGAAGTAACAATCAAAGACCCAGGTGAGGAAGTCGCGCGCGTCAGAGGCCTGAATGATGCCGTCTTCAGTCGCGGCGAAGTCTCCCGGCTCATCCGGCTCAAAGCCAGCGTAAACGGAGAACCGCTGACGGAGTTCAACGCCGACGGCCTGATCATCGCGACACCTACTGGATCAACGGCCTATTCACTCTCAGCGGGCGGTCCGATCCTTGCGCCGGAATCGGGCGCCCTGGTTATTACGCCGATTTGTCCGCACGTGCTGACTAACCGCTCAATCATTGTGGATGAAGATGCCATCATCGAGATCGAAGTAACGGAGCGGGATCATCCGGTGTTCCTTACCGTGGACGGCCGCGAACCACTGCCAGTGGCGACAGGCGCCGTGGTGCAATTCAGAAAATCGCAACACCTCCTGCCGCTCGCTTCGTTGCCCGGCGTTTCGTTCTTCGGCGTCGTTCGCCAGAAGTTGAAGTGGACTGGCAGCAATATCTGACAGCGCAGCTTACTGGAGGTTGTATACCTCGACCAGGGCCGTGCCAGTGCCATTAACTCCGCGAACGATCGCGGTATACGCACCACCATGGAGCGAAATATAGATGGCCGATTCCTTGTCGTTGGAGGGCTGCAACGTGGTGCCGCTGAGAATCGTTTCCTGGGTATCTTTCCAGTCGTTGTTCGAAGCGATAAGAGTTCCAGAAGAATCCCGCAATTCCAGCGTCGGATCCGCGAGCGGATTAGCGATGCCCAAGGCAGCCAACGAAGGCCCCAAGGCCCGCACGACTACGGTAGTGCCCACCGGGCCAGTGCCGGCCACCACGAATCCGGCGATGAGAACATTATCACCGGTCATGACCAGGCCACGCGTACTGACGTTGAGAAGTTGATGTGGCAGCGGCTCGACCGCGACGAATTGCGGAGTGTTGAATTTGCTGGTGAAGATGGTGGTCTTGGTTGCATCCGGAGCAAATAGAAGCGTCGCGCCCGCACCATTGTCTGCCACAACCAGGTTACCCGAGGCATCGAACGCAAGACCAAAAGGACGGCTTAATCCGGTGACGAAGCTGGTCTTGGTTCCATCCGGCGCGAATTTGAAGATTGTGCCGGTGCCAGATTCGGAAACAAACACGTTCCCGGCATTGTCCACCGCCACTCCGGCCGGGAGTTTCAACCCCGTCGCGAATGTGCTCTTTGCCCCGGCCTTTGTGAATTTGAAAACCGTCCCGGCCGTAAAGTCCGCCACGAAAAGATTTCCGCTGGGATCGAACGCGAGGCCAGCCGGTCCGCTCAGCCCGGTGGCGAAAGTAGCTTTCGTCCCGTCCGGTGGGAAAAAGATGATGTTGCCGCTACCGGCCTCCGCTACAAACAGGGTACCGGAAGTATCGAACGCGAGCCCGACGGGGGAACTGAGGCCGTTAGCGTAAGTGGCGCCCTCGACGTCAGGAAGAGTGAACACAACGATCGAATTCTTGCCGGCATCCGCCACATAGAAACGGCCGCGGCCGTCAAACACGATTCCCTTGGGGCTGGAGAATCCCGAGGAATAAGTCCCTGGGGTGCCTCCGATCGACCGGAATCGGATGACATTGCCCTCGTTGGTTTCGTAGACATCGCCTGCAGCTCCGCGAGCGTTAATGGCCAGGAGCGGTGCAATCGCCAGCGAGGCAGCGGCAGCCAAGAACAGAGGCATGAAATTCATTTTTCGCATAATGTGATAGAAGTTGGTCAATCTCCCGAGCAATCGGTTTTCGTCAACCCATTCAACCCTTGGATTCGCAGAATGGCGCGCCGTTTCGGAATGCCGGGCGCCATGAAGGCTGATCACCCCTTCGCGCTCTCGACAATCCAGTGCTTGATTTCCGGAATCAGGCGCCGTTTCAGATCGGCCCGGAATCGAATCTCTTCGGCAGCCTTCCTCACGTCGCTTCCAAGGCCCGCAGGCGAATTTTTTTGCGCGTAAGTTTCCAGCTCCGCGGCGCGCGATTCATCCGAGAAACCTCTCATGACGCCGGATGCAAAACGGATTCGCCCGAGCGCATCGAGTTTCGCGTCCAGCTCCTTCTGGTGCGCTTGCGCGAATTCCCACGCCAATTCCGGTTGCTCCGCCGAGATCGACACGTCGCGCACAAGACGAGTGGCCCGCGACGCCGGCAATTCATCGCCGAGCGAAAGCGCCAGGGTCTTTTTCGCCAGCTCGGCATCGAGCGCCATCGCCATCGCGCGGTAGAAGTTTCCCTTCTCTTCGATGCTTTTCGTTTTTAATCCGAGCTGATGCAATGTCTCCCACGTCTTCGCATCGGCGTAGCGGCCCACAACTCCAATGACCGCCGCCCGGATATCCGGCGCGAGAGTCTTCGGATCGACGACAAACTTCTCGAAACGCTCGCGCGCTTCCTTGACGACCGCTTCGTCGCCGAGGTCGCCGAGTTTTTCAATGAGCTGCACCCGCAGCAATCCCGTCGCGACTTCTTCGCCGGGTTTGGGCTCCCAGCCGACGCGCTCGAACACCGGCTTCAGGATCGAGCGAGCATACGTTTGAAAGGCGGGCCGATCGGCGTGCTTCCAATGGAGATCGTCAATGAAGCCGAGCGCACCGGCGATTTGCTCCCACAAGGCTAGGTTGCCGTCCGCCCGCAGTGATTCGACTAACCTAAAGTAATCGCGCATCGGGCTGCGCTCGGCCAGCACCAGCGCCCACGTATCACTCACGAGATTCACCTTGTCGGCTGCGTTTAGGTCCGCGATCGCAGCGACCAGCTTCTCGAACCGCGCCGGTTCATAGCTCACCCGGTAATTGCCGACTCCGCCCGCATTGAGCTTAACGTTTTGCGCGGGCCCAAGGTTAGGGATCGGCGTCGATTTCTGTTCGAGCAGGAACATGGAACCGCGATCCGTCCCGTTCGGTTTTACCTCGATCGTGGCGATCGGGATTTTCCATTCGAACTGCGGTGCAGACTTCTGATGGACGGTGAATCGCTCCTGGGTCGCGATCAACGCGGTCTCTTTGGAAGTCACCGATACCAGCGGAAATCCCGGCTGCTCCGTCCAGCTCCGCGCGATTTCACCGACCGGTTTGTGGGAAGATTTGGCGAGCGCGTTCCAGAGATCGGCGGTGGTCGAGTTCGAAAACTTGTGGGCCGTGATGTAGGCGCGAATGCCTGAACGGAAATCTTCTTCGCCCAGATAGGTCTCGAGCATGCGGAGGAACGATTGTCCCTTTTGGTAGGTGATCTCGTCGAAGGCGCTGTCGGCTTCACTCTCGGTCTTGACCGGCTGTTGAATCGGATGCGTGGCAGAGAGCGCGTCGGTCGCCATGGCGCGTTGCTTGGCCGCGTTGGCGCGGAGCCAGACCTGCCATTGCGGATTGAAATGGTCCGTGCACTTCGTGCCCATCCATGAGGCAAAACCTTCGTTCAGCCAGAGATTGTCCCACCACGCCATCGTCACGAGATCGCCGAACCATTGATGCGCTACCTCGTGCGCGATGATCCTGAAGATGCCTTCCTTGGTCTCCTCCGACGAATTTTTTGGATCATAAAGCAGGGCGCTTTCGTAGAAGGTGATCGCGCCCCAGTTCTCCATCGCGCCGCCAAACCCGCCCGGAACCGCAATCAAGTCGAGCTTCGGGAGCGGATATTTTTCTCCGAAGTATTCGTTGAAGTAGTTAAGGATCTTTACCGCGCTTTCGAGCGCATACCGACCGGTCTCGCCTTTTCCTTTCGTCGTAATAACCCCGATCTTTACTCCACCGGCCTCCGCGGAAATCGAGTCGAATTCACCCGCGCAAAACACCATCAGATAGCTGGCCATCGGCGGTGTCTCAGCGAAGCGAACTTCCTTGCTCTCGCCGGCTTTCGTCTCGCTCTCGACCGGCATGTTCGAGATCGCGGTGAAGCTCGCCGGCACGGTGGCTGTCAGCCGGAACTTTGCCCGGAAAGATGGCTCGTCCCAGCATGGAAATACCCGGCGCGCATCGACCGCCTCCATTTGCGTGCCCAACATTCGCTTCTTCGCGGCGGGGCTCGCCTCCTCGCGGTAATCCGCGAAGAAGAGGCCCTGTCCGCCTTGGTTTATCTTACCCGCGAAATCGAGAGTGAGCGTATGCGTTCCAGCCGCGATCTCATTCGCAAATGTGAGCGTGGCCGTCTGCTCTTGGGCGTTGATCGCGATGGTCGCCGTCAAGGCCGGTGCGCCACTCGCGCTTGCTATTGTCGCCGAAGCGATCGTAACCGCGTTCACGTTCAGCGTAACGGATTTGAGCGGCTTGCGTACCTCCAGGATCACAGTCTCCGAGCCGGTAAAGGTCAGCTTCTCGAGGTCAGGCTTGAGCTGGATATCGTAGCTTTTCGGCACCACCTCTTTGGGAAGTTTGCCCGGCGTGTTCTCGAACTTGAACGGCTCTTCGGCCAGAACGGCTAACGGGAGGATGAAAGCAACCAACGCCGCGGCGAAACATATTTGAGAGCGCATAAGACGGGCACGCTGCCACGCCGCTTCCGACAAGTCCAGCCAACCCGCACCGCATGTCAACGTTGTAGCTGCCGCCGTCACTGGCGGCAGAAGCGCGCCGCCGAGTTGCCGCAACTACAATTCAAAGATACAGGATGCAGATCATGCGTGTCGCCGCCATCTACGATATTCATGGAAACCTTCCCGCCTTGGAGGCTGTCCTCGATCTTATTCTTCAGGCCGAAGTAGATCTGGTCGTAGTCGGAGGTGATGTGGTTCCAGGCCCGATGCCACTCGAAAGCCTGCACACTTTAGTCAGCCTTTCCATTCCCGTTCGATTCATCCAGGGTAACGGCGAAACGGCGGTGCTAGCCGAGATCGCTGGCAGGAATAGCAGCGTCCCCGAACAATTTCGCGACGTGATTCGTCATTCGGCCGGGCAGGTTCAGCCGGAATATGAACAGCTAATAGCTGGCTGGCCTAAGACGCTCCGAGTCGAGATCGGCGGGCTAGGGGATGTCCTCTTCTGTCATGCTACCCCGCGAAGTGACACCGAAGTGTTTACCATCTCGACGCCTGAAGACCTACTCCTCCCCATCTTTGCCGAAGCCAACGCGCCCCTGGTCGTCTGCGGTCATACCCACATGCAATTCGACCGAATGATCGGTGACACTCGCGTGGTGAACGCAGGCAGCGTCGGAATGCCTTTTGGAGAGCCCGGCGCTTACTGGCTGCTCCTGGGACCCGACGTTCAACTGCGCCACACCTCCTACGATCTTGAGAAAGCAGCTGAGCGCATTCGCGCGACAAGTTACCCCCAGGCTCATCAGTTCGCCGCCCGCAATGTCCTGCAACCGCCCACAGAGCGGGAGACGCTGGAAATATTTACCAAGGCCGAATTGAGGTAAGAGCTAGCTGACCTCCAATGGTTAGCCGACTGCACGGCCTGCAAGTTCATGCGACATAATAGCAATCGACATTTGTCGAGCACGTGGACAGCTTGACTGCGGTCGCCGTAATTTTGAAATCTATGTCGTTCGAACAATTGTCTTACCTCGCGCAGATGGTCGCCTCAGTCGGCGTGATTGCGTCTTTGATCTTTGTCGCACTCCAGATTCGGCAAAATACCGGCGCCCTCCAGCGGAACGAACACAATTCCACGATGGCGCAATGGACGGTGATCCGGATGGCGATCGCCAAACACCGCGACATTGCCGAATTGATGACCGCCGGCTTGCAGGGAGAGAGTGCTCTCGATGCCGCCGATCAACTGAGGCTGGAGCAGATGCTTCAAGAAAACCTCTGGGCCTCCTTCCACATTTGGGAGAGAACGCAGCGCGGTATTTTTCCAAAGGGGACTTTCGAATTGGCGGTCGGACCTCACTTGAGCGACCTGCTCAGAACGGAACGCGGCGGAGCCTGGTGGCGCACCGCCAAACATATCGGCTTCATTCCGGCGTTCGTCACTGACGTCGATGCGGTGCTCGCCAAGGACAACCAAGCGTCCGTCGTGGTGTAGTCCAACTTGTTCCTATTAGGCGCCAAAGCCGCGGCGCAGATTCGACATGACATATACCAGACTTTCTTTTGGAACCTAACGAGTGGTTGAACAGAAAGCTTGTCTTGAATGTTCCCCCTAGGGAGGGGGAGTTTGAGGGGGCGCACCGATGCGCGCCCCCTCTTTCTAATCCTTGTCAGCGCGCCCCCGAAGGGCGCGCTTCATCATCTGGATTGCCCCCCTGCGGGAGACGCGGCAAAGCAAAGAGACTTCGTAGAAACGGTGAAAGGTTCTCGGGTGAAGTGTCGTTAGGTATAGCACTTGACAAGAAAGTTAGTTTGTGCTATACTTCTAGACGATTGGGAATGCTCGAAAGCGAGCAATGTTCTTTCACGAGTTTTTCAAGCGAGGCCAAGCAGGGGTTCATTAGGTTAGCTGGATGCGGAATCAGTCGGGGGGCTGTTTCCCCCAGCTCAAGGACGCCGCTCGCTGCGTAGTCACGAATGCGTTCCCGCTTTGTCGGGGGACTTTTAGCGCACTTTGGTGACTTGCAGATGGGCGGCGCCCCCACGCCTCGCAAAACAAACTCGGGCCGGAAATACGGATGGGGAATGACGAGAGAGCGGCAATAGCAAGCTCTCGCAAGCCCGGCAAGATGAATCCCAAATCATTCCAAGGAAAAGACGACGCGGGCCGCCAAGGTTGAATGCCTCGGGGCTGCTAGAGCTGCAACGCCAAGTCTTACTAGCGGAGCGCGTGGGGCCGAATCCAGCCCACGGATCGCCAGCACCTGAACCAAGCCACCGCCATACCAGCGCGCTTAACACCCACAGGGGGTCACCGTGGACCGGCCGAAGGCCGGGCCATGGGGTTCCTTGTGGATGAACTATGCCTGAATTCCGAGAGCCTTGGCAGCACGTGCTTCGCGGAACTCGGTTTGAAACTTCTTCTGAATCCGAATGATCTTCGTCGCTTGCTTCCGAACTCTTTTCTGGCTCCGGCTCTGATTCGTGTGCACACGATCAGCAAAGGCGCGTTGGCCCTCGCGGTGAAGGTGCAGCAGATCGCGCAGGGTGCGCTCCAGGTGCCAAATCCGATCGATCACGGATTTTACATCACTGGCGTTGTCGAGCCGTTGCGGGATGCGAAGAACGGCCTCTCTGGTTTTTGCTAGTTCCTGTAGCAACCATTCGCTGTCGGCAAGCCAAGGTGTCGGCAGCTTTCTGGGCGTAACGATTTCGGGTGGAGGCGTTTCCATAAGAAAAGCAATCCTCTCACACGTGTCAAGCGGATTCGGGTTATGCGTCATGTGCACATGATTGCACTTTATATGACATATATTGTATGATGTTATACGGATAATGGAGGATCTTCCTTATAGGGCGATCGCACCTCTGACTCACTCGAATTTATTGCTGCCCAAGGCGATGAAACAGATTCCTCCGCTAGGACGGC
>JBEEHU010000033.1:0-25123 GCA_041167565.1 Verrucomicrobiota bacterium | reverse complement strand
ACGGTTACGGCTTCGGCTCCAATTGGCTGCTGCTCGTCGGCATCCCGCTCATCATCGGGCTCATTGCGCAATGGCGCGTCAGCAGCGCCTTCAAGAAATGGGGCGAAGTGCGCGCGAGCTCGAACATCACCGGCGCCGAAGCGGCCCGCGAGATTTTGCAGGCGGCGAAAATCAACGACGTCCAGGTCGTCGAAACGAACGATTACCTCGGCGATCATTACGATCCTACGAGCAAGCGCTTGTGCCTTTCGACGAACGTTTACAACACGCCCTCGGTCGCGGCGCTCGGCATTGCCGCGCATGAGACCGGTCACGCCATTCAGCATGCCGCCGCCTATGCGCCGCTCAAAGCGCGCATGGCCATCGTCCCCATCACGCAGATCGCATCGCAGATGCTGCCGTTCGTCATTATTGGCGGTCTCTTTTTCCACATGACCGGCCTGATCACGCTTGGCATTTATTGCTACATGATTCTGCTGGCCTTTCAGTTGATCACCCTGCCGGTGGAATTCGACGCTTCGCGCCGGGCGAAAATCATTTTGCAACAGATGGGCATCGTGCAGCCGGGAAATGAAGTCGTTGGCGTCAACAAAGTGCTGAACGCAGCCGCGCTGACTTATATCGCCGCGTTCATCGCCACTCTGGGCAACCTGCTCTGGCTCATGTCCGTCCGCGACCGCCGCTAACCCGCGTGCCGCCTCCGAAAAAGATGAATCCAGCCATCGCCCTGCCGTCTCCGCCTTCTTCGCGGCGCTTCACCGATTTCTTATCGTCGGCCTCACGGCGGCGTGCTAAGCCTAAGCGCGACGCGATGGAACAGCCGAGATCGGATGAAGACCAACAGCTCGTCGCGCGGACCCAAACCGGCGAGGCGGCCGCGTTCGACCAGCTCGTGGTGAAATACACGCCGCGCCTTTACGGCCTGGTTTACAACATGACCTCGAATCACGAGGACACGAACGACCTGCTCCAGGACGTTTTCTCGAAGGCCTACAAATCAATCGGCGGCTTCCGCGGCAAGTCCTCCTTTTACACCTGGATCCATTCGATCGCAGTCAACATGACGCTTAATTTCCTGAAGAAACGCGGCCGGCGTTTTCACCTCAGCCTCGATGACATGGACGCCAGCGTTCAGAACGATAAGGAGTTTCTGGAGCTGACCGCGACAAGCAGTCCGGTGCGCGAAGCGGACTTGTCCGAACTTCAGGTAAGATTGAACGAGGCCATGATGAAATTGTCTGATGAACACAGAGCCGTGGTCACCATGTTTCACATTCAAGGGATGCCCCATGCCGAGATCAGTAAAATCTTGCGCGTTTCCGAAGGCACGGTACGTTCCCGGCTCTTCTACGCGAACCGACAATTGCAGAATTATCTGGACGAATTCCGGAAGAACCCTGTTTCCTAGACAACCCGCCGCATGGACCCATTGAACGAAGATCAAATCGGCAAACTTTTGCGGCTCAAAAAATTTGAGCAGCCGCCGCCGGAATACTTCGATAACTTCCTGCACGAATTCCATCGCCGGCAGCGCGACGAGCTTCTGCGGCAGCCGCTCTGGCGGATCGGTCTCCAGCGGGCCCAGGATTTCATGTTCCGCCTGAATGTCCCCGGCCTCACTTCCTACCCAGCCTTGGCCACAGCACTAGTCGTCTGTGCCGCGGTCATCTCCCTGAAGGTTTATCAGACTCCTGAGACCGTGAATGTGGCCGCGCAGAATCGCGCTCCCGTGATTGCGACCACCGCTTTGCAAGATTCGGCCTGGAGCCTCTCCAAACCGGTCACGACCCGCGATCTTGGCCCGTCGCTCGTTCGCACGGTCAAAGACAGCTCCAAAACTCACCGGGTCGCCACGCCTCCGCGTTACGTGCTCGACAGTACGCCAGTGAGTTATGAGCCGGCTTTCAGGTTTTAGGCTCACGGAACGGCGGTTTTCCGTCCGCCGAAGTTTTCTCGGGCAATGAGGATGAGCTTTTTTCTCGCCATCGCATTTTCCGGCCTTCTTGCGATCTGCCGCGCTCAAGAGCCCGCGCACGTCCCGGAATCATCGAGCAGCTCGATCGGCCGGGAGGTCAAAGATATTTTTGATAAGTCGGCCAAAGCGGTCGTGAAAATCCGCGGCACCGACCAGCACGGCGATCTCTCCGGGACCGGATTTTTTATTGACCCTGCCGGCACGCTTTACACCGCCTTTTCCGTCGGTGGGGATACTGAGAACCTGAGCGTGGAATTCGACGGCAAGAACTATCCCGCGCGCGTGATGATTGCCGATGTCCGGAGCGGGATCGCCATCTTGAAAGCAGACATCGCGACGCCAGTCCTGCCCCTCGGAAAATCGCAAGGAATGGAAGTCGCCACACCTGTCATGACGATTGGGTTCCCGCTCGACCTGCCGGAGACGCCGAGTTTCGGAATGATCGCCGGATTCGATAGAAAATTTCTCGAGCGCTACTTTTCCACGACGCATGTGCGGGTGAATCTGCCGACGCAACGGGGCGAAGCCGGCGCGCCGCTTTTGAATTTTAAAGGCGAAGTCATTGGCATTCTCGTCGCGCAAATCGACAACGGCTCGGCCTGTTACGCCCTGCCGATCGATGCCGCGGAAAAAATTCGGAACGACTTCATTCGTTTCGGCGAAGCGCGCCACGGCTGGATCGGGATTGAGGTGACGCAGAGGGAGAAAGCGACCGAAGGCTCGCGCGCGGAGATGGCGGAGATCATTCCAGACACGCCGGCGTTTGGATCGGGCGTAAAGCCCGGCGATATTGTTCTCGAGGTCGGCAAAACCAAGGTGCACGAGCCGGAGGATGTGATTGACGCTTCCTTCTTCATCACCGCGGGAGAGACTGTGCCGATCGTCGTCCTGCGCGGAAACGAAAGGATGACCTTCGAGATCCAGTCGGATTTCCATCCCTTGAGCAATCATGCTCCAAAGGCGGCGACCCTGACGCCGAATCAAAGCATCCCGCTGCAACTCGATACCGGCACGCGCCGGACGCCGTAGCAGCCGACGCTGGCGTTACGCCAGCATTTTCCGAAACGCGGCTTCGTCGATCACTTTCACTCCGAGCTGTTTCGCTTTTGCGAGCTTGCCTCCGGCATCATCGCCGGCGAGGACGAAGCTCGTTTTCTTGCTGACGCTGCCGCTTACTTTCCCGCCGCGCGCCAGAATCAGCTCGGCAATTTCATCGCGTGATTGGCTGAGCGTGCCCGTGATCACCCATGTCGTTCCTTTGAATCCCGGCGCCGCCTTTGCCTTTTCTTCGCTTTCGAAACGCAGTCCGGCGCGGCGCAATTTCTCGATCAGCTCGAGGTTGCCCGGCTCATGGAAAAAATCGTGAATGCTGCGGCCGACGACCTCTCCCACGTCTGGAATCCGCTGCAATTCCTCCATCGAACTTTGCCGGATCGCGTCGAGATTTGGGAAATGATCGGCGAGCGCGCGAGAAGCGCTTACCCCGATGTGCAGGATTCCGAGCCCAAAAATCAGCCGCCAAACCGGCCGCGATTTCGAGCGCTCGATCGCCTCGAGCAGATTGCTCACGCTTTTCTCTCCCATGCGTTCGAGCTCATTGAGCCTGGGGGCCTCCAGAGCGTAGATGTCACCCAGATCGCCAAGTAATTTCTGCTCGACGAGCTGGTTGATGACGGCTTCGCCCAGCCCTTCGATGTCCATCGCGCCGCGGGAGGCAAAGTGTTCGATCCGGCGGCGCAGCTGCGCGGGGCACTGGCTGTTCACGCAACGCACGGCGACCTGCCCTTCATCCTTCACAACTTCGCTGCCGCATTCTGGGCAATGCTTCGGCATCCGGAATTTTTTTTCCTTACCGGTGCGCAGATCGGTCCGCACGCCGACAACCGCCGGAATGACTTCGCCCGCCTTTTCCACCACGACCACATCGCCGATCCGGATGTCCTTGCGCTCGATCTCCTCCTCGTTGTGCAGAGTCGCCCGGGCCACGCGACTGCCCGCGACGAGCACCGGTTCCAAAGCGGCGACGGGCGTGAGCGTCCCGGTGCGTCCGACTTGAATCAGGATGTCGTGCAGCCGCGTCTCCACTCGTTCCGCCGCGTATTTAAAAGCGATCGCCCAGCGCGGCGATTTCGCGGTGAATCCCAAAATCTCCCGCTGCGAATAGGCATCGACCTTCACCACCGCGCCATCGGTTTGATAAGGAAAATCGTGTCTCACCTGATCGAGCTCATGGATCGCCTGCAAAATTTCTTCGACCGAATCCGCGAGCCACCAGCGTTCGGAGCCAGGTAATCCGAGTTTCTTGAGCAACGCGAAAAAATCTGAGTGTTTTTCGAGCGGTGCGCCTTCGATCAAACCGGTCCCGTAGAAAACAACGCCGAGCGGGCGCTGCGCAGCGATGGCCGGATCGAGTTGTTTGAGAGAACCGGCGGCGGCATTTCGCGGGTTGGCAAATTCCGGGAGGCCGGCCTTCGCTCGGTCCGCGTTCAATTTCGCGAAGCCGCGTTTGTCGAGATACGCTTCACCGCGCACTTCCAGGATATCGGGGGCGTCACCTTTCAATTGCTTGGGCACCGAGCGGATCGTCCGGATGTTTTGCGTGATGTCGTCGCCGACAGTTCCGTCGCCGCGCGTCGCGGCATAGCGAAGCTCGCCTTTTTCGTACAGGAGCGAGACCGCGACGCCATCGACCTTCGGTTCGATGACCACGGGAATTTTTTTGTTCGGCAGAAGCCGCTCCATTCGGCGGTAAAAGTCGGTCACCTCTTCTTCCGAGTAAGTGTTGTCGAGGCTAAGCATCGGCATGCGATGGATGATCTGCCCGAACGCCTTCAGCGGCTTTTCGCCGACGCCTTTCGTGGGAGAATCCGCCGTCGCCAGGTTAGGGAAGCGCTTTTCGAGATCGCCCAATTCGCGGTAAAGCCGGTCGTACTCGCGGTCGCTGATGGTGGGCGCGGCCTCCTGGTAATAGCGGCGGTTATGCTCCTCGATCTCGCGCCGGAGTTCAGAGACGCGGCTTGCCGCTTGTTTTTCATCGAGCGCCATCAGGACATGATGGCGAAGCTTTCAAATTTCTCCAGAGCAGTTAAGCATTACCAGGTGAGCGAGCGCATTCTCGGCGTGGAAGGCGGCGGCACGAAGACCTCCTGGGTCTTGGTTGAACATACAGACGCTGCCTTTAGCGTAATCGATCAAGGCAAGCTTCCGCCGTCTAATTTTCGTCTCACCTCGCCGGAGCGTTTGCGCGCGATCTTTCAGCAAATGCCGGCGGAGGCAAATCGGGTGGGAATGTTTCTCGCCGGCTGCGCCACCGATGAAGATCGCCGGCTCTTGTCAAAACTCTGCGGCGAAGTTTGGAGCGCCGCAAAGATCGTCGCCGGCAGCGATCGCGATTCTGGTCTCGCGGCCGCGTTAGGCAAGGGCGACGGAATCGCGGTGAACGCCGGCACCGGCGCTTCGGTTACGGGACGCCGGGGCGACCGGACCGAAAAGGCGGGAGGGTGGGGCCACATTTTGGGCGATGCCGGCGGCGGTTATTTTCTCTCACTGCAAGCGCTCCGTTTTATTTTGCGCGAATACGATTTGCACCGGGGCGAAGCGCAATTTACCGCCACTATTTTGCGGGCCCTTTCTTTGAACAGCCGCGACGAACTAGTCCGGTGGGCGCAAAATGCCGACAAGATGGAGGTCGCAGAACTCACGCCCACAGTTTTCGAAGCCGCCATGAATGGCGATGCAAACGTAGTGAAGATTATCGAGGAGGGCGCGACGGTCTTGAGCGAATACACGGAGGCGGTCGCGACGCGGCTGCATTTGCTCGCGCCGAAAGTCATGTTGCTCGGTGGTCTGTTTCACCGCGATTCGATTTATACGCATGCGTTTCGCCGCAGGCTAAAAAAAAATATGCCTGACGCCCGCGTGGCAATGAGCGAGCAAACGCCGGAATTCGGCGCCGCGTGGCTGGCTGCGGAGACGGAGGAGCGAATCGAAAGACCACCGGAGACCCAGGAAAAAAATATCGCCGAACTTTCCGGCGCCTTGACGGAGCAACGCAATCCGCGCTCCGAAACCCTGGAAAAACTAGGCGCGCGAGAGCTCGTCGAGCTTTTTGTGGCGGAAGAAGGTTTCGTCGCGGATGCGCTGCGGACGGAGGCGGCGGCGCTGGCGCGCGGCGTCGAACTGGTCAGCGGCGTTCTGCAAAAAGGAGGACATTTGTTTTACGTGGGCGCAGGCACGAGCGGGCGGCTCGGGGTTCTCGATGCGAGCGAGATTCCGCCCACGTTCGGCGCGCCGTCCGAGATGGTGCAAGGCATCATTGCCGGGGGAATGACTGCACTTTATCGCAGCGTGGAGGGAGCCGAAGATGAAGCTGGCAGTGGCGCTCTCGCCATCCACGAACGCGCGGTAACAAACGCGGACATCGTCTGCGGAATCAGCGCGAGCGGCCGGACGCCTTTTGTTCTTGGGGCGCTGGCGGAAGCGAAGAAGCTTGGCGCGCGAACAATCTTGCTGAACTGCAATCCCGCGCGAGCGCGGACGGAGAGTTTCGATTTGGAGATCGATCTGGCGACGGGTCCCGAGCTTTTGACAGGATCGACACGTTTGAAGGGGGGGACCGCAACCAAGCTTGCGCTCAACATCATCAGCACCGGCGCGATGGTTGCACTGGGGAAAGTGCGCGGCAATCTGATGATCGATCTCGCGACCTCCAACGCGAAGCTGCGCGATCGCGCCGCGCGGCTGGTAGCGGAATTGGCGAAGTGCGATTACGGCCAGGCGGTCGAGCGGTTGCAAAGACACGACTGGAATCTGCGCGCGGCGTTGCAGCAAATGTAGAGGCGCTTGTGCCAAGCGCCTACTTGGCACAAGCGCCTCTACATCACCGCTGCGCAATCCGGTGCGAGGAGTTTCTGTGATGCTTCACCAGCGATCGATGTGACGAATGCTTGTGACTCTTGTTCCGCAACTGTGCTGTGCGATGCCGATGGCGAACTACCGGCTGGGTTGCTTTGCTGTCGTCGGATTCATACCGATCCGTTTGGGCCAGCGGCCGATCGTAGAAGTCATCGCCCACCCGATAGCGCGCGAAAACCTCCGGCGTAACCATTCGGGAACAGACGTTTCCGCTGTGATAGCGCAGCACAAAGCTGTAAAGGCCGCTTTCCTGCGCCGTCCAGTATTCGCGCGGCGGGACCATGATGGGTCTCCTCGAAGTTCCAGTAGGCCCGCGGAAAAGGAAGGAGTGAACCCCGGCACAATCAAGAACCGCGGTATCCGGCAATTGCCGCGAACGTTTTTCGACCACGACACTGGCGACGGCGCCTCCGGCGAAGAGCAGAGTGATTAGAGATACGGCGAGAAGTTTAGAGCTCATGGAAAGCGGGCCTCGGAAAACAGAAACGACTGCGAACGGGGTTGTATTGCTTTTGTAACCGCGCCGCCAGCATTTAATTCGGCCGCCTTAAGAGTCGACCGGCTTGCCGAAACTATGGCGAATCAAAAAATCTTTAAGCGCAGCCACGGCTCCGCGTGCGAAGAAAAGGAAACCAACCAAAGGAAAACTTATGCTGTGGACTATCTTTGTTGTTCTCTTGATTCTCTGGCTCCTCGGTTTCATCGGTCACTTCGGCGGCGCGCTCATTCATTTGCTCCTCGTCATCGCCGTCGTCGTGTTGATTGTGAATCTGATCTCGGGCCGGCGGACGCTCTAGACTTCACCGAACATTGAGACCCGCTGGAATCGTCGGGATCATCCTGATCGCGATCGGCATTATCGCCCTCGCCTACGGAGGCTTTAGCTACACCAAACGCGAGAAGATCATTGACGCCGGGCCGCTGCAAGTGAGCGCCGATCGCGAGAAGACCGTTCCCTTTCCCCCGATCCTTGGCGGCATCTGCCTCGTTGGCGGAATCATCCTAGTCATCGTCGGGAACAAGAAGTAGTAGGCAGTTCTTCAAGGAGCGGCGGTTTCAAACCGCCACCATTTCGCTTCCGTTCGACAAGTATTGGGTGACGGAACGCGACGCGCCCGCCGCAGAACCGGCTTATCGCGCCTAGACCAGGCGGGAAAAACGCAATGCGTACGTGACGGTCCGGGTTTTGAGAGGCGACGCCGCGCTCGAACAGCTTTATCTCGACGGATTGCCGCTGGGCGAATATTTGCGCGCAAGCGCGGCAGCTAAATAGCGCGTGTCATCCCGAGGCTGGCGCAGCACGCCGAGGGACCTCTCAGTTGCAAGTTCGGCTTCCGCCAAACATTCTGCGCACATTGACGTCATCCGCCTGTCGCTTCGAGGAAGTGATTGAGCGCTTGCGAGGTCCCTCGCCGTCTCCGCGGCTCGGGATGACATGCCTTTTTTGCGCGCCCCTTACCCGCCGGCCTTGAGCACTGCGAAAGTCTTGCTGCCTTTGCGATCAAGATAAAGCAGCACGCCTTTGCGGGGATCGGCTTTGTTGAGCGCCTCGCGGAACGAGGCCACGTTCGTGATCCGCTTGCCGTCCACTTCGGTGATCACGTCTTCGCGCTGAATGTCCTGCGCTGCAGCCAGGCTGTTGTCGGCCACATCGGTCACGATCACGCCCTGGGTCACCCCAAGTTTCAACCGCGCCGCAACTTCCTTGGTCAGCTCCTGCACCTGCAACCCGAACTTGTTGGAATCTTCCGGCTTCGATGGCGACGGCGGATTGATCTCGTTCGAAGCCCGAGAGATTTCGCTCGGAAGCTCGCCCGTCGTCACCGGAATTTTCAACGTCTGGCCCTTGCGCCAAACCGTGAGCTCAACGTTTTGGCCGATCTTTTTTTTCAGGATCTCACGCTGAAGCTGAGTGTCGGTGGCGACCGGCGCGCCATCCACCTGGGTGATGACATCGAAGGGGCGGAGGTCGCTTTTGTAGGCGGGCGCGTCGGCTTCGATCGTCCGGACGACGACGCCTTTGTCGAGGCCTTTGAACAAATCGCGGATCGACGGATCGTCGCCTAACGACTCGATGCGAATGCCGAGCCATGGCCGCACGATCTTGTGGCCGGCAATGAGCTGCTGCCCGATTTCGTTCGTCAGATTGCTCGGGATGGCAAAGCCGAGCCCGCGGTTCAATCCGTTGATCAGCGTATTCATTCCGACCACTTTGCCGTCGATATCGCAAAGGGGTCCGCCGCTGTTCCCGGGGTTGATCGAGGCGTCGGTCTGCAAATAATCGGAGATCGAATAGCCGCCCGTCGCGAGCAGTTTGCTGCGGCCTTTCCCGCTGATCACGCCGTAGGTGAAGGTATAATCGAGCTTGAACGGCGCGCCGATCGCGAAGGCGAACTGGCCCACGCGCACCGCCTCGCTGTCGGCAAACTGCGCGACCGGCAAATTCGTGGCCTCGATCTTGATCACGGCCACGTCCGTCTTCTCGTCCGTGCCCACGACCTTGGCCTGAAACTCCCGGCCATCCTTGAGCTTCACGTCGATCCGGTCGGCGCCTTCGAGTACGTGATAATTCGTGTAGATGTATCCGTCAGCTCGCACGATAAAGCCGGAGCCTTCGCTCTGGACTGGCTGGAGCGAGCGGGGACCGCGGCGAGGCACATTGTCGTCCTGTGGACCCTGGAAAAAAAGATCGTCGAACGAAGTATTTTCGCTGCTGTCGTTCTTTTTTGTGACCTCAATAATGACGACGCTCGGCGCGACGATTTCGAAAACTTTGGTGAAAGCGCTGTTGAGCTGATGGACGACATCCTTGCCGGCATCAGCCGCGGCCGGCGGGACGGTCGAGGTGGGGCCGGCTTCGGGTTGAGCCAGGGGCGGTGCGGCGCGCAGTGACAACGGGGCCAGCGTCAGGGAGAAGATGAGAAGAGCAATGCGCATCGGTTCGGGGTTGGACAGGAACTCTACGATACCTGTTCAATTGGCAACAGGCGAGTGCGGCGCACACCTCGAAGTGCCTGCATTGACACGATTGTTAAGGCCCTTAACGTTTTCGTTCACCAAATAAAATGCTTACTCTTGCCCCTGGGAAAATGGATGGAAAAGAGTTCGTCTCGCACGCGCCGGGCTATTTCTCCCGCAACGGCGGGATTCCGCCGGAACTCTGGAATGACTGGAAATGGCAGCTCAAAAACCGGGTCACGTCGCTTGCCCAACTCGAGCAACACCTCGAGTTATCGAATGAAGAACGCAGCGGCGTTCTTCTCTCCGGGACGAAGCTCGCCCTCGCCGTTACGCCTCACTTCCTTAACCTGATCGAGCGCGATAATCCGGAGTGTCCGATCCGTCGCCAGGTCGTTCCGCGGATCGAGGAGACCTGGACATCGCCCTACGACATGGCGGACCCGTGCGGCGAAGACTCCCACATGCCAGTGCCGGGCCTGGTCCATCGCTATCCGGACCGCGTCTTGTTCCTGGTGACGGATCGTTGCGCCAGTTACTGCCGCTATTGCACCCGCAGCCGCGTCGTGAGCGGAGTCGGCGAACAGGAATTGCACACCGATTTCGAGGAAGCGTTTCGTTATCTCGAACAACACACCGAAGTCCGCGACGTCCTTCTCTCTGGCGGCGACGCTCTCATTTTCAGCGACGACAAACTCGAACGCATCCTGAGCCGGTTGCGCGCGATCCCGCACATCGAGTTTCTCCGCATCGGCACCCGCGTCCCGATTTTTCTCCCGCAACGCATCACGCCCGAACTTTGCGTGATGCTGCAAAGATATCATCCGCTCTGGATGAGCGTGCACGTCAATCATCCGCGCGAGTTGACTGTCGAAGTGAAGCAAGCGCTCGAGCGTCTGGCGAACGCCGGCATTCCGCTCGGCAACCAAAGCGTCCTTCTCGCCGGCGTGAACGACAACATCGACACGATGAAAACGCTGGTGCAAAAGCTTCTGATGTGCCGGGTCCGGCCCTACTATATATATCAGTGCGATTTGATTAACGGATCGTCGCATCTTCGCGCCTCCGTAGCGAAAGGCATCGAGATCATCGAAGGCCTGCGCGGCCACACCACCGGATATGGCGTCCCGCAATTCGTGATCGACGCCCCCGGTGGCGGCGGCAAAGTCCCGATCAATCCCGGCTACGTTTTATATCACGACAACGAAAAGATCGTGATCCGGAACTACGAAGGAAACATCTTCGAATATCCCGAGACCGGCGGCGATCAGACTGTCCAATTCGCTCCCCAGCGCGAATACCACGACGAGTACCTCTACTCGTAGCCGATCGCGACGTCAGATTATTGCAGATTGTAAACTTCGACCAATCCGACGCCGGTTCTTCCATCCCTGCCGGCAACGATCGCCGTGTAGTTACCGGCCGGAAGCATTTTGACGATCGCGGATTCGAGATCGTTTGAGGGCGCCAGTCCCGTCGCTTCGACGGCGGAACGGTCGGTGTCTTTCCAATCGTTGTTGGAAGCAAGGAGAGCACCGTTACCGTCGTGCAATTCGAGCGTCGGATCGGAAAGTGGGTTGCTGATCGCAAATTGCTCGAGCGATGGGCCCAATGCTCGAACGACGACTTTATCGGCCGCGTTTCCCTGGCCGAGGATGAATCCGCCAATCATAACGTTGGCCGCCGTGCCGACGAAACCGCGTGTGCTCAAGTTGGCCGGAAGGGAATCGGCCGTCGGATTCAAATCATAAACTTCGACGAGCGCCACGCCAGGGACGTTGTCTTTGCCGCGAACAACGGCCGTGTAGTTCTTGTTTGGCGGCAGAGTCGCGATGAAGGCGGCTTCACGGTCATTGGTCGGAGCAAGACCCGCGGCCTGGACCTCGTCCGCGTTCCCCGCATCACGCCAATCGTCGTTGATCCCGAACCGCACACCGCTCGAGTCGAGTAATTCGAGGGTCGGGTCGGAAAGGGCTCCCGGAACATTTGACTTCGAGAGCGAAGGACCGATCGCGCGCAGCGCCACCTTCTTGGGAGCGGAGCCCGTGACAATAAACCCGGCGATGAGCGCGTCGTTGCTGCCTTGGATTTGCGCGCGGGTTGCGATGTTGAGCGATTGGGCGACCGCGGTCGGCCCGCCGACACGAATAGTGTTGTTCTGCGTATCGGCGACATAGATGTAACCGGCCGCATCAACGAACAGGCCGTTCGGAAACTCGAACCGCGCGGCGCGTCCCGAACCGTCGGTACTGGCAGGTAGGTTGTCCACTGGAGCCGGCACGCCGGCAATGGTGGTTACCGCTCCGGATGGTGTGATTTTCCGAATAAGATTATTCTGGCAATCGCTAACATAGACATTTCCGGCCGCGTCCACCGCGATGCCGGCGGACTGGCCGCTTCTCGGCATATGCCCGCAAAATTCATAGCATCCGTTGCTGAAGCCCAGCCAGAACCGCGCAGCGTTCCGAGTCCCATCCGCGTACCCAAAGGTCCCAGGCTGTCCGGCGAAAGTCGTCACCTCTCCCAGCGGTGTGACTTTCCGAATCGTCTCGTTTCCGCTATCGGCGACGAAAAGGTTTCCGTCGTTTGCGACGGCTACGGCGCCGGGTCCAAAAAATTTCCCGAGCGGGCCCACGCCGTCCGCGGACCCGGCGGTGCTGCCCGCCAGGGTGGTCACTATTCCAGTCGGAGTAATTTTTCGGATCCTGTGATTGCCGGTATCCGCCACATAAATGTTATCGGCTCCATCGATGGCGATGCCGCCCGGAAAGTAAAATCGGGCGGCGGGGCCGGCGCCATCCTGATTCCCTTTTTGGGTCGCGCTGCCGGCGAAGGTCGTTACCACACCACCCGGAGTGATCTTCCTGATGGTGGCGCCGTTGGGAAAAGTGTCGGGGATTCCGCTATCCGAGACGAAAATGTTTCCCTGGCTATCCAGCGCAATTCCAACGGGACGAGTGAATCGCGCTTCGTTCCCGACTCCATCGGTGCTCCCAGTCATTTGCGGCGAACCGGCAAAGGTACTCACGGCGCCGTCCGCGGTGACCTTGCGGATGGTGCTGTTAAACGCGTCAGCCACGTAGAGATTCCCCGCGCTATCTTTCGCGACAGCCCATGGCTGCGCAAAGCGGACCGCCGTCCCGCTCCCGTCCGCGCTGAGTGGGCCTTGCGCTAAACCGGCGAGCGTAGTGACACTCCCGTCCGGCGTCACCTTTCGGATTGTCGAATTGGCGTTGTCGCCAACGTAAATGTTGCCGGCGCTATCCGCGGCCAGGCCGTAGGGCAAATTGAACTGCGCGACCGGTCCCATCCCATCAGCGCTCCCGGGATTTCCCACTGAACCAGCCAGCGTCGTTACCACGCCTGCCGGCGTGATTTTGCGAATGGTCGCGTTGCTGTCGCCGACGTAAACGTTGCCGGCGCTGTCCGTTGTCAGCGCGATCGGGTTCTTAAAACGCGCATTGGTGCCGGTCCCATCGTCGCTACCAGGGCCACCCGGCGTGCCGGCAAACGTGCTCACCACGCCGTCGGGAGTTATTTTGCGGATGATGTGATTGTAAAAATCCGCGACGAACACGTTGTCGGCACTGTCCACCGCGACGGCACGGGGAGCGTTAAATCGCGCGGCATTTCCCGGTCCATCGGCATAACCCGCGATGGCTGTCGCCCCAGCCCACGTCGTCACGACGCCGGCTGGACTTATCTTTCGGATCGTATGGTTAAAGAAGTCCGCTACATAAAGATTACCGGCCTTGTCCAGCGCGACACCTTCTGGAGAGTTAAATTGAGCCGCGCTCCCCGCGCCATCCGTTCCCCCCACGGTGCCCGCTCCTGCGAAGACGCTCACGTCACCTGCGGGGGTAACCTTGCGGATCCAATTGCCGCTGGCTTCGGCCACATACAAGTTTCCCGCGCCGTCTGCTGCTATTCCGAATGGAGCGGCGAAACGCGCTGAGCTCCCATTGCCATCCGCGCGGCCAATGAAGAGCGGCTTACCCGCGACCGTGGTCACTAATCCGGCCGGCGTGACCTTCCGAATCGTATGGTTGTCGGTATCGGCGACATAAACGTTGCCCGCCTTATCCACGGCAACTCCCTGCGGACCGTTAAACCGCGCCGCGCTCCCGATCCCGTCGTTGCTCCCATGGCTGGGAGGATTTCCCACCAGGGTGGTGAAGCGGTAACGCTCATAAATGGATTGAGCGGGAGCTGAAGCAGCTGCAAGCGCGAGGAGGACAAGCGGGAGTAAAGTCCGGTGCAACTGATTCATGAATATCGAGGACCGATACATTACGGATTGACCGTGAAATGTCAACCTCTTGCGGACTTGTTCGTCCCCGCGTTTACGTCCAGTCAGCGACCAATTTCGTAAACAATTTCTCCGCCGATCACAGTCATCGCACAGGTCGTCGTGAGGATGTCAGGCTCCGGAATTTTCATGATGTCTTTCGTGAGAACCGTCAGCTCCGCCAGCTTGCCGACTTCGATGGTCTTTGTATCCGGAGAGGTGCGGCGACCAGACGGTGCAATTCGCCCCGCAACGCGAATATCACGACGAGTATCTCTATTCGTAAAGGAGCGCTTCGTCTCACGCGCCGGGTGAACGATTCCAGCGCCCGAACCACGTGCCGTAGCCATAGAGACCGAGCGGGATGAGCGAACCATTGGCGATCAGCGAATCCACAGTTACCCTGATTTCCTGGGTCTTCTCCAGGCCGCCAGGGGTGTAATAATCGTCCAGGACGACCAGGCAGTCCTGAGAGAGTCTGTCCGCATAAAGAGCAATCTCGGTCTTAAGCGCGCCACCGGAATCAATAAGCAAAAATCCTATTTCGTGTGGACCAACCGCCTGCTGAACCCGCGTGACGATTGCTGGGTCGTACGACGCATCCTCAATCAGAGAAACCATGTGTGATAACCCGTGCTTCGCGAGATTTTTGCGGAGGTCCTTCAAGATATTGGCGCTGCCCCGGGGTGGGATGGTCTATCTTTCCACCTTCTTCGATGCTGATAATTTTCTTGGGGCTCGTCGAATCCTGAACCCCAAGGGCCACCGCGATAGTTGCCCCCCCGACGTACGCTCCAATCTCGAGAACGTGGCCAGAGCAGATTTTCGCCAAATGATAAATCAAGGCCAGCACGTCGAGATGGAGCATCGAGTAATTCGCACCGATTGTATGCAAACGCCGATAAATCGGCTGGGGTCGGTATTCCATGAGCGTGTGCATCAAGGAGAGAGCATGGTTCAAATCCGGGTTGCTCTTGGCGAAGGCGATCTCTGTCATGGGCGTTGCGAGTTAATTTCTATTGTTTTTCGAAGACGACCTCGCCGCCGATCACGGTCATGGCGCAGGTCGTCGTGAGAATTTCGGGCGCGGGGCTTTTCATGATGTCTTTGGTGAGAACCGTGAGGTCCGCGAGCTTGCCGACCTCGATCGAACCCTTGTCCTTCTCTTCGAACGCCGCGTAGGCCGCAGACATCGTAAACATCTTCAACGCTTGCTCGCGCGAAACGGCCTGTTCGGAATGCCAGCCATCGGCGGACTCGCCTTTGATGCTTTTGCGCGCGACGGCGGCGTAAAATTCAATCATCGGCTCGCCGCGCTCCACCGGCGCATCGGAACCGCCGGTAACAATCGCTCCGGACTTGATCAGGCTTTGCCACGCATAAGCTCCGGCGAGACGTTCTTTCCCGAGACGGCTCGGCGCGAAAAATAAATCGCTGATCGCGTGCGACGGTTGCATCGACGCGATGACGCCAAGTTTCGCGAAGCGCGGAAGGTCGGACGCGCTCAGAATCTGGGCATGCTCCACCCGCCAGCGGACATCCCGGGCGGCTTTTAATGGAGGCGTCGTTCCATAGGGTGCAGCTTTGAACGCTGCTTCATATAAATCGAGGATCAGACGGTTCGCGCTATCTCCAATGGCGTGGGTTTCGATCTGCACACCACGGCGCAACGCCGCATCGAAGATGGGGCGCAACTCAGATTCTTTTTGGGTAAGATAACCGGACGTTTCGGGTGCGTCTGAGTACGGCTCGAGCAGCGCCGCGCCGCGCGAACCGAGCGCGCCGTCGAAAACCACTTTGATCGTGCGCTGGGTGAAACGGTGGTCGTACTGATTCAAAATTGGCCCATCGCGCAACAGCGCCTCCGCGGCCGGACCGGGGCCATAGAGCGCGTTGTAAACGCGCAACTTCACCTGGCCGGCTTCGAACGCCTGCCGCATCGGCGGCAGATCGTCGAGGTTGCTGCCGGCATTTTGAATCTCGCACCAGCCCAGGGAGATTTCGCGCTTGGTACCGATAACGAACGCTTCGCGCCTCTCGGCTTCGGTCGGTTTTGGCAAATTTTTTTGCACCAGCTCCTGCGCGTGATCGAGCAACATCCCGGTCGCTTCGCCCGTTTGTTTGTCGCGCAGGATTTCCCCGCCAAACGGATTCGGCGTGTTCTTGTCGATCTTCGCGGTCTGCAAGGCGGCGCTGTTCGCGATTGCGGCGTGGCCGTCAGCGCGGGTCAGGAAAACGGGATTCTCCGGCGCGACCTTGTCGAGGTCGGCGTGCGTGGGAAATTGCGGCGGCTGCCAGAAGGTCTCGATCCAGCCCCGGCCTGTGATCCACGCTCCGCGTTCGGCTTTTGCCGCGCGCTCTTTCACTTTCGCGAGAAAATCTTCGAGCGTGTTGGTGCCTTCGAGATTCAGGTTCATCTCCCGTTCGCCGATGCCGAAGATGTGGCAGTGCGAATCCGTCAAACCCGGCACCATCGTTTTCCCGACGAGATCGATGATACGCGTTTCCTTGCTCTGATATTTTTTCGCATCGGCATTTGAGCCGACGAAGACGATTCGGGTGTCTTGAACGGCGACGGCTTCGGCGCGGGGCTGGCGCTCGTTCATCGTATAGATGTTGGCGTTGATGAAAACCGTCTGCGCGGTCTCCGCGAACAATGCCGACGAGGCAGCGAAGAAGACGAAAAAGAAAACGGCGCTCAGGCTTTTCATTCGATCATTGTGGCGGATCAACGCAGGAAGGTCGAGCCGGGCCAGGTATGCGGGAAAAAAGACCGCAAATCGTGTGAATAGTTTTTCATTTATCCGTTTTGCTTGTTGAACGCTTTTCCGTATGGAAAGAATTGGTGGGCGGTTTTTTCGACGGGAAACAAAATGGGAAAACAAATATCTTTTTGCGAATGGGATGTCGATTTATAGAGTTGCCGCTCGTCCGACCGCCGCGATTAAACCTTAACTTCACCGACCTCTGAGCGCCGCACATCCTAACCACCAGTTAGCGCCGTTTTTAGATTGGCGGCTGCTTCTTCTCCGAAGCACAGTTCGCTAAGCGGGTATGGCGAATTTTTTTCCACGCTGGTCGAACTGGTTGCCGCTGAAAATCGCGGTCTGCGGCGCGGTGGCCATATGCGGGCTGACCGCCGCGACCTGGTATTACGTCACGCCGAAATATACGCGCGTCGGTTATCAGCCGATCCAGCCGGTGCCATTCCCGCACGACATTCACGTCAGCCAGCTCGGGATGGATTGCCGGTATTGCCACAGTTTCGTGGATGTGGCGGCGCACTCGAATTTGCCGAACACGCAAACCTGCATGGCCTGTCATCAGCAGGTGGAAAAGAACAACCCGAAGCTCGAGCCGGTGCGCGCAAGCTGGAAGACCGGCCAGCCCGTCGAATGGGTGCAACTACATCGCACGCCTGATTACGTTTATTACAATCACGCGGCGCACGTGAATCGCGGCATCAGTTGCGCGAGTTGCCACGGGCGGGTCGATAATATGCCGGTGGTTTATCACGCGAAACCCCACAGCATGGCGTGGTGCCTCGAATGCCATCGGCATCCGGAAAACTTCCTGCGCCCGGAGAGTCAGATCTACAAACTGGGGTGGCAACCGGACTGGGAAGATCCCGCCGCGTTCGTGGCGAGATATGGACAACCAAAAGACGCCAGCGACGATTGGTCGAAGAAAAAGAAACTCACGCAGCAGGAGATCGGACTGACATTGAAAGAGCGCTGGAACATTAAGCCGCCGCTCAATTGCCAGGGGTGCCACCGATGAAACGCGTCTTCGAGCATCCGCGGGAAAAGCTGACCGGGAAACGCTACTGGCGCAGCCTGAACGAGCTGAGCGATACGCCGGAATTTCGCGGCTGGATCGAGCGTGAATTCCCGGCGGGCGCCGCCCAACTCGAAGGCGACGAATGGTCGCGTCGCGGTTTTTTGAAATTGATGGGCGCGTCGATGGCGCTGGCGGGCTTTGGCCTAACGAGCTGTCGCCGGCCGGAAGCGCACCTCGTTCCGTTTACGAAAAGCGTCGAGTGGGCGATTCCCGGCAAGGCGCTCTACTACGCGACGGCTATGCCGCGGCGGACCGGCGCAATTCCGCTCGTCGTCACGACCCACGACGGCCGGCCGACGAAGATAGACGGCAATCCGCTCCATCCCGCCAGCGGAGGCGCGACCGATGCTTTCGCCCAGGCCTCCATTCTCGATCTCTATGACCCGGCGCGTTCGAAGCGTTTCGTCGAGAAAGGCGAGAAGGACAAGGACGGCAAAAAGGTTGAAAACTTCGAAGGGCGCGATCGGGCGACGTTTGAGAAATATCTCGCGGACCTTCGGACCCAGATCGCAGCCGATGGCGGCGCGGGGCTTGCCTTCCTCGTGGAAGAAGTGCATTCGCCCACGCGCGAACGTTTGCGGGCGGCGCTGCTGAAAGCTTACCCGAAAATGCGGTGGTGCGTTTACGATCCGCTCCTGACCGAAGCGCAAAGTTTTGCGACGCAGCTCAGCTTTGGTGACAACGCGCGCCTCGTTCCGCGCTTCGAGCGGGCCGACGTGGTCCTGGCGCTCGACAGCGATTTTCTCGATTGCGGCGAAGGCGATGTCGCCAGCGTGCGCGCGTTTTCGTCACGCCGCCGGGTTGGCGCGGCGAAGGACGCGATGAACCGCCTTTATGTGGTCGAGAATCGTTTCACGCTCACGGGCGCGATGGCGGATCATCGGATGCGTTGTCCGGCGAGCCAGATTCCGGCATTCATTCGCGCGCTTGCTGGCAAGATCGCGGTGGAGACCAAAGATCCCGGGCTCGGCTCGACCATCGCCACTTTGCCGGAGCCTGCTGGGGGGATGAAGTTCGATGAACAATGGTTGACCGAATGCGCCAACGACTTGATGGCGAAACCGGGCGCCAGCCTCGTCCTGGCCGGGCCGCATCAACCGGTGGTCGTGCAGTTGATGGCCTATGCGATCAACTCGGCGCTCAAGAATGTGGGGTCGACCCTGATCGTCCGGGAATTCATTCGCGCGCCAAGGACCAACAGCATCTTACAACTGGCCGGTGAAATAAATGCGGGGCGCATCAAACAGCTTTTCATTCTCGGGGGCGATCCGGTTTACAATGCGCCGCGCGGGCTCACCATCCATGTGGGTAAGCCTGAAGCTGCGGACCCGGCGGAGCGCGAAGCCGCGCCGATCGATTGGGGCGATCTCCAGAAGACGGTGCCCGACGTGGTGCGGCTCGGTTATTACGAAGATGCCACATCGGAATTAAGCAAATGGCACGTTCCGGCCGCGCATTATCTCGAGGCCTGGGGTGACGCGCTTACTTCCGAAGGGGCGTACCTCGCGGTCCAACCGATGATTCTCCCGCTCTTCGGCGGCCTTTCCGAAATTGAATTGCTGAACCTTGTCCTCGGCGGCCCGAAACTCGATGGGCCCGAGCTGGTGCAGGAAACATTTCGCGCCACGGCGCCGCCGGGCGATTTCCCGACTGCGTGGTCGGGCCTGTTGCGAGACGGTTTCGCGGCGCACGTGGTCCTGAAAGACAAGCCGCCCAGTTTCAATGCAAATAACGCCGGGGGCGTCGCGCACACTCTTTGGTCGCCGCCTCCGAATCCGACTCTGGACGCGCCGGAGATTGTCTTGACGCGCAGTTATGCGATGGACGATGGCCGTTACATCAACAACGGCTGGCTCCAGGAATTGCCCGATCCGATCACCAAACTTACCTGGGACAACGCCGCCTTGATGAGTCCGGTTCTCGCCAAACACATGGGCGTGAACACCGGCGACCTGATCAACATCGCCGTGACGGAGACGACGAAGGATATTCACCAAAACCCGATCAAGCGCGAGCTCGTGATCGCCGCGGTTGTGTCGCCTGGCCACGCGGATAATTCGATCAGCATTGCGCTTGGCTACGGCCGCAAGAAGACCGGGCCGGTCGGCGAAGAAGCGGGCTTCAATGCTTATCTGCTGAGGACCAGCTCGAACCCGCATTATATGGCCGTCGACGGAAAGACAATCGAGGCGATCTCCGTCACGACATCGCCGACGCCACTCCCAACGCCGACTCCGACCGCCACAGGGACGCAAAGTCCTTCAGCAACGGCCAAGCCGTCGAACACTCCAATCCCGCCCCAGTTGCACACGCTCGGCACTTACCCGCTCTCCATTACGCAGGATCATTGGAGCATCGAGGGCCGCGGTCTCGTCCGCGAAGCAACGATCGAGCGTTACCGCGAAGACAACGAGTTCGTGAAAAAGATCGCGGGCGACGACGAGTTGCCGTCCAAATTGCCTTCGATTTACAGCCATCCGCCGCTCGATGCCGAGCAGCAATGGGGAATGGCGGTCGATCTAAATGTTTGCACCGGCTGCAGCGCCTGCATCGTCGCTTGCCAGAGCGAGAACAACATCCCGATCGTTGGCAAACTTCAGGTCAGTCACGGACGCGCGATGCATTGGCTGCGGCTCGACCGTTATTACGCGAGCGAGAAACCGTTCAACCAGGACCGGGGCGAATATCCTGAGAATCCCGAAATCGTGCACGAGCCGATGATGTGTCAGCACTGCGAGAACGCGCCGTGCGAAACCGTCTGCCCGGTGAACGCAACCGTCCACAGCGAGGATGGCCTGAACGTCATGGCCTACAATCGCTGCTTCGGCACCCGCTATTGCGCGAACAACTGCCCGTTCAAGGTGCGACGCTTTAATTATTTCGATTACAACCAGCGGCCGGTCGGCAAAAAGAAAATCGGCCCACTCTCGGTCTATCAGGAATATCTCGGGCCGTTCACGGAGAAGGGCGCGCCGGACACGACGAAGCTGCAGAAGAATCCCAACGTCACCGTGCGGATGCGGGGCGTGATGGAGAAGTGCACCTATTGCGTGCAGCGGATCGAAGAAGCAAAAATCGCGGCAAAGGTGCGCGCGGGCGCGTCGGACAAGACGCGGATTCCGACCGATTCATTCACGAGCGCGTGCGCTCAGGCCTGCCCCACGGAAGCGATCGTTTTCGGCGACGTGAAAGATCCCGAGAGCCGCGTCTCGAAAATGAAAATGCAGGACCGCAATTACCGGCTGCTCGAATATCTAAATGTGAGCACGCGGACGAGCTACCTGGCGCGGATTCGAAATCCCAATCCGAAAATGCCCGATGCGAACCGGATCGCGGTGGCCAGTCTCGGGCACGAAGGACCGGAAGGCCCCGATAAGGCTAAACATGATTTCAATCAGCATGACAAAGGCGCGCTGAATCCGGAGGAGAAACCGTGAGCACCGGAGAATTAGACAGGATTAACAGGATTTACAGGATTGGATTTTCTGAATCCTGGTTAATCCCGTTAATCCTGTCCGATTTTTCCAACGCTTAATATGGACGGCGCAACCACAGCTCCGGATGTGATCGAAGGCGAAGCTTCTTCTTCGGTGGAGAAGAAGTTGCAGCGTGTGCCGCTTGTCTTGAACAAGCGGAATTTCAGCTGGATCACCGAGCGAATCTCCGGCGCGATCGAAGGACCCGCGCCTCGCTGGTGGTGGGTCTCCTTCGCGATCACTTCGATGGTTGCGGCGTTCGGGCTCTTCTGTCTCGGCTACCAAATCTCAACCGGCGTCGGTACCTGGGGATTGAATCACCCCGTCGGCTGGGCCTGGGACATCACCAACTTCGTTTTCTGGATCGGTATCGGACACGCCGGCACTCTTATCTCCGCGATTCTGTTTTTGCTCCGGCAAAAATGGCGCACCTCCATTAACCGCGCCGCGGAAGCAATGACGCTGTTCGCGGTCATCTGCGCTGCGATTTTCCCCGGTGTGCACGTCGGCCGTGTCTGGATGGCGTGGTACCTCGCGCCGCTTCCGAACAATTACGGCATCTGGCCGAACTTCCGGAGTCCGCTGCTCTGGGACGTGTTCGCGGTGTCGACCTATTTCTCGGTCTCGGTCCTCTTTTGGTACACCGGTTTGATTCCGGACCTCGCGACGTTACGCGACCGGGCGACGACGAAGATCAAAAAATTGCTCTACGGAATTTTCGCGGTGGGCTGGCGCGGCTCGAACCGGAACTGGCGCCATTACGAGATGGCCTATCTCCTTCTGGCCGGTCTTTCGACGCCGCTTGTTCTGTCGGTGCACAGCGTCGTGTCATTCGACTTCGCGACCTCCATCGTTCCGACGTGGCACACCACAATCTTCCCGCCCTACTTCGTGGCCGGCGCGATCTTCGGCGGTTTTGCCATGGTGCTGACGCTCCTGATTCCGGCGCGCGCCATTTACAAACTGCAGGACATCATCACGCCCCAGCACATCGACAAGATGGCGAAGATCATTTTGCTCACCGGCTCGATCGTTTCCTACGCGTATGCGATGGAATTTTTCGTGGCCTGGTATAGCGGAAATCAGTACGAAAAATTCGCGTTCTTCAATCGCATCTTCGGTCCTTACTGGTGGTACTGGTGGGTGGGCATGCTCTTTTGTAACGCGCTTTCGCCCCAGCTTTTCTGGTTCAGGAAATGCCGGCAAAACATCTACGTCGTTTACTTCGTCTGCATGTGCGTCAACGCCGGGATGTGGTTCGAGCGCTTCATCATTATCGTCGGTGGATTGCATCGCGACTTCCTGCCCTCCTCCTGGGGAATGTTTTATCCGACCTGGGTCGATATCTGGACGTTCATCGGGACGTTCGGAATCTTCCTTTCGCTGTTCCTGCTTTTCATTCGCTATCTCCCGATGATCGCGATGTCGGAAGTGAAGATCGTGCTTCCGGAAGCCAACCCGCATCATGCTTCGCCCGATGATCATCATCCCGTGGCCGCTGGCGGAAAGGAGCGCAATTGAGAACGCCGTCCGGAAACAAAGTTTATGGGATGGGCGCGGAATTCGCGAGCGCCTCTGCGCTTTACGAAGCCGCGAAACGGGTGCGCGACGCCGGCTTCAAACGCTGGGATGTGCATTCACCATTTCCGATTCACGGAATGGACGATGCGATGGGGCTCGGCAAATCCTGGCTTAGCGCCGTCGTGCTGATCGGCGGAATTACTGGATTGCTCACGGCCGCGACCCTGGAATTCGGACCCTCGTGGTTCATTTACCCGCTCGTGGTCCACGGCAAACCGGTCGATTGGCGCACGGTCCCAGCGTTTTTCCCGATCATGTTCGAACTGACGGTGCTCTTCTCCGCCTTCAGCGCCTTTCTCGCGATGCTGGTCATGAACGGACTGCCGCGCTGGTATCATCCGGTTTTCAACTGGCAACGATTCACCCGCGCGACCAACGACGGATTTTTCCTGATCATCGAAGCGCGCGATCCGCGGTTCACCGAACTCGAAGCGCGCGAACTATTGGAACAAAGCGGCGGCGAGCACGTCACCATCATTCACGAAGACTGATTATGCTCCGCGGATTTCTCTTCATTTTTTTGCTGACCGGGCTGGCGCTCGTCGCCTTCCTCGGTTTTCGCGGGCAGCGCAGCACCGGTTCGCCGATCGAACTTTTTCCAGACATGGTGCGGCAGATGAAAGTCCGGGCGCAGGCGCCGCTCGGCTTTTTCGCGGATGGCCGCGGAGCGCGCGTGCCGGTCGCGGGCACGGTGCCGGTCGGTTACGAAATGCCGAAGGCCGGCAGTGAGCCGACTCCAGCACCGGAGCCTGACGTGAATGCCCAATCGCACCTTGGGTTCAGCGGCGGAACGGATTATTTCAATACGGGAAAAATGGGAACGAACTGGGGCACGGGGATTCCGATGCAGGTGGATGGCTATCTGATGGAGCGGGGGAAGCAGCGGTTCAATATCAACTGCGCGGTCTGCCATGGTCCGACCGCGGCCGGAAACGGCGTGACCAAACAGCTTGGCCTCACCACCGTCGTGACCTTGCAGGACGAGCGGATCCGCAAGATGGCTGACGGCGAAATTTTCAACACAATCACGAACGGCAAGAACACGATGATGGCTTACGGACCGAATGTGCCCGTAACGGATCGCTGGGCGATCATCACGTATCTCCGCGCTTTGCAGCGAAGCCAAAACGCCAGCGAAGCCGACGTGCCGCCGGAGCATCGCGCGGAGCTCGACAAACCGGCGGAGACGAAACCACAACCTTCACCGGAGGCGACCAAGAAATGAGCGAGCGTTCTGAGGTAGTGCCCGTTCCGGAAGGCGAATTCATTGAGCCGAACCGCTTCGCCGGTTTGTCAATGATTTTAGCCCTGCTCGGGTTAGTCGGACTGGGCCTCAGCGTGATCGGCGCGTTCGTGTCGCCGCATCAGTTCAGTTTTTCGTGGCTCTTCGCTTTCGCCTTTTTCTTTACCCTCATCGCCGGCTCTTTCTTCTGGATCATCGTCCATCATGTTACCGACGCCGAATGGTCGGTCGTCGTCCGGCGGCAACTGGAAAATCTCGCCATGCTCATGCCGGTGATGGCGGTGTTTTTCATCCCGATCATTCTGTTCCGGCACCATCTCTACGAATGGATGAACATCGCGCCCGGGCACGATCCGATTCTCGACAGCAAACGCGCCTATCTGAATTGGAATTTCTTTCTCGTCCGCTCCATTTTCTATTTCGTTTTCTTCATCGCGGCGACGCTTCTCTTCCGGCGTTTCTCTATTCGTCAGGATCGCGACGGGAATCCCGGCTACACCCTGAACATGCGGAAGGTCGCCTTCATTTCCCTGCCGCTTTTCGGGTTCTCGCTCACTTTTGGCGCTTACGATTGGCTCCTCGGGATCGACTACCACTGGTTCTCCACCATGTGGGGCGTTTACATTTTCGCCGGCGCCGCCGGCAGCTCGATGTCGCTCCTGGTTCTCGTCATCACGGGGCTCCGCAAAGCCGGTTACTTGAAGGAAACTGTGACGACGGAGCATTACCACATCATGGGTAAGTGGATGTTGTCCTTTACCGTTTTCTGGGCCTACATCGGCTTCAGCCAATACATGCTCATCTGGTATGCGAACATGCCGGTAGAGACCGAGTATTGTATCCGGCGA